>DATCQX010000611.1:0-3009 GCA_036569285.1 Streptomyces sp.
CGTGGCTTGTCGCGCAGTTCCCCGCGCCCCTGAAAGACGGGGTGCTGGTAGTGGGGCGCTGCGGGTTCGTTGTGGCTGGTCGCGTTCCCTTGGTGGTCGCCGTGTGTTGGTGCGGGCCCGTGTCGCTGAAAGGTGGGGTGTTCGTTGTGGCCGGTCGCGCTTCCTCGGTGGTTGCCATGTGTTGGTGCAGGCCCGCGCCCCTGAAAGACGCGGCGCTCGTTGTGGGTGCGGGCGGGTTCGGTGTGGGCTGTCGGGGTTGCGTGGAAGTAACCGCAGGTTCGGTGCAACCCCGCGCCCCTCGGGCAACCGGGGCTCCCAGGGGCCTGAATGCTCCGTCTTTTGTCTTGTCCCCTGCCGCCGGGTCCATGTGCTTCCGCCCTGCCTCTCCGCCTTGCTCCCCAGCACCCTCACCCGACCCCGTCCTCTCATCCCTCACCGCTCCTCCCCACCCTCCGCCACCAACGCGAAGTCCCCCCGAGCCGGCGTCCACTTCGTGCTCTCTGTCTGGATCAGGAGCTCGGCGACGTCCAGGACGTGGTGGCCGGCCATCTCGGGGAGGCAGGAACCCTTGGCCGGGCCGATTGCCTTGGCCCAGGTTTCCGGGATGGCGGTCAGGCCCTGGGTGGCGCCGGACAACGCGCCCGCGACGGCGGCTGTCGTGTCGGCGTCTCTGCCCATGTTCACGGCCGTCAGGACGGAACCCCTGAAGTCCGCGTTCGCGTGGGTGTAGGCGCCGAAAGCCAGGGCGACCGCTTCGGGGGCGAGGTCGGTCCAGGGGTAGCCGGCGATCACTACGGCGGAGCGGATGGCGCGTTCGCCCTGGTGGGAGACTGCTACGGCGCGGCGGAGGGAACGGGCTGTCCAGGAGTCGTCCGGGATCACGGCCAGGGCGGAGGCGACGACCGTCAGGGGGGACGCGCCTGTCATGGCCGCTGCCACTCCGGCCGCTACGGCCTGGCCGCCGTAGATGCCCTCGCCCTCGTGGCTCACCGAGCCGTCGATCGCCGCCAGGCGGGCTGCTTCCGCGGGGCGGCCTGCCGCGAAGACGCCGAAGACGGCGGCGCGCATGGCGAGGCCGTCGCTCCAGGCGTGGCGGTGCTGGGCGGTGACCGGGGCCGTGAGGCCTCTGCGGAGGTTCTCCAGGGTGCCGCGTTCGCTGAAGCCGGCGCCGCGGAAGGGGCCCTCGTCGCGGTCGGCGATCCAGGCGTGCCAGGCGGACTGGACGTGGGCGGGGGTGAGGGCGGAGCCGTGGCGGGCGAGGAGGAGGCCGGAGAGGATCGCGTACTCGGTGTCGTCGGTGCCGGCGGGGGAGTCGGTGACGTAACCGGTGATGCGGCCCCAGCGGGCGCGGATCTCCGAGGGGCGCAGGTTCTCGGCGGGGGCGCCCAGCGCGTCGCCGACGGCCAGACCCAGCAGGGCGCCTCGCGCGCGTTCTCGCAGCGCTGCGACGGACGGCATACGTGAACCTCCTCAGACGACGGTGACAGTTCGATCTGTCCCACCATTGGCGGTTGACCTCAGCCTCCTTGCCCCTTTTGTCACCCGGACGACTTTTGAGCAGCCTCACCTTCGAATGAGCGTTCACCCGTAAAACCCCAGCTAAGCCCAGCCTTTCCTTGCTGGCGGCCTGGGAATGACCGACGTAGCCTCAGTGCTGTAAATAATTAGAACTTGTCCAAAGTTAGCTTTGGCTTAGCTTCCTGGGGGTACCTCGGAATGGCTCTCATCGACGTCCAGGCGCCGCTGCACGAGGCGCACCGCGACAACCACACGCACCGGGACGTCAACGGCGGCTGGCTGCGGCCCGCCGTGTTCGGGGCGATGGACGGGCTCGTCTCCAACCTCGCGCTGATGACCGGCGTCGCCGGTGGCGACATAGGGCACCAGGCCGTCGTCCTCACCGGTCTCGCGGGGCTCGCGGCCGGTGCCTTCTCGATGGCGGCCGGCGAGTACACGTCGGTCGCCTCGCAGCGGGAGCTGGTGGAGGCGGAGCTGGACGTGGAGCGCGGGCAGCTCAGGAGCCACCCGGCGGACGAGGAGGCCGAACTCGCCGCGCTGTACGAGGCCCGGGGGGTGGACGCGGGGCTCGCCAAGGAGGTCGCCCGGCAGCTCTCGCGTGACCCCGAGATGGCGCTGGAGATCCACGCGCGGGAGGAGCTGGGGATCGACCCCTCCGACCTGCCCTCGCCGCTCGTCGCCGCCGTCTCGTCGTTCGGGGCGTTCGCGCTGGGCGCGCTGCTGCCCGTGCTGCCCTATCTGCTGGGGGCGAGCGCGCTGTGGCCGGCCGTGCTGGTGGCGCTCGTCGGGCTCTTCCTGTGCGGGGCCGTCGTCGCGCGCGTGACCGCGCGGACCTGGTGGTACAGCGGGCTGCGGCAGTTGGCCCTGGGCGGGGCGGCGGCGGGTGTGACGTACGTCCTGGGCACTTTGTTCGGTACGGCCGTAGGATGACACTGCTGCTAGTTATGCAAGGTTTCGTATAAGTAGCCGTTACTCGCTGGTTTCGAATGCGTGACCACCGGGCATGAGCCGTAAGCGCTGTGGGCAACGTCGCTCGCGGTACATGCGCGGGATGGGTGAAGACGCCCCTTCCGTACCCCCTCAGGACCGACGGACACCGATCTGTCCCGTTCGGCCCCGCCCATTTTCAGCCGCCTCGCGCGGTACCCGCCGCACCCCCACGGCGTCCGCATGCTGGAACGGTGTATCCACTTCCCGGGAACCGCCCCATCATGTAACCTGCACGAAATTTTGTACTTACGCAGAGGGCCAACGTCGTCCCTCGGCAACGCAGATATGCCACTTGAGACGACGACGGGAGAGCCGATGCGTACGCCGCGCCAGCCGTCCCAGCACTCCGTGAATGGCCGGAACTGGTCCTTCATGGATGCTCGCCCTGCCGCGCAGGGTATGTACGACCCCCGCGACGAGCACGACGCCTGCGGCGTCGGCTTCGTGGCCACCCTCACCGGTGAGGCGAGCCACACGCTGGTCGAGCAGGCGCTGACCGTT
>DATCQX010000612.1:0-16285 GCA_036569285.1 Streptomyces sp.
CCTTCGACGACCGCCTCCCCTTCACCCTCACCGACGGCCAGCAGAAGGTCTCCCGGGAAATCTTCGACGACCTCGCGACGAGCCATCCGATGCACCGGCTGCTCCAAGGGGAGGTCGGCAGCGGGAAGACGATGGTCGCCCTGCGCGCCATGCTCGCCGTCGTCGACGCGGGCGGGCAGGCCGCGATGCTCGCGCCCACCGAAGTGCTGGCGCAGCAGCATCACCGGTCGGTCGTGGAGATGATGGGGGAGCTGGCCGAGGGCGGGATGCTGGGCGGGTCCGAGCGGGCGACGAAGGTCGTGGTGCTCACCGGGTCGATGGGGATGGCCGCGCGCAGGCAGGCGCTGCTGGACCTGGTGACCGGGGAAGCCGGGATCGTCATCGGGACGCACGCGCTGATCGAGGACAAGGTGCAGTTCCAGGATCTGGGACTCGTCGTCGTGGACGAGCAGCACCGGTTCGGGGTCGAGCAGCGGGACGCGCTGCGGGGCAAGGGGAAGCAGCCGCCGCATCTGCTGGTCATGACGGCCACGCCGATCCCGAGGACCGTCGCCATGACCGTCTTCGGGGATCTGGAGACGTCCGTGCTCGATCAGCTTCCGGCGGGCCGTTCCCCGATCGCCACGCATGTCGTGCCGGCCGCCGACAAGCCCCACTTCCTCACGCGCGCCTGGGAACGGGTCCGGGAAGAGGTCGGCAAGGGGCATCAGGCGTATGTCGTGTGCCCCCGGATCGGGGACGAGGAGGACGCCAAGAAGGCGAAGAAGGAAGCGCCGGACGGCGACAAACGACCCCCGCTGGCGGTGCTGGACGTCGCCGACCAGCTCTCCAAGGGTCCGCTCGACGGGCTGAAGGTCGAGGTGCTGCACGGCCGTATGCACCCCGACGACAAGGACGCGGTGATGCGGAGGTTCGCCGCCGGGGAGACCCACGTCCTCGTCGCCACCACCGTCATCGAGGTCGGCGTCAACGTCCCCAACGCCACCGCCATGGTCATCATGGACGCCGACCGCTTCGGCGTCTCCCAGCTCCACCAGCTGCGGGGCCGCGTGGGCCGGGGCGCCGCCGCCGGGCTCTGCCTCCTCGTCACCGACATGCCGGAGGCCAGTCCCGCCCGCCAGCGGCTGGGCGCCGTCGCCTCCACGCTGGACGGCTTCGAGCTGTCCCGCATCGATCTGGAACAGCGCAGAGAGGGCGACGTGCTCGGGCAGGCCCAGTCGGGGGCGCGCTCCTCGCTGCGGGTCCTGGAGGTCATCGAGGACGAGGAGGTCATCGCGGAGGCGCGAGAGGAGGCGACGAGGCTGGTGGGGGAGAACCCGGAACTGGAGGGGTTGCCGGGGCTGCGGACGGCGCTGGACGCGCTGCTGGACGAGGAGAGGGAGCAGTACCTGGAGAAGGGCTGAGCCACACTGGACCTGCACTCGCCCCCGACCAAGGACCTCAAGATGACTCGCGTGATCGCCGGCACCGCAGGCGGACGTCGACTGGCCGTCCCCCCGGGCACCGGCACCCGCCCCACCTCCGACCGCGCACGCGAAGCCCTGATGTCCACCTGGGAGTCCCTGCTCGCCGGCCCCTTCACGGACGAACGTGTCCTCGACCTCTACGCGGGCTCGGGCGCCGTCGGCCTGGAGGCACTCTCCAGGGGCGCCGCCCACACCCTCCTGGTGGAAACCGACCCCAAAGCCGTGAAGGCCATCCGCGATAACGTCAGGAACCTCGCCCTCCCCGGCGCCGAGGTCCGGCAGGGCAAGGCCGAACAGATCGTCCAGGCACCCCCCGCGGCCCCGTACGACATCGTCTTCCTCGACCCCCCGTACGCCGTCACAGATCACGATCTTCGCGAGATCCTCCTCACACTCCGCACCGAACGCTGGCTCGCGTCCGACGCGATCGTCACCGTGGAGCGCAGCACCAGAGGCGGAGAGTTCCACTGGCCGGAGGGGTTCGAGCCGGTCAAGTCCCGGCGCTACGGCGAGGGGACGTTTTGGTACGGTCGCGCCGCCACGGGCGACAACACCGTCACGGGCACCAACGCACCGTGCGAAGACGCACGATGACCGGACCGGAGAGCGAGGGACCACCAGTGCGCCGCGCCGTCTGCCCCGGGTCGTTCGACCCCATCACCAACGGACACCTCGACATCATCTCCCGCGCCTCCCGCCTCTACGACGAGGTGTACGTCGCGGTGATGATCAACAAGGCCAAGAAGGGCCTCTTCGAGGTCGAGGAGCGGATCGACCTGATCCGCCAGGTCACCGCCGAGTACGGCAACGTCCGCGTGGAGTCCTTCCACGGCCTGCTGGTCGACTTCTGCAAGCAGCGGGACATCCCGGCGATCGTCAAGGGCCTCAGAGCCGTCAGCGACTTCGACTACGAGCTCCAGATGGCGCAGATGAACATCGGCCTGTCCGGGGTGGAGACGCTGTTCGTGCCGACGAACCCGACCTACAGCTTCCTGTCCTCCTCGCTCGTCAAGGAGGTCGCGACCTGGGGCGGCGACATCGCGCACCTCGTGCCCCCGGTCGTCCTCGAAGCACTCAACGAGCGCCTGCGCAAGGACTGATGGGACGCCGGAGGCTACAGTCGCCTTGTCCGTCTCCAACACAGCGGTAGAGAGTGGCGAGCCTAGGTGGACGTACAGAAGAAGCTCGACGAGATCGTCGCCGCGGTGTCCGGTGCGAGGTCGATGCCCATGTCGGCCTCGTGCGTGGTCAACCGCGCCGACCTCCTCGCCCTGCTGGAGGAGGTGCGGGCCGCGCTGCCCGACTCCCTCGCCCAGGCCCAGGAGCTGATCGGCGACCGTGACCAGATGGTCGAGCAGGCCCGCCAGGAGGCGGACCGGATCATCACCACCGCGCACGCCGAGCGCGGCTCGCTGATCTCCGGCACGGAGGTCGCCCGCCGCTCGCAGGCCGAGGCCGACCGCATCCTCGCGGAGGCCCGCCAGGAGGCCGAGGAGATCCGCGCCGAGGCCGACGAGTACGTCGACTCCAAGCTCGCCAACTTCGAGGTCGTCCTCACCAAGACCCTGGGCTCGGTCGGCCGGGGCCGCGAGAAGCTCCTCGGCACGGGTCCCGGCCTCGACGAGAACGGCTACGCGGACGAGGACGCCCCCGAGCGCAGCCACGACCCCGAGACCCTCCGCAAGGACGCCGACAGCTACGTCGACGCCAAGCTGGGCGCCTTCGAGGCGGTCCTCGCCAAGACGCTGGAGGCCGTCGGCCGGGGCCGCGACAAGCTGCACGGCCGCATCGCCACCGACGACCTCGGCGCCCTCGCCGACGACAACACGACCTACCAGCACTCTTCCGACGCCGACTACCTCGCCGACCTCGCGGCCCTCTCCGACCGCGAGGAGTCCTCCCGGACGGGCTCGACCCCGATCCCGGCCCAGGCCACGGCGTCCGTCGAGCAGCCCGTCGTCCACGGCTACGACCAGCAGGCCGCCTACGGCTACCAGGACGGCTACGGCGGCTACGACCAGACGTACGCGCAGCCGGACCCGTACGGCTACCAGCAGGCCGACCCGTACGCGGCGAGCGCCTACCAGGGGTACGACGGGCAGCAGCAGGGGTACGAGACGCAGGCCCAGCAGCCCCAGCAGCACGCCCAGCAGCAGCACGCCCAGCAGAACTACGCCCTCGACGAGACCAGCCTCTTCGACACCGGCATGATCACGCCGGAGCAGTTGCGGGCCTACGAACAGGGGCGGGGCCTGTAACCGAGGCCCCGGGAAGCCATTCGAATGGACCCCGATTGGGCTATGGGAGAAAGCTCCAGTATCCTGGCTCTTCGGTCGCGTGCACGTCCGCGATCACCGCTGCCCCGAAACACCGCTGGGCGGCGTCCCTCCAGTCCGGAAGAGATCAGAAACAGGAATGGCCGCGAACGCCCGCCTCGACCACCGCAACCCCCTCGTGTTCGACACGCACGAGCTGGGCCGGCGTCCTGGCGCGCTGCAGCGCCTGACCCGTGAGGTCGACGCCCCCAAGGATCTCGGGATCCAGGGAGTCGTCGGGGTACCGGAAGGCGCCCCCGTCGAACTGGAACTCCGCCTGGAGTCCGTCATGGAAGGGGTGCTTGTCACAGGCACCGCCCGTGCACAGGCCGAAGGGGAGTGCGTAAGGTGTCTGGAGCCGGTCGGCCTGGAGGTCGACGCGGAGTTCCAGGAGATGTTCTCGTACCCCGACGCCGATGAGCGGGGCCGCCCGAAACAGGCGGAACCCGACGACGACGCCGAGGACGACGAGGACAGGCTCTTCATCGAGGACGGCCTGTTCGACCTCGAACCCGTGCTGCGGGACGCGGTGGTGCTCGCACTGCCCATGCAGCCGGTGTGCCAGGACGACTGCCAGGGCCTGTGCTCCGAGTGCGGAGTACGGCTCGCGGACGACCCGGACCACCACCACGACGCCGTCGACATCCGGTGGGCGGCATTGCAGGAACTCTCGGGTTCGCTCGAATCCGACGAGAAGGACAAGATCAGCGGCGCTGAAACCGGCGTCGACGAGAAGCAGGAGAAGTAGCCGTGGCTGTTCCGAAGCGGAAGATGTCGCGCAGCAACACGCGCCACCGCCGGTCGCAGTGGAAGGCTGCGGTCACCCCCCTGGTGGCGTGCGAGCGCTGCCACGAGCCCAAGCAGCAGCACATCGCGTGCCCGTCTTGCGGCACCTACAACAAGCGCCAGGTCCTCGAAGTCTGAGGCTGGTGAGAGGCACTGTGTCCACGCCGAAGAAAAACTCTGCGGACAACACGGCCTCGTCCCACACGCTTCTGGAAGGGCGGCTCGGCTATCAGCTGGAGTCCGCCCTTCTGGTGCGTGCGCTGACGCACCGTTCCTACGCGTACGAGAACGGCGGTCTGCCGACGAACGAACGGCTGGAGTTCCTCGGGGACTCCGTGCTCGGACTCGTCGTCACCGACACGCTGTACACCACCCACCCCGACCTGCCCGAAGGCCAACTGGCCAAGCTGCGGGCCGCGGTGGTCAACTCACGCGCACTGGCGGAAGTCGGCCGCGGCCTCGACCTCGGCTCCTTCATCCGGCTCGGCCGGGGTGAAGAGGGCACGGGCGGCCGGGACAAGGCGTCCATCCTCGCCGACACCCTCGAAGCGGTGATCGGCGCGGTCTATCTCGACCAGGGCCTCGACGCGGCCTCCGAACTGGTGCACCGCCTGTTCGACCCGCTCATCGAGAAGTCCTCGAACCTCGGTGCCGGCCTGGACTGGAAGACCAGCCTCCAGGAGCTCACCGCGACCGAAGGGCTCGGAGTCCCCGAGTACCTGGTCACGGAGACCGGCCCCGATCACGAGAAGACCTTCACTGCTGCCGCCCGCGTCGGAGGCGTCTCGTACGGCACCGGCACCGGCCGCAGCAAGAAGGAGGCGGAGCAGCAAGCCGCCGAGTCCGCGTGGCGCGCCATCCGCGCCGCCGCGGACGAACGGATCAAACAGGAAGAGGCGGCGGCCCAGGAGGCCACCGCCGACGCCGAGTCCGCCTCCGCGTAAGAACAGCCGACCGAGCGCCCGCCCTCACCAGGGCCGGGCGCTCGGCTCACATCCGGGGGAGTGTCATGCCCGAGTTGCCCGAGGTCGAGGTCGTCCGGCGAGGTCTGGAGCGTTGGGTGGCCGGTCGTCCGGTCGCCGACGTCGAGGTCCTGCACCCCAGGGCCGTCCGCCGTCATCTCGCAGGCGCGGAGGACTTCGCGCACCGGCTGAAGGGGCACCGCCTCGGGACGCCCTCCCGGCGCGGCAAATACCTGTGGCTGCCCCTCGCGGACAGCGGCCAGGCGATCCTGGCGCACCTCGGCATGAGCGGCCAGCTCCTGGTCCAGCCCCTGGGCGCCGCCGACGAGAGGCACCTGCGCATCCGGATCCGTTTCGCGGACGACATCAGGACGGAACTCCGCTTCGTCGACCAGCGCACCTTCGGCGGCCTCTCCCTCCACGACACGACGGACGACGGCCTCCCGGACGTCATCGGCCACATCGCCCGCGATCCCCTCGACCCCCTCTTCGACGACGAGGCGTTCCACCAGGCCCTGCGCCGCAGGCGCACCACGATCAAACGGGCCCTGCTGAACCAGTCCCTGATCAGCGGCGTCGGCAACATCTACGCGGACGAGGCCCTGTGGCGCTCCCGCCTCCACTACGACCGCCCCACCGCCGGCTTCACCCGCCCCACGACGAAGGAACTCCTGGGCGACGTCCGCGACGTCATGAACGCCGCCCTCGCCGTCGGCGGCACCAGCTTCGACAGCCTCTACGTCAACGTCAACGGCGAGTCCGGCTACTTCGACCGGTCCCTCGACGCGTACGGGCGCGAGGGCCTGCCGTGCATGCGGTGCGGGACGTCGATGGTCCGCAAGGCGTGGATGAACCGGTCCAGCTATTTCTGCCCGAAGTGCCAGACCCTTCCGAAGAACCGAGCGCGCCGCACCGCCTGAGAGGCGTTCAGAGCTTCGGGATCTTCAGCGCGGCCCACGTCTTCGGGCCCGGGATGCCGTCCGCGTCGCCCGCCAGCTCGGGCCGCGAGCGCTGGAAGTCGGCCGTGTTGAGCCGGTCCGCCTCCGTCCATTCCGGGCCGGGGCCGGAGGTGTAGTGCTTGCCGAAGCCGAGTTGCACCAGGCGTTTCCCGAGGGCGGTGACGAGAGGGCTGCGGCGGCCGGGGTGGAAGAACGCCGCCCCGGGGAACGGCTCGTACAGCGGTGCGGACGGCTGTGCCGGGCCTGTCGGGCGGGGGGCGCCCGGCACGATCGCGGTGTCGATGGCCCCGGGGTCCCAGTGGTCCTGGCCGGGGATCTGGGAGTGCCCGTAGTGGCCGCCCTTGTTCTCCCAGGTGGTTCTGGGCCGGTCCGTCGCGAGGGCCGCGGTGGCCGGCGGGGCCCCTACAGGCCACACGTCCGGGACGCCGTGCGCGCGGATCGCGGTGAGCAGCCGCTGGAAGTTCGGCTTGCCCTTCGGGTCGAAGCCCGTCGTCCACGGGGTCTGCGCGCGGCCCAGCACCTCGATCTGGATGCACACCTTGCCGGTCCGGTTCGTGCGCTTCGTGCCGTCGTTCTTCAGCGCCCTGGCCGACAGGTTCAGGGGCCCGAACTGGCCCAGCCGGTCCGTGACCGGGCAGTAGATCACCTGCGGTTCCACCCCGGCCCGCATCAGGAAGGCGGCCACCGAGGTGAAGTAGTCGCCGCCGGCCGGGGACTCGGTGGTGTGCCACACGGCACGCGGCGGCTCCAGCGGGGTGTCCATCGGGCCGCCGATGCGCTGGTCCCCGAACCGGGTCACGCCGTCGACGTACGCCGGGCCCGAGGCGGGAGGCGGCGCGTCGGCCAGGGCGGGGCGGATCTTCGGCAGCGGGCCGGCGACAGGTTCGGCGGGCTCGTAGACGTCCAGGTGGCCGTCGTCGCGCAGGACCATGAAGGCGCCGTCCTGCCGGGGGTGTTCCTTGAGGTGGCGCGTGGAGCCGGGGAGGGCGGCGATGGCGCGTACCTCGTCGATGTGGGTCTGGTCGACGGTGCCGAGGTAGGTGGTGGTGAGGGCGTGGGTGTCGGGGTCCGGGTGGTCGACCGCGACGTGGAAGGTGGTCATGTCGGGATTCCGTTCTCGGGGCAGGGCGAATCGGGCGGTAGGGTCACCGCCGAAAAAAGGGGGAGAGGGCTGGGTCAGGCGCTCAGGAAGCTCACGCGCTCCGCCGTCTCGATCATCTGCCGGGCGAAATCACCGGAGCCGATGCCGCCCCGTTTCATCGTCAGGGCGATGCTGTCGGCGAGGTCCTCGATGGGCAGCCGCCCGCCCGGCCCCAGCGGAAGGGGCGCCAGGGCCGGGCCGCTCCCCCCGTCAGGCCCGCGCAGCGACTTGCCGAACAGGCCCTCACCGGGGAGTTCCACCGCGAAGTGCACCGCCTCGGGCCGCTGCCGGACGTCGAGGCGGGTCAGTGTGCCGGTGAAGAGGCACAGCATGATGTCGGGGGTCAGGCGGGTGGCGCTGATCTGCTCCAGCGGAACGTCCTCGCCGAACGCCTCCACGACCAGGCCCGGATAGCCCGACACGACGCCGGACCTGATCAGCGCCCCGGTCACCGTCTTCGCCAGGTCCACCGGCGGGCCCGACCGGTCCAGTTCGGCGTCCGCCGAGGTGAGGCGGCCGATGCTGAAGGCGCCGTCCAGGAGATGGCGCACCCACTGGTGGTCGAGGCTGACGAAACGGATGCTCTCCACCGGCAGCAGCCGCTCGTCGGGGACGAGGTACATCAGCGGGACGCCGGACAGGCCCGCCAGGCCCGCCAGCCAGGTACGGACGGTGTCGGGGAGCGCGTCGTCGATGGCGGGGACGTCGAGCGGGTAGCCCGAGGTGGGCTCCAGGGTCGCCCGGAGCCGTTTCTGGCCGCGGCGGCGTTTCCAGTCGTACAGCGCGGTGGCGTAGTCGGTGCTCTGGAGCGCCAGCAGCCTGCCCAGCTCCCACGCGGCGGCGTAACCGGTCTCGAACATGCCGATGTCCGGGTGGAAGCGCAGCAGGCGGTCCGAGGTGCGGGTCGCCTGGAGGGGGGACGGCGCCACCGGGCCCGTCGTCAGGGGACCCCGGTACCAGGACACCGTCGTCCCGCCCTGCCGCAGGGTGTGCCGTACGGGGACCTGGCCCTGGCGCAGCAGGCCGTCCGCAGCCGCGTTGCCGCTGTCGGGCAGCCGCAGGGGGCTGCCGTGCTGGGCCAGGTCGCGGACGAGGGTGGCGAAGTTCTGGTTCTCGGCCACGCAGGCGAACTTCCAGGAGGCCAGGCTCACCAGGCGCACGAGTGAGCCGGGCTCGCCCGGGCCCAGGTCGAACCCGTCGTCCCGGTACCGGCCTTCCAGCGACACCAGGTGCACGGTGCTCGACTCGTTCGCCGGGGGCAGCCTGTTGCCGAGGACGACCGCGACGTCCGGGGCTCCTTCGGTGCGCCGGAGGTGTGCCAGGTAGGGCAGGTCGGCGGCCGAGGGGAGGATCTTCGCCAGGACGTCTTTGGGGACGTCGATGACGGTGGCCTGGTCGTCGGGTGACTGGTGGGCCTCCAGCGGGGTGGCCGGGTGGTACGCCGGTCCGGCGGCGAGGTCGGCGAGCCGGACGGGCTTCGGGTCGGGCCGCTCCGACTCGGTGAACAGGAGCAGCGCGAGCCAGGGGCCCTCGACGCCGGGCGAGCGTTCCCAGGGCAGCGTCGGGCGGTCCAGCATGACGTGCGGCAGGACGTTGTGGTGGTCGCCGAGGCTGCCGTCCGGCGGGAAGAGCGCCGTCACCCGGGCCGCCGGGATCGAGAACCTGTCCGCGCTGACCGTGAACCGGCGGGTGGCCGCGAACGGATCCGGGCTCTCGGCGATCGTCTGGGTGGTGGTGATCTCGTACTCCCCGGCCGGCAGGACCGGCCGGGAGTGATCGACGAACGTGATGGTGTCAGCCATGGGTGACCACCTGCGGGACCTCCAGGAACTGGTCGGCGCCGAATCCGGCGAGGTCGGTCGGGACGCCGCCGAGCACCGCGTCGACCAGGGACGCGCGGGCCGCCGTCACGGCGGGGTCGTGCAGCGCGCCGGTGATCGCGGCGGCGTCCCGCACGAGGACGGGGTCCGGCTCGGCGGACGCCCAGCGGATCGCGTCCGCCTCGGTGAACAGGGGGGTCGCGCTCTGGAGCGCGGCGCTCGGAAGGGTGGGGGAGACGGACGGCTCCGTCGGCGGCAGCGGTCGTACCGTGTAGCCGGTGAGCAGCTCTCCCACGAGCCGCGGCCGGTCGAGCGAGGTGCCGGACTCGCTTCCCCACAGCGCCGACGGGAGCTGCTTGCCGACGGGCGCGAAGTCGAACAGGTCGTCCACCGGCTTGCCGTCTTTGGTGATCTCGATCCGGTGCGTCGCGGTCGTGGACGCCACCGCCATCGGGCTGATCCCGAAGGCCGTACCGGCCGTGCCCGTCGGCAGCGACTGCTCCCGGCCGTCCGGGCCGCGCAGCGCGCGGGTGCTGGGGACGACCGAGTCGGTGACCAGCGTCAGCCCGTGCGGGTCGACCACACCGAGGTCCGTGCCGGAGCCCGGGGCCAGCGCTCCGCCGCCCAGCGAGACGGTGGTGACCTCCTCGGCAGGGGGCAGCAGAGTTGCCCGGAACCTGTCCCACGGCAGGGGAGCGGGCGCGGCGGAGTCCGAGGCGCCGAAGGAGATGGTGAACGAGATGACACTCAGGTCGATGTGGGCGCGACCGCCGAACTCCGGCCCCCAGAAGTCCACGTCCGCGCCGACATGGGCGCTGATGGTGTGGCTGCCGAAGAACGAGAACGTGTACGAGGCGCCGACCGAGATGTGCGCGGACGCCTCGTAGTGGTACGGCTGCCACGCGATGAGGAAGTCCATCGACGCGTCGAACCACGCCTGGAGCGAGCCGTCGTGCCAGGTCGCGCTGAGGCTGCCGCCCGCCATCAGCGCCGCCGGGGTCAGCGCGAAGTAGGCGCTGCCGGTGAGCTGGAGGTGGGAGCTGACCTGCCAGTGGAAGCCGAGGCGCGGGACGGCCGGGTAGTGCGCGGGCACGGTGAAGTGCGGGTGGTAGCCGCCGACGCTCAGGACGAAGTCGCCGCTGTTCGGCCCCGAGAACCAGGTGCTGAACGCGAACCCGCCGGTCAGCTTGCAGTCCCGGGACAGCAGATAGGAGTCCGGGGTGAGCTGGGCGGCGATCGAGAAGAACCCGTCGTCGGGCACGAAGGTGCCGCGCAGCGCCAGTTGCACCTCGGCGACCGGGGTGACGTCCGCCGCGCCCGCGTCCCGCGCGGGCAGGACCAGCGTCGACAGCCCCATCATGTTCAGCTCGAACCGGTGGCCGAAGCCGGCCGACAGGAGCAGGAACGAGTCGACCATCTCGAACGAGGTGAACCGGACCCCGAACATCAGGAACATGTCACCCGGGGACGGCGGCAGCGAGTCGTTCAGCCGCTGCAACTGCCCGCCCACGCCGGTGGCGGGCGGACCGTCCCCGACGACGTCGGCGATCAGCGGGAACTCGGCGAGCTTCTCCGGTGTCGGCGGGATCAGCCTGCGGTTGTAGCCGAAGCCGGCGGCGAGGCCGCGCACGAAGAAGAACGCCGGTCCGCCGATCGGCTTGTCGAGGAACGCGTACACGAACAGGGAAGGGCCCTGCGGGAGTTGGAGGTAGGACCCGATCGCGCCGATGGAGAAGTCGGCGGTCTGGACGGTCGCCGCCCCGCCGTACGCCGGGTAGGTCGCGCCCTCGAACTCGACGGTGTTCTTCAGGAACGAGCCGCCGATCTCCACCGGCCCCGAGGCGTACGCGAGATCGAGCCCCGCCAGCCCGAAGGACGGCACCGCGGCCGGGTCGGACAGCGCGACACCCGCCTCCAGACCGGTCAGGGTGAGGGTGAGCCCGGCCGCAACGATCGAGGCGTCCAACAGGACGGCGAGTTCGGCGCCCTGGCCGGGCGGATGGTCGTACCGCATGCCCACGCGCTGGATGTGGATCGGCCCGAAGGAGCGCTGGACCTTGTACCAGAGGGCGCCGTCCGTGCTCTGCGTCGACTTGTCAGGTGCGGGTGCCGTCGGCTGGGCGCCCGCCACCGGCAGAGCCAGGGGCTTCTCCAGCGCGCCGAGCTTCAGCAGGCCGCTGACCAGGAAACCGGCGGACAGGTCGCCGTCCGGAAGCTTGGCCACCCGGTCCGGCAGCATTCCGTTGACGGCGGTGACCTCGGCCGAGGCCAGGGCGGCGGAGGCCGCGACCAGCCGGAGCGGATCGAAGCCCATCTCACCCGCCCCGAGATGGTCGCCGACGACCGGCAGGTGCGACAGGTCGACCGTGACCGCCAGATCCGCGCCGAACAGGTACTTCGGCCCGTCGACGGCGAGAAAGGCGTCCTTCAGGTCCACGGTCAGCCCGTCCGGGACGAACGCGGCCGCGGACGGCAGCAGGGCGCCGACCAGGTCCTTCAGCGCGGGCACGGGGTCCCCGTCCGCGTGGCTGTAGGCGGCGGTGAACAGGCTCGCCGTCGGCTGCTGCGCGAACCGCACGTCGAACCGGGGCCTGAAGGGCCCGTGCGCCGTCGGCACCGTCGCGGCGAGCGCGGCGGTGAGGCTGCGCCGCCCGGTGTCGATCGCCAGCGTCACGTCCACCTCGGCGGTGTCGAGAGGGAACAGCGCCTCCCCGGTGAGGAAGAGGCGCCCGGTTCCGGTGGACACCTCCATGCCGAGGTTCTGGAGGACGAGCTGGGCGATCGGCTCGGGCAGGGCGATCGCGCCGAACCGGTTGGCGAGGTCCTCGAACAGGCTGCCGATCGGGAGCTTCTGGCCGGGGCCGGTCCCGCCGGTGAACTGCCACTGCTTCTCGGGCGCGGGATCGTAGGCTGCGGTGATCTTGACTTCGACTCCGCCGATGAGGAACAGCGCCAGCGCCTCGAACGTGGTGTCCTGGTCGTGCTTGACGGAGAACATCACGTCGGTCAGGGAGAGCGCATCCGTCAGCTGCCAGTCACCGGACAGCTCCAGGAAGGCGCGGTAGACGGCGGCGCGTTCCTCGGTGGGCATCGTCAGGCCGAGATCGAACTTGTCCACCGACAGGTCCGGGACCTTGGTGGGGTCGGCGCCGGTGAGAGCTGTGTAGACCTCGCGCATGCTCAGGGGGCCGTCCCCCTCGCGCAGGGATCCGCCCAGCGTGCCGGCGCCGAAGTCGGCGCTGATCTGGAGGGTGCCGCTCTCGCCGATGCCGAACAGCCCCGTGAGGATTCCGGACGTCTTCGGTGACGACAGCGGGTTGTCGATGCGGAAGTGCAGGTCGATCGCCTGGAGATCCAGCAGGTTCGGGACGACCGTCCACGCTTCCCGGGTCTCCAGGGTCACGCTGATGTAGTCGACGGACAGGGTGGCCGGGGTCACCTGCATCTCGACGTCGCTGAGCACCACCGGGCTGGTGACGGAGAAGTCGAAGGGGACCGGCAGGGCGGACTGCCCGAGGAAACCGGTCACGTCCGTGAGGCCGAGGTCGCCGAGTTCGCTGAAGTCCCCCGAGAACAGCAGGCTGTCGCCCCAGCCGGTGATCCCTGTGGAGACGAGCACGTTCCGCCGCGTTCCGGCCACGGTGACCGGGACGGCCGCGGTCACGGTGATCGAGCCGCGCGCCGTCCAGTCGATGTCGTAGTAGTTGAAGACGGGGTCCGAGGTGATCTCGTAGCGAAGCTCGGTGAGGGTGAACAGGCCCAGGCCGAGGGTCAGTTTCTCCGGCCCGTACAGCAGGATGTCCGGGACGGGAGTCGTCGGGAAGTCCAGTGCCGCCGGGCCGCTCACCATGGTGATCTCACCGGTCAGGGCGTGGGTGACCTCTGGCATCAGCAGGTCCAGGGCCGCCATCGGCGTGGTGACGACCAACTCGCCGCCGAAGGTCATGGCGGTGGCCGCCGAGTCCAGGACCAGGACCGGTGACCGGAACCGCAGCGTGTCGAAGACCGAGCCTCGCAGGGGCGGGAACGCCTGCGAGAACGTCCAGTCAGGGGCGCCGGTGGCCTGTACCACGACCCGTACGGAGTCCGGCGCGCCGGCGAAGGACACCTCCAGTGCCATGCCGGTGAACGGTCCGGAGGCACCGGTGCCCGTCGCCCTGACCCCGTCGGCGGTCTCCGTCCGGCCTGTCACGGAGGACAGGACGAGGTGGCCGTCGGGGAAGAACGAGGTGAAGAGGTCGCCCACGCCGGTCAGCGCGCCTACCGTGACATCGATCCCGGTGCCGTTCTGACGCACCGCGTTCCTGATCTCGTCGGGAGTCATCAGCTTTCCGGGTATTTGAGGGTGACGGCGCCATAGGAACCGGTGGTGTAAACCTTTCGTCTGCTCCAGATGCTTTTGGGGGAGCGGTTTCCACCTTTGTTGAGTTCCCAGATGAACGTCTCGTGTTCGGCCTTCAGTCTGTCGGTGCGCTTTTCTTTTTCGAGTTTGTCCACGTAACCCTGGATCACCTCACGGCTCGGGTGATGATGCTTTTTGATTTCTTTTCCAGCGCTGGCGACGACGATTTTCGGGTTCACCCAGTCGACGAATTTCGGGGAGGAAGAGGTCGTGACGCTGCCGTGGTGGGCGGCCTGCACGAGGGTCAGGTCCTTCAGTCGGCCCCAGGCCGTGTTCAGGAGGAATTCTTCGGTGCTGGTGGTCGCGTCGCCGCACAGCAGCAGCTTTTCACCGAAGGCCTCGACGAGCGTCACGATGCTCGCCCGGTTGGGGTCGGTGGCATGGTCTGTCGCGTAGTCGTACTTGACGCCGGCGGCCAGGATCGACACCTTGCAGTTCGTTTCGTCCACGATCAGAATGCCGTCCTGCCCAACTTTTTCGCCTTTTTCGTTTCTTTCGCCTTTTCCATCCAGCCGGTCGACTTTTTCCGTGGCGGTCGCCGCCTTCACGGGTTTTCCGCCGAGGGTGACCTGGCCGTTCACGCCATGGTTCGGGTCATGGTTCTTCACGACTTTCAGGATCGCGGGGTCACGCATCTTCTTTCGCAGGAAGCTGCTGGCCTCGCCTCCGGTGTACTCGCCGAACTCGGCACTGTGATAGCACTTGTAGATCTTGCAGTCGTCCGGGATTACTTTCTTGAGCTTGTTGCAGTGGTCGGCGTCAGGGTGAGTGAGAATCAGGATGTCGATCCCGTTCACCTTGCCGAGAAACTTGCGATTTTTCAGAGTGTCCAGCGCCCGGTCCACGAGCACCTTGTCGGCCTGTGCGTCAGTGAGGTTTTCGTCCGCTTTTTCTGTGCCGAGCGAGCCGCAGTCGAACAGGATGACCCTGCCCCCGGGTGTGCACAGAACGATGCAGTCGCCCTGGCCCATCGGGATGAAGGCGATATGCAGGCTGCCGTCATTCCGCTCTCCGGGAGCTCCGGGCTTACGGTTCGCCGCGGCCCTTTCACGCCTTGTTTTCAGGTCTCTCGCTTCCTTCTCGGCTGCTCTGCGAATTTTCCTCAGAGCCGCGTCCCGCTGGGGCTTGGTGGCGGAACGGGTCTCGCGCCTGGTGCTGTAGACCGGGATGGTTTTTATGCGCACTCGCGCTTTCGGGGGCATCCGTCACCTCAACTCGGGAAGGCGATCTGCCAGCGACCTTGGGTAACCCGCTCGCCCTTGGAGGCCCAGGTGGCCACGGCGCGCCGGTTGTCGCCGATGAAGTTGAAGCCGGCGAAGGCGTATTCGTCGTGCACCACGTTCCGCAGGTCGAATTCCAGCTGTCCGTCCGCGAGTCGCTTCAGGATCCGCAGTTCGCCGGCGCCGATGGTGACGTCCCCGATCCGCAGGCTGTTCACGACCGCGGTGCCCGCGTACACGTCGGAGAGGGCGTCGCTGCTCAGGTCGCCGGTCTTGAACGTGAACCCTTCCTGCCTGGCCTCGATGCGGTGCCAGAAGCGCAGGTGCTGGTGGAAGCGCAGCACCGGGAAGGTCATGGGACTCGTGCTGTCCTGGTACAGCTCCAGGTACAGCGTCTTCCCGTCGACGGTGTCGGCCGTCGCGTTCTGCCGGCGCACCTGGAGGTGCCCGCTGCCGGTGTCGGCGACCAGCGGCGTGTCCGCGGGCTGCCCGCCGCGCAGGCCCTTCACGACGGCGGTGCCCGCGTACACGTCGGAGAACTCGTCGCTGTTCAGGTCGCCGGTCTTGAACATGAGCCCCTCAGGCCTTCCCTCGACGCGGTGCCAGAAGCTGCCGCCGTGATGGAAACGCAGCGAGGGGTAGACCGTGCTGGGGCCGCCCTCCTGGAACAGTTCGAGGTAGAGCCGCTTGCCGCCGCCCGCGTTCGACTCCCGGCGCAGTTGCAGGTGTTCGCTGTCGGCACTGACCGTCAGCCGGGAGCCCGGCGCCGTGGTGCCGACGCCGACGTTGTTGCCGAGCGGGTTGATGGCCAGCGGCTTCGAGCCGTGCGACTGCACCCAGCTGTAGTTCTGGTGGTAGCCGAGCCGCAGGTTCGACTGCCCGGTGGGACCGAGGACGAGGGTGTTTCCGTTCGCGTCCTGGTTGGTGTTGACGACCTGCAGCCGCGCCTCGGGCGCGACGGTGCCGACACCGGTGTTCTGCTGGCTGTACAGCAGCGGCGACTTCTCGGCGAACAGGGTCACCGAGCCGTCCTGGTATCCCGGCACGTCGCGGTAGCCGACGACGATCGGCGCCAGGCCGAGCGAGGGGACCGCGATCACCTGGGACAGCTTGACCACCAGTGTCCCGTCGGGCCCGAACGCGGTGGCCGACTTGGGGGTCAGCGTCCATTCGACGCGCTGCCCGAGCCGCTCCGAGACGATCGTCCAGTCGGA
>DATCQX010000613.1:0-4102 GCA_036569285.1 Streptomyces sp.
CCCCTACCCCCGCCCACACAACTGCCGCCACTTAGCTGCGGGCAGTCGTGCCGCTAGGGGCGGCACGGGTGGGCGCAGCGGCACCCCGCAAGCGCGGGTGAGCGAAATGCCTCCGGCCCCAGCCCCCACCGGGCCCGCACCCGAACGCGAAGCGGCCACCCGGCTCAGCGTGTCGACGAACCCCACCCCCGACAAGGCATCCCCCTCAGACGGGATCAGCCCCCGTAGGGTCCTCCCCTCGATCCAACGCCTTCCACATGTCCTCAGGACGATCGGGGTCGGCCGGTTTCGCGGCGCGGCGCGGGCGGGGCGTGCCGTCGCGCTCGTAGCGCCCGGACATACCGGGCCACAGACGCCCGTAGCGCAACGCGAGGAGCCCGGCGAGAAGGAGCAGCGCCCCGCCGGCGGCGGCGACGTAAGGCCAGGCCGTGTGCGAGAGAGCGGCAACCGTCGCGGACGTGTCCCCGGACGCCTTCGCGGCCTGCGCGTCCAGCGCGGAACTGTCGGAAGCCCCCGAGATCGCCGCGACGAGAATCCCGCCCCCGGAGAGCGTGAGTACGGCGGAAACGGCCAGCCGCCCGGCCTTACGCACGGCGAAGACGGCGACGAGCGCGGCCAGCCCCACTATCGCGAGCGCAGCCGGCACCCCCGTGACATCACTCCCCTTCGCGGTGAGCCGAAAGGCCCCACCCGCCACGGACGCGGTCCCCTCCGACCACCTCTGCCGGGTCGCCAACAACGCGACGGCCGCCCCGAGCGCCCCACTGAGCAGGGCAAAGGCAAGACTACGTCGACCGGAACGCGCGGTTCCGGCCTCGATGCGGGGGTGCGGTACAGCAGTCACGTACCCCACTATCGCCTGAACCCCGGCTGTTCCGTCACCCGGGGGTTCATTTCCGACACACGCCCCCGCCCCTCCGGGAAACCGGCATACCCCAGCCGCCCGGAGAGGCCGTCAGCAACGCGCGCCCGCCGGAGGCGTCAGTTCCCCCCGAGCCGGTTCGCCGTGTGCACCGCGCGCAGTACCGCCGCCGCCTTGTTCCGGCACTCCTGATCCTCGGCGACGGGATCGGAGTCGGCGACGATCCCGGCGCCCGCCTGGACGTACGCGGTGCCGTCGCGCAGCAGCGCCGTCCGGATGGCGATGGCCGTGTCGGAGTCCCCGGCGAAGTCGAGGTACCCGACGCACCCGCCGTACAACCCGCGCCGCGAGGGCTCAAGCTCGTCGATGATCTGCATCGCGCGCGGCTTCGGCGCCCCGGAGAGCGTGCCGGCGGGGAAGCAGGCGGTGAGGACGTCGAATGCGGTGCGCCCGGGAGCGACACGCCCGGTGACGGTCGACACGATGTGCATGACGTGCGAGTACCGCTCGACGGACATGAAGTCGACGACCTCCACGGAACCGGGCTCGCACACCCGCCCCAGATCGTTGCGCCCGAGGTCGACCAGCATCAGATGCTCGGCCCGCTCCTTGGGGTCGGCGAGCAGCTCGTCCGCGAGGGCCTGGTCCTCCTGCGGGGTCGTCCCCCGGTGCCTGGTCCCGGCGATGGGGTGGACCATCGCACGCCCGTCCTCGACCTTGACGAGGGCTTCCGGGGAGGACCCGACGACGTCGAACCCGTCGAACCGGAAGAGGTACATGTAGGGCGACGGGTTGGTCGCCCGCAGCACCCGGTAGACGTCCAGCGCCGATGCCGTGCACGGCGTCTCGAACCGCTGGGAGGGCACGACCTGGAACGCCTCGCCCGCGCGGATGCGCTCCTTGATGTCCTCGACGGCCGTCATGAAGTCGGGGCCGCCCCACAGGGCGGTGTACTCGGGGAGTTCGCTGGGCGGCAGGACGGCGGGTGGCTGGGCGACCGGCCGCGACAGGTCGGCCTCCATCGCGTCGAGCCGCGCGACCGCGTCCGCGTACGCCTCGTCCACACCCGTGTCGAGGTCGTTGTGGTTGATCGCGTTGGCGATCAGGAGGACCGAGCCCTCCCAGTGGTCCATCACGGCGAGGTCGCTGGTGAGGAGCATCGTCAGCTCGGGGAGCCGCAGGTCGTCCCGCTCGCCGGGGCCGATCTTCTCCAGGCGGCGGACGATGTCGTAGCCCAGGTAGCCGACCATGCCGCCGGTGAAGGGCGGGAGGCCGTCGGCGTGGGGGGTGTGCAGCGTCTCGATGGTCGCCCTGAGGGCGGCGAGCGGGTCGCCGTCGACCGGGACGCCCACGGGCGGGGTGCCGAGCCAGTGCGCCTGGCCGCCCCGCGCGGTGAGCGTGGCGGCGCTGCGGACGCCCACGAAGGAGTACCGCGCCCAGGACCGGCCGTTCTCCGCGGACTCCAGCAGGAACGTGCCGGGGCGCTCGGCGGCGAGCTTGCGGTAGAGGGCGACCGGGGTGTCGCCGTCGGCGAGGAGCTTGCGGGTGACCGGGATGACCCGCCGGTCGGTGGCGAGCTTGCGGAACGTGTCGAGGTCCATGGCGGCCGACCCTACTGATCCAAGGTGAGAGGAAGCACGTCGTCGTCGAAGCAGGTGCGCGCGCCGGTGTGGCAGGCGGCGCCGACCTGGTCGACCTGGACGAGGACGGTGTCCGCGTCGCAGTCCAGGGCGACCGACTTCACCCACTGGACGTGGCCGGAGGTGTCGCCCTTGACCCAGTACTCGCGGCGGCTGCGGGACCAGTACGTGCACCGGCCGGTCGTCAGCGTCCGGTGCAGCGCCTCGTCGTCCATCCAGCCGAGCATGAGCACCTCGCCGGTGTCGTACTGCTGGGCGATGGCGGGGACGAGGCCGTCGGGGCCGCGCTTGAGGCGGGCCGCGATCTCGGGGTCGAGGCTGCTGGGCCGGGGGTCACCGGTCGTGCTGGTCATGTCCGCCATTGTGCCGCCTGCCACTGACAGTGACGGCGCCGCGTCCACTGTGCGGACGTCGGCGGCGGTCGTAGGCTGGCGGCATGTCGACCTTCGCCAAGCGTGAACGGCTCCTTCTCGCCGACCTCTTGGAGACCTGCGGTCCGGACGCCCCGACGCTGTGCGAGGGCTGGCGGACCAGGGATCTCGCGGCCCACGTCGTGGTGCGCGAGCGCCGTCCCGACGCGGCGGGAGGGACGCTCATCAAACAACTGGCGCCCCGGCTGGAGAAAGTGACGGCCGAATACACCGCGAAGCCGTACGAGGAACTGATCCAGCTGATCCGCACGGGCCCGCCCCGCTTCTCGCCCTTCGCCCTGAAACAACTCGACGAGGCGGCGAACACGGTCGAGTTCTACGTCCACACGGAAGACATCCGCCGCGCCCAGCCCGACTGGACCCCCCGCCTCCTGGACCCCGTCTTCCAGGACGCCCTCTGGTCCCGCCTCGAACGCACCGCCCGCCTGGCCGCCCGTTCCTCCCCCACCGGCCTGGTCCTCCGCCGCCCCGACGGCCGCACCACCGTCGCCCACCGCGGCACCCCCGTCGTCACCGCCACCGGCGCCCCCTCCGAACTCCTCATGCTCACCCTCGGCCGCCAGAGCACGGCGCAGGTGGACCTGGAGGGCGACAAGGAGGCGATCGAGACGCTCCGCGCGGGCAAGCAGTTGGGCATCTGAACGAGCCCCCTCACCCCGGCAGCTCCGCCTTCCGCAGCCCCTTCACCCCCAGCACCACCACCGCACTCAGCCCGTTCAGCATCGCGCAGGCCGTGAACACGGGGGCGGTGCCCCACAGGGAGATCGTCCAGCCGACGACGGGGAAGGTCAGGGGGGCGACGCCGTAGCCGATGAGGGTGGAGACGGCGGTGACGCGGCCGATGTAGGCCGCTCCCGCGCGCGTCTGCACGAGGGTTCCGGCGAGGGCACCGCCGAGCCCGGCGAGGAGTCCGACGCAGAGGGCGACCCCGGCGGCGCCGGCGACGGACGGCACGCGCGCGAGGGTGGCGATCGCGAGGGCGCCCCCGACCGTGGCGAACGCCAGCACGAGCCCCGCGCGCGGGACGCGCCCCCGCCAGGCGAGCACGAGCGACGCTCCACCGGCCCCCACCCCGAACCCGGCCAGCACGAGCCCCAGCCCGGAGGCCCCCCACCCCCGTTCCCCGGCGAGCAGGGTCAGCCCCAGATTCATCGGCCCCACGAACCCGA
>DATCQX010000614.1:0-5848 GCA_036569285.1 Streptomyces sp.
CAGCCGTACGTTGGACAGCGGGCACAGCGTCAGCGGGACCCGGTCGCGCACGAGCCGCTCCACCAGCGCCGGGTCCTCCATGCAGCGCAGCCCGTGGTCGATCCGCTCGACGCCGAGGACGTCGAGGGCCTCCGTGATGTACGCGGCCGGCCCCTCCTCGCCCGCGTGCGCCACCCGGCGTAGCCCCAGAGAGGCAGCCGCCTCGTAGACCTCGCGGAACTTCACGGGAGGGTGGCCGACCTCGGCGGAGTCGAGACCGATACCCGTAATACGGTGGAGGTACGGCTTGGCCTCCTCCAGGGTCTCCAGCGCCGACTCGGCGGACTCGTCCCGTAGGAAGCACATGATCAGCCGGGTCGAGACACCGTGCCGTGCCTCGCTCTCGCCGAGCGCCCGCCACAGTCCCTCGACGACCGTCCCCATCTCCACGCCGCGCGCGAGGTGCGCCTGCGGGTCGAAGAAGATCTCCGCGTGCCGGACGCCCTGCGCCGCCGCCCGCGCGAGGTACGCGTCCGCGAGGTCCGCGAAGTCCCGCTCCGTGCGCAGGACCGCCATCAGCGCGTAGTACAGGTCCAGGAACGACTGGAGGTCCTCGAAGTCGTACGCCCGCCGCAGCTCCTCGGTGTCCGCGTACGGCAGCGTCACGCCGCCTCGCCTGGCCAGCGCGAACGCCAGCTCCGGTTCGAGGGTGCCTTCGATATGCAGGTGCAGTTCAGCTTTGGGGAGGGGCATCGAAGCATCTTATGCCCGGCGAGTCGCCGTTTCGAAAAACGCCGAGCACCGAACCGCACGCCGAACCACCCGCCGGGTCACCCACCGAGCAGCCCCGAGCAACCCACCCCGCGCTCCCCCTCCCCCCTCACCGCCGCTTCGGCACCGGCACCCTCAGCAGATCCCGGGCCACACTCAGCTCCCCCTCGAACCCGGCCGCCCTGGCCTGCCGCTCGAACTCCTCGGGCTCGGTGTAGCGCTGGCTGAAGTGGGTGAGGACGAGGTGCCGCACCCCCGCGTCCCGAGCGACCGCCGCCGCCTGTCCCGCCGTCAAGTGCCCGTGATCGGCGGCGAGTTCGGCGTCCTCGTCGAGGAACGTCGACTCGATGACGAGCATGTCGCAGCCCTCCGCCAGGACGTGGACGCCCTCGCAGAGCCGGGTGTCCATGACGAACGCGAACCGCTGCCCGCGCCTGGGCTCGCTGACGTCGTCCAGGGTGACGTCCCCGAGGACGCCGTCCCGCTGGAGCCGGCCGACGTCCGGGCCCTTGATGCCGTGCGCGGCGAGGCGCTCGGGGAGCATGCGGCGGCCGTCGGGCTCGACCAGGCGGTACCCGTACGACTCCACGGGGTGGGAGAGCCGGTGCGTCTCCAGGGTGTACGACGGTCCCTCGGCGACGGTGAGCAGACCGGCGCCCGCGACGGGGGATTCCGTGATGCCGACCGTCTCCCGATAGGCGGTGGCATAGCGGAGCCGGTCGAAGAAACGCTGCCCGGAACGCGGATAATGCGCGACGACGGGATGCGGGACCTGATCCAGGTTGACCCGCTGGATCACCCCGGCGAGCCCCAGCGAATGGTCTCCGTGGAAATGGGTCACGCAGATCCGGTTCAGATCGTGCGCGGCGACTCCGGCCCGCACCATCTGCCGCTGCGTTCCCTCACCGGGGTCGAAAAGAATCCCCTCGGAATCCCACCGCAGAAAGTAACCGTTGTGATTTCGGTGCCGGGTCGGGACCTGACTCGCCGTCCCCAGTACCACCAACTCCCGCACGAACATTACCCATTCACCCCGGAGGCCATTGCAGCCCACGCCCGCCCAGGACATGCGCGTGCGCGTGGAACACGGTCTGTCCAGCTCCGCCGCCGGTGTTGAAAACCGTGCGGTGGCTGTCCAGTTTCTCTTCGTCGGCGACGAGCTGCGTCTCCCGCAGCACATCCACCAGAACCTCGGGAGCACCGGCAGCGAGAGCACCCGCGTTCGCGAAATGCGCCTTCGGAATCACCAGCACGTGTGTGGGCGCCTGCGGATTGATGTCCCGGAACGCGATGGTGGTCTCGGTCTCCCTGACGATCGTCGCCGGAACGAGCCCGGCGGCAATCTTGCAGAACAAGCAGTCGTCCTGCGGCTCCCCGGCCATACCTGTGCCTCCTAGGTCGTACGGAAATGATAATCGCCGCTCACCAGCCGCCCCGCGAAAGCCCCCTCACGAGGGCAGCGGCGGCGCCACCCGAGCCGCCCTCTCCTCCAGCCCCTCCAACGCCAGCCGTATCGCGACGTCCAACTGCACATCCGTACCCGAGACGTAGTCCTGAGGTCTCACCACGACCTCGACATCCGGATCCACCCCGTGGTTCTCCACCCCCCACTCCACCCCCTCCAGCCAGATCGCGTACTTCGGCTGGGTGACGAGCGTCCGGTCCACCAGCCGGTAGCGGCTGTCGATGCCGATCGTCCCGCCCCACGTCCGCGTCCCCACCACGGGCCCGATCCGGAGCGCCTTGATCGCCGCGTTGACGATGTCCCCGTCGGACCCGGAGAACTCGTTGGCGATGGCGACGACGGGCCCCCGGGGCGCGTCGAGGGGATAGCTGCTGGGCCGCATCCCCCGGGCGACGTCCCACCCGACGACCTTCCGGGCGAGCTTCTCGACGACGAGCTGGGAGGTGTGCCCGCCCCGGTTCTCCCGGACGTCGACGAGCAGCCCCTCGCGCGCGACCTCGACCCGGAGGTCGCGGTGGATCTGGGCCCACCCGGGCGCCTGCATGTCGGGAACGTGGAGGTACCCGAGCCGCCCCCCGGACGCGGCGTGCACGTAGGCCCGCCGGTCGGCGACCCACGCGTGATAGCGCAGCGCCTCCTCGTCGGCGATCGGCACGACGACGGCATGCCGGACGTCACCCCCGTCGGCGGGCGCGACGGTCAGCTCGACGGCCTTCCCGGCGGTCCCCACGAGCAGCGGGCCGGGCCCGGCGAGGGAGTCGACGGGGTGCCCGGCGACGGCGACGATCGAGTCCCCGGGCCGGACGGCGACTCCGGGCGCGGCGAGGGGAGATCGCGCGTCGGGGTCGGACGTCTCGGAGGGCAGGATCCGGTCGACCCGCCAACTCCCGTCACCGTGCCGGGAGATGTCCGCGCCGAGCAGCCCCTGACGCGGCCCGGACCCGTACCCCCGGGCGCCGACGTACGCGTGGGACGTCCCCAACTCCCCCTGGACTTCCCAGAGCAGGTCGACGAGGTCGTCGTGGGTGGCGACGCGTTCGAGGACGGGCCGGTAGCGGTCGAGGACGCCGGTCCAGTCGACGCCACTCATGTCCTCGCGCCAGAAGTTGTCCCGCATGAGCCGTCCGGCCTCGTCGTACATCTGCCGCCACTCGGCGGCGGGGTCGACGGTCTGCCGGATGCGCCCGAGGTCGACGGTGATGTTGGAGTCGCTGTCCTCGTCCCCGGAGGCCCGCCGGTCGCTGGGGACGACCTTCAGCTTCCCGTCGGTCCACAGCAGCAGCCGTTTCCCGTCGCCGCTGACCTCGAACCCGTCGGCGTCGTCGGCGAGGTGCTCGACGCGCCGGGCGGTGAGGTCGTAGCGCTCCAAGTCCGTTGTGGGGGCGGGGTCCTCGGGGGTGGCCCGGGAGGAGCCGAGGACGCCGCTGACGGGGTGGCGCAGCCACAGCAGCCCGTCCTTGGCGGCGCGCAGCGAGGAGTAGCGGCCGGCCTCTACGGGGAACGGCACGATGCGGTCGGCGAGCCCGTCGAGGTCGATGCGGGTCGCGGGGGTGCCCTCGCTGTCGGGGGTCTCCTCCTTGTCGGGCGCCTCGAAGGCGCGCCCGTGGCGCTGGGGGCCGAAGGGGGACGGGGTGGTCGCGGCGAGGGTGATGAGGTGCGGGCGGGCCCCGGCGAGGAACGACAGGTCGAAGACGTGCTGGTCGTAGACGGGGTCGAAGGCGCGGGTGGAGAGGAACGCGAGGTGCTTGCCGTCGAGGGTGAAGGCGGGCGCGTAGTCGTGGAAGCGCAGCGGGGTCGCCTCGGTGACGGACAGGTCGGTGGTGTTGGCCAGCATCAGCTGGCTGAGCGGGTTCGGGCCGGGGTGGGTCCAGGCGAGCCATCCCGAGTCGGGCGAGAACACCAGGTCGCAGACGTCGCCGTCCTCGCTGTGGGCGACCTCGCGGACCTCGCCGGTCTCCCGTTCGACGAACAGCAGGCGTCCGTCGTGGGAGGCGACGGCCGCGCGGCTGCCGTCGGGGGCCATGGCCAGCTCCAGGACCCGGCCGAGGGCGCCGCCCGCGAGCCTGCGCGGGGCGCTGCCCGGGGTGAGGCCCGTCGCCGGGGCGAACTCCAGGGCGTCCTCGCCCTCGGCGTCCGTCACCCACACCACCCACTCCTCGCCCTCCGGCGTACGGAAGGTGCGCGGCAGCCGGGCGCGGACGCCGGGCTGCGCGGCGAGGGCGCGGGCGGGTCCCGCGCGATGGGTGACCCAGTGCAGGCCGCCGCGGACCTCGACGGCGCTGCCGCGCGCGGTGTGGTCGGGCGCGGCCTCGCCGAGCCAGCCGGCGGGGGCGAGGGGGCGGGGCCGGCGGTCCATGCGCTGGCCGCCCAACGTGACGTCCAGCAGGCAGGGTTCGGCGCCGTCGAGGCCGTCCAGGAGCCACAGCTCACCGGCCGACGCGTACACCAGCCGGGTGCCGTCGCCGGTCAACTGGCGTGCGTAGAAGCCGTCCAGGGGTGTATGGCGGCGCAGGTCGGAGCCGTCGGGCGCCGAGGAGTAGACGGCGCCGGTCCCCTCGTGGTCGGAGAGGAACGCGATGCGGTCCCCCACCCACACCGGTGACTCCAGGTTGCCGTCCAACTCCTCGTGCAGCCGCACGAATTGGCCCTCGCCGCCCCGGTCGATCCACAACTTGCCCGCCGTGCCGCCCCGGTAGCGCTTCCAGTGCGCCGCCTCGCGGCCGTGACGGACGGAGAGGAGGACGGGGTGGGGGCCGTCGAGCGCGAGGTCGTCGACGAGGCCGTAGGGCAGGGTCGTCGCCGGGCCGCCGTCGAGGGGGACGGCGCGGGCCCAGCTGCGGGAGCGGGACGCCTGGTCGTGGGTGGAGACGACGAGGACGTGCCCGTCGGCCGTCCAGCCGCACACGCGGGTGGACGAACTCCCCCAGTACGTGAGGCGGGTGGACGGTCCTCCCTCGGCCGGCGCGACGAGGACCTCCCGGGCGCCGTCCCGCGTCGAGGTCCAGGCGACCGTCGTGCCGTCGGGGGATATCCGGGGGGCGGTGACGGGCGTGTTGTCAGCGCTCACCCGCCAGGCACGGCCGCCGCCCAGAGGGGCGAGCCAGACGTCGTCCTCGGCGGTGAACGCCACCGAGTCGCCTTGCAGGTGCGGGAACCGGAGATACGCAGCGGGCTGGGTCACCCGGTCACCCTATGCAGGGAACGCCCGCACAGACACCGGTTTCGGATCACTTGTCGGACCGGCGGACGCGGTCACCCCCCGCCGACACTGGGCGACACCACCGGCGTGGGCGACGCGCACTCCCCGAGCCCGCTCACCCGGAACACCTGCCGCTCCCCCACATCCGCGCTCAAGTCCCCCCGCACACACGCCCCTTCGACCGCCCGCGTCACCCGCCCGGTGAGAGTGACGTCCTGGCCGTCCTCGGTCGTCCCGTCGCAGTCCACGGAGACATGGCTCACCTCCCCACCGACCGACACGCCCGGCGTCTCCGACGAACTCACGTACTGTCCGGTGCAGTTGAGCCACCGCACGGCCACCCCCCGCCGCCGCAGCTCCTCCTTGGCGACCACCCCCGTCGTGTTCGCCACCCCCACCGCCCCGATCCCCCCGGGATCACACCCCACCAGCAC
>DATCQX010000615.1:0-4814 GCA_036569285.1 Streptomyces sp.
GTCGCGGGGGGCTTGGGCGAGGCCGAGGGAGGTGAGGGTGGGGGGTGGGGGCATGTGGTGTGTCATACCGCATGGAGGGTGGGAGTGGGCGGTAAGGCCTCACACGTCACGCATCACGGAGCCTCCGTCAACTTGAAGTCGCAGGTAAAAGGGCTGGTATGACCGGTTCTCGGGGGTGCTCACGCTCGTCGTCGGCGGCCGTCTGCGGAGTAGATCATCTGGCGGAGTTGTCTCGGGGGCGGATCAAGCGTCGGGACAAGGTGTTGAGCGGTGGAGGTACTGGTGGGGCAGGGTGGACGTATGCCTGAGTCGTCTTTGCCTGGAGGTTTTGTCAATGCGGTCGTTCGTATCGGGGAGACGGTGCGCCGTCCAGCCTCGGCTCGCACGAAGTTCGTGGGTGATCTGCTGAGGTTGCTGGAAGCCGGCGGCTGGAGTGGTGCTCCGCGACATCTCGGTGTTGACGACGAGGGCCGTGAAGTCCTCAGTTACCTCGACGGCCATGTGGCATGGGAGCCGCAACAACCTGCTGCTGTGTCATCCGACGAGAGTCTGGTGACGGTCGCCCGGCTCGTGCGTGAGTTCCACGACCTGACGGCTGGCACCCCGCTGGCCGGAGTGCAAGAGGTCGTGTGTCATAACGACCTATCGCCCAAGAACACCGTCTATCAGCTGTGCAGCGGCGAGCTTCGGCCGACTGCATTCATCGACTGGGACCTTGCTGCGCCTGGCGCGCGGATCCACGACATTGCTCATGTCTGCTGGCAGTACCTCGATCTGGGCCCTTCGGTCACCGACGTCGAGGAGGTGGCCCGGCGCATGAGGCTGATCGTTGACAGCTACGAGTTGTCCGACCGGCAACGTCTCGTGTCCACGATCTTGTGGTGGCAGGACCGGTGCTGGCGGGGCATCGAAACCCAGGCCCATGCAGGTGACGTCGCCATGGCCCGGCTCCGTGAAGCAGGGGCGGTGAGGCAAGTTCAGACGGCCTATCAGTGGGTTTCCGATCATCGGGCTGCATTGGAACGCTCAGTGCGGTGAGCGCGTGGGTAACGGCCGCAGTCGGTTCGCTGATTCCGTCCCGAGGCGGTCGGACGGCTTTCCATGATCCGACGCATACTGGATCCCGAACTCCTGGAACGGATCACCGTGTGCCGTGCGGAACTGGACGTACTCGAAGCACAGCTGGCCAAACAGCTGGCGGAGGTGCGGGCCGAGCGGGACGAACTCGCCGTCGCCGAATGTGCCCTTGACCGGGTGAGCGAGCAGCTCGCTGACGAACGCGCCTCGGCCGCGCCAGCACCCGGGCTGGTGGGCGGCCGACCAGTGATGCTGATCCCGCACCGCACGCCGGACATGGAGGAGACCATGCTCCCGCCGGACTGCCAGCGCATCCTCGCCGCCGTGCGGCAGGCCACCGGACCGGTCATGGCCCGCCAGGTCGGCGAGATACTGGGAGCCGACGTCACCGTGCGAGCCAAGCTGGAACCGCTGCGCGGGAGACAGGCCAGACGCGTCGACCGCGGCTGGCTGCGCAAACTGCCCGACGGCCGCTTCACCACCCGCCTGTGACGGGGGCCGCCACCGCCCGGAGTGCTGTGCCACGGGCGTAACCACGGTGCCCCCGGCGGCCGTTGGAATGGTGTGACGAAAACCAAAGAACGCGCCGAGGACACCTGCCCGCTTGTCTGCCAGTGCCGTCTGCCGCTGTCCACGCGGACCGTCAACCACCTCGCCGATCTGCTGCGTCGCCGCCTGAAGGCGATACGGTCCCGGTGGCGGATCCTGCCGCCCGGACGGATCGCGGTGATCGTCCTGGCCGTGTTGCGCCACGACCAGCGCCTGGCCGACACGGCCGGCGGCAACAACGTCTCCGAGTCCATGGTCCGCCGCTGGCGCCACGAGCTGATCGCCCGCGCCTGGACCGTGCTCTGAAGAAGGTCGCCAAGCGGGGCGGGGAGGTGGTCCTGATCGACGGCACCCTCATCCCCACCCAGCGCCGCACTGGAAAGGACGTACGCGCCCCCGTGATCGTCACAGGCTTCCACGCCAGCCGCACCCACAAGCTCACTCCAGGCCAGAAGGAAGCCAACCGCGTCCTCGCCATCGGACGGGCACCGGTCGAGCACAGCTTCGCCCACCTCAAGAACCGGCGGACCTCACCAAACTGCGCACCGATCCCGCCCACGCGACCCGCCTCCTGCGCGCCTTGCTCGTTCTGACGAACCTTGAAGTCAACCGCTGACAGACGATCTACACCGCAGACAGCCGCCGACGACCAGCGTGAGCCACCCCGAGAACCAGTCACACCAGCCCTTTGACCTGCGACTTCAAGTTGGCGGAGGCTCACGCCTCACACATCACGCACCACACAGCGCGCGCTGCCTCGGAGGGCCCCGCCACATCACACCTCACACCCCACCCCTCAATCCCCCGGCGGAAACTCCCCCGACCCCCGCGTGATCAGCCGCGTCGGCAGCACGATGCGTTCGGGAGTGATGTGGGTGCCTTCGAGTTGCTGGAAGAGGCGTTCCGCGGCGGTGCGGCCGATGATCGCGGCGTCCTGGGAGACGACGGTGACGCCGGGCTGGAGGAGGTCGGCGAGTTCGAGGTCGTCGAAGCCGACGAGGGCGACGCGGCGGGAGTGTTCGGCGAGGACGCGGATGACGGTGACGGTCACCCGGTTGTTCCCGGCGAAGATCGCGGTGACCGGCGAGGGCCCGGACAGCATGCCCTCGGCGGCGCGGCGCACCCGCTCGGGGCTGGTGACGCCGAGGGACATCCAGTCGTCCTCGACGGCTATCCCGGCATCCTCCAGGGCGGCCCGGTAGCCGCGCAGGCGCTCGGCGGCCGTGTGGATGCGGGGCATGTCACCGATGAACCCGATGCGCCGGTGGCCGTGCGAGACGAGGTGGGTGACGCCCTCGCGGGCCCCGCCGAAGTTGTCGGACAGGACGCAGTCGGCGTCGATCCGCCCGGCCGGCCGGTCCACGAACACCGTCGCGACGCCCGCTTTGATCTCCGGCTCCAGATAGCGGTGGTCGTCCCCCGCCGGGATCACCACGAGCCCGTCCACCCGCCGCGCGCACAGCGCCAGCGCCAGTTCCTGCTCCCGCTCGGGGTCCTCGGCGCTGGAGCCGTTGATCAGCAGGGCGCCGTGCGAGCGGGCGACCTCCTCGACCGCGCGGCTCAGCGGGCCGTAGAACGGGTCGGCGAGGTCCTCCAGGACCAGCCCGATGCTCGCCGTCCGCCCTTTGCGCAGCACCCGCGCGCTGTCGTTGCGGCGGAAGCCGAGCGCATCGATGGCCTCCTGGACGCGGCGTTCCGTCTCGGGGGTGACGCCGGGTTCGCCGTTGACCACGCGGGAGACGGTCTTGAGGCCGACTCCGGCGCGCGCGGCGACGTCCTTCATCGTGGGACGGTTGCCGTAGCGGGCGGTGGTCAGGGGGGTGGCGCGTCGGGACGTCTCTGGCACGATGCGGGGTCCTGTTCCTGTCGGCCTCGGGTATGCGGCGATGTCCGGGTTTGCGGGGGTCGCGCGATCCCTGGGGTTGTATGAGGATGTGGCGTCGAGCATAGAGCCTGGACAACGTTGTCAGATGCGGGGGACACTGTCCATCGCCTTCTACGGTCCGCGTCCCCCACCGCCGGACCCGCAAGCCTTTTCGTCGGTCGACCCGGGGAGAACCGAGACTTTGATGCACACCGACCTCGTGGCCGCGCTCGACATCGGCGGCACCAAGATCGCCGGAGCCCTGGTGGACGGCGACGGCACGATCCTGGTACGCGCCCAGCGGCCGACGCCCGCGCGGGAGGACGGCGAGACCGTGATGGGCGCTGTGGAGGGCGTGCTCGGGGAGCTGACGTCGTCGCCGCTGTGGGACCGCGTCCGCGGGGTCGGGATCGGCAGCGCGGGTCCCGTGGACGCCTCCGAGGGCACGGTCAGCCCGGTCAACGTGCCTGGCTGGCGCGGTTTCCCGCTCGTCGCGCGCGTGCGCGCCGTCACCGGTGCGCTGCCCGTCGAACTGATCGGCGACGGGGTGGCGATCACGGCCGCCGAGCACTGGCAGGGGGCCGCGCGGGGGCACGACAACGCGCTGTGCATGGTCGTCTCCACCGGGGTCGGCGGCGGGCTCGTCCTGAACGGCCGGCTGCACCCCGGGCCCACCGGGAACGCCGGTCACATCGGGCACATCTCCGTCGACCTCGACGGCGACCCCTGCCCCTGCGGTGCGCGCGGCTGCGTCGAACGCATCGCCAGCGGCCCCAACATCGCCCGCCGCGCCCTCGACAACGGCTGGCTCCCCGGTCCCGACGGCGACACCACCGCCGCCGCGGTCGCCGCTGCCGCCCGCGCGGGCGACCCGGCCGCCGTGGCGTCCTTCGACCGCGCCGCCCAGGCCCTCGCGGCGGGCATCGCGGCGACCGCGACGCTCGTGGAGATCGGCATCGTCGTGATCGGCGGGGGCGTCGGCAAGGCCGGCGACGTCCTCTTCGGCCCCCTCCGCCGCCACCTCGCCGACTACGCCACCCTGTCCTTCGTCCAGGGCCTCACGATCGTCCCGGCCCAGATGGGGACGGACGCGGGGCTGGTGGGCGCCGCCGCGGCGGCACTGGTGCGGGGTGAGGGGGCGGCTGCGGCGGGGGTGTGAGAGGCGCGTGCGCGCGGGCGGCCGACGAGAGCCTCCGCCCGAGCCGGCGTTCCCCCGCGGGGCGCCGCCGTGGGCAGGGCGTGCAGGACGTCGAGGCGAACGAGGCGAGGAACAGGGCCCGTTCGAGCGTCTTGTCGCTGCGGCGGGGCTGTCCTTCGCCCCGGG
>DATCQX010000616.1:0-2573 GCA_036569285.1 Streptomyces sp.
TGGAACAGCGGCACAGCCCCCCGCTCACACCCCGCACCTCCCCCTGGTTCGGCTACGCCCCACTCGACCCGGCCCACCTGAGGAGCATCGACGGGCTCGTGTTCGTGAAAGACGTCACGGGGCGTTGAACTCGCCTGACGAGAAAGAGAGTTACTCACCCGCCTTCTCGTGCTGAGCGCCACCCTCAGCGTCACGGCAGCAGCCGTAGCATCACATCGACCGGAAGAGAGGGATTGGAGGCCGCGGCCTCCACCACGTCCGGGTCCCCATGCCCGAGCGACTCGACGATGACCTCCACCGGCAGAGCGGGATGCGCGGCGGCGATCCGCCGCGACCGCACGTCCCCGAGACAGGCCACCAGAGCCGCCGAACTCGCATCCGCCCGCCGGGCGACGGCACGCAACACGGCAGCTACCGGCGGCACTTGAAGCGCCAACTCCTCCAACAGCCCAGGCGGCGCATCCGGGTTGACCGCCACCCGCGCCACGACCCGGACGCCGTGCCGCTCGACCATCCCCCTCAACTGCCCCTCGGACAGCCCCGGATGCGCAGCGACCGCCTTCACCACCTTCGCATCCGGATCGACGGCCAGCGCGTCCCGCACCCCGTCCGGCAGATCCCGCCGATGAGCGGCCAGTGCCCGCACCGACGCATCCTTCGACGCCGCCAGCTCCACGACCTCGGCGAGACTCGCGGCGGCAACTCTCGGCAGGAGGTCCGCACCGACCTTGGGGACACCGGCGAGCGAGACGAGCACGTCCAACGGCACGCTCGGATTGTGCGCCAGAGCCCGCCGCACCGCGACGACGTCGTCCTGGGCGAGCGCCCGCGCCACGGCCTCCCCGATCGCCGGATTCCCGGCGACCACGCCCCGCACCCCGTCGTGCGCGTCGACGGCGAGCCGTGCATACACCTCCTGCGGCAGGTCCTCACGCCCGGCCAGCTCCCACCGGACGGAGGAGTCGGCGTCGCCGACGAACCCCACGACGGTTGCGGCAGGCGCGGCCGGATTACCCGCGAGCGCGTACCGGATGCCGGCGAGCGCCGCCGGATGTGATCCGTCGCAGACGCCGTCGCAGGGAAGCTCACCCTCGCTCTCCGGACAGTCGTCCGCGTGGAACAGCGGCACAGCCCCCCGCTCACACCCCGCACACCACAGCACCGGGGACAACCCCTCACCCGTGGCCAGCATCCCCAACACCCCGGGCGGTGTCGCCGGGTTCGACGCCACCGCCCTCCGCACCCTGGCATGCGGATGCCCCGCGAGCCCGGCCGCCACCTCCGGCGTCCCGAACGCCGCCAACTCCGCGACGACACACACGTCCACGTCCCCGGCCAGCGCCTCGACGACATCGGCCGGAAGCCCGGCACACGCCGCCAACTTCTCCCGCCGCCGCACGACAGCCCTCGCCGCGATGACCCGCGCCCACTCCGCGACCCCCCGCCCCTCGTCGAGCAGCGCGAGAGCGGCCTCGGGCTGACGCACCGGGTCGACATCGGCGGCCGTCAGCTTCCCGGCGTAGGCCAAGGACACGTCGGCCCCCTCGACCCGCTCCGCCAACGCGAGGGCCTGCCCATGACTGAGATCCGGCCGATGGGCAAGCGCACTCCCGACCATGTCGTCCACGTCACCCTCGATCAACCGGTCGACAAACGCACCCGGCAGCGCCGGATTCTCCGCGAGTCCCCACAACGCGACGTCCACAGCCCCATCGTCCCCACAACTGACCGGAAGGTCCCGCGAATTTCCCCCGCCCGCCTCCGATGATGTGATCTCACCGCACCGCCGAACCGGGAGGCGCCCATGAAACTCCACACCCACAGCTGGGGCACCGGCCCCCGCACCGCCGCCCTCATCCACGGCATCATGTCCGACCACCGCACCTGGCACCGCGTAGGCCCCGCCCTCGCCGCCAAGGGCTACCGTGTCACCGCCGTCGACCTCCGAGGCCACGGCGCCAGCCCCCGAGGCCCCTACAGCGTCGACTCCTGGGCCGACGACCTGACCGACACCCTCCCACGCAACCTGGACCTGGCCCTCGGCCACTCCCTCGGCGCCCTGGCCCTCTCACAGGCCGCCCAACGCCTGACCCCCACCCGAGCCGTCTACGCGGACCCCGCCTGGAACCTCCAAGAAGGGCACGACATCGACGCGTCCGTCTTCACCGACCTCAAACACGCCACCGCGGAAACACTCGCAGCCCTCAACCCCCGCTGGGACAACACCGACATAGCCATAGAACTGGACACCCTCGCCCTCTGGGACCCCGACTCCGCCCACGCCTTCTTCGGCGAACACGCCCTCGACCGAACCCCCACCCACCCCGTCGTCCCCTCCCTCATCCTCACAGCCGACCCCAGCCCCCTGATCACCCCCTCCCAAGCCACCCACCTGAAACAACTGGGCTTCGAAGTCCGCCCCGTCACCGACACAGGCCACACCATCCACCGCGACGACTTCGACGGCTTCATGACCTCACTGACCGGCTGGATCTGACCCCCGCTCCACTTCCGCCAGAAACCTCCGCACCCCACCCGGCCCCCGCACCACAACCACCCGAGCACCCCCGGCC
>DATCQX010000617.1:0-3457 GCA_036569285.1 Streptomyces sp.
CGCAGGGCGAGCGGGTCGATGCCGGTGCGCTCCAGGGCCTCCCAGGACACTTCGAGGAGCAGTCGCTGCTGGGGGTCCATGGCGAGCGCCTCGCGCGGCGAGATCCCGAAGAACGCGGCGTCGAAGTCGGCGAGTCGGGGCAGGAAGCCGCCCCGGTCGGTGGCGACGTCGACGGTGGTGGACCAGCCCCGGTCGGCGGGGAAGCCGCCGATGCCGTCGCGGCCCTCGGCCACCAGCCGCCACAGGTCCTCGGGGCCTTCGACGCCGCCGGGGAAGCGGCAGGCCATGCCGACGACGGCGATGAGGTCGTCGTCCTGGTCGGTTCGCTGGGCCGGTGTCTCGGGGCGAGGGGCGGCCGGGGTGGTGAGGACGCGGGTGCGGAGTTCGGCGGCGACGGCGGCCGGGGTGGGGTGGTCGAAGGCGAGGGTGGTGGGGAGGGTCAGGCCGGTGGCGGCGGTGAGGCGGTTGCGCAGGTCGACGGCGGTGACGGAGTCGATGCCGAGGTCGCGGAAGGCGCCGGTGGCGGGGACCGCTTCGGGGTCGGGGTGGCCGAGGGCGGCGGCGACGGCGCTGCGGACCAGGTGCAGGAGGTGGCGGTCGCGTTCGCGGTCGCCGAGGGCGGCGAGCTGCTCGGTGAAGGTCGCAGAGCCGTCGGTCGGTTCCTGTGCCTGGGCGGCTTCCGGGATGTCGTCCAGGAGGGGGCGGCGGCGGGCGGCCGAGTAGCCGGCGGCGAACGTCGGCCAGTCCATGGCGGTGACCGTGAGGGTGGTCTCGCCCGCGCCGACCGCGTCGAAGAGCGCGGCGAGGGCGGTGTCGGGGTCCATGGGGCGCAGGCCGACCCGGTCGAAGACGCGCTGGGTGGCGGCGTCGACCATGCCTCCGCCGCCCCAGCTGCCCCAGGCGAGGGAGGTCGCGGTGCGGCCCCGCGCGCGGCGGTCGGCGGCGAGGGCGTCGAGGTGGGCGTTGGCGGCGGCGTAGGCGGCCTGGTGGGCGCCGCCCCAGACGGCGGCGCCGGAGGAGAACAGGACGAAGGCGTCGAGGTCCAGATGCGCCGTCAGTTCGTCGAGGTGGCGGGCTCCGTCGACCTTTCCGGCGGCGGCCTCGGCCAGGTGCTCGGGGGTGGTGTCGGTGAGGCGGGTCAGGGCGGTGACGCCGGCGGTGTGTACGACGGCGTGCGGCGGGTGCGCGGCGATCAGGGCGGCGAGGGCCTCGCGGTCGCCCGCGTCGCAGGCGGCGACCGTCACCTGGGCGCCCAGGGCGCGCAGTTCGGCGGCGAGGTCGGCCGCGCCGGGCGCGTCGGGGCCGCGCCTGCTGGTGAGGACGAGGTGCTGGGCGCCGTCGTGGGCGAGCCTGCGGGCGACGCGGGCGCCGAGGGCACCGGTGCCGCCGGTGACCAGGACCGTGCCCCGGGGCGTCCAGGCGGGACCGGCCGGGCGGGGGGCCCGGACCAGGCGCCGGACCAGGGGGCCGGTGGCGCGCAGGGCCCATTCCTGTTCGTCGCCGGGGTGGGCGAGGATCGCGGCGAGGAGGTTCGCGGCGGCGGTGTCGAGGTCGGCGGGCAGGTCGACGAGTCCGCCCCAGCCGGTGGCCCACTCCAGGCCGGCGACCCGGCCGAGCCCCCACACCTGGGCCTGCTCGGGCGTGGCGCCTTCGGTGTCGGTGGTGGAGACGGCGCCCTGGGTGAGGGTCCACAGGGGGGCGTCGACGCCGAGGTCGCGCAGGGTCTGGACGGTGGTGAGGGTGGTGGCGGCGGGGTGGGTGCGGGTGTCGAGGGCGAGGAGGGAGACGATGCCGGTCACTTCGGGGAGGAGCGCGGCGTCGGTGTCGTCCAGGCCGGTCAGGCGCAGGGTCGCGGTGGCGCCGTGGGCGATGAGGGCCTCGGCGGTCCGGTCGGCGGTGGGGCAGTCCTCGGGGGCGAGGAGCAGCCAGGTGCCGGTGAGCGGGGCGGGGTCGAGGCGGGCGGGCTTCCAGGTGACGGTGTAGCGCAGGGTGTCCGTGGCGGCGCGGTCGCGGGTGCGGGTGCGCCAGGTCGCGAGGGCGCGGACGGTCGTGTCGAGGCCGTCGTCGTGGGGGACGCCGAGCTGCCGGGCGACGTCCTCGGTGTCGCCCCGGTCCACGGCCTGCCACAGGTGTGCGGTCGCCGGGTCCTCGGCGGCGGCCGGGGTGGGGCGCTCCAGCCAGTGGCGGGTGCGCTGGAAGGCGTGGGTGGGCAGGTCGGTGCGGCGGGCGCCGGTGCCGGCGAGGAGGGCGGTGAAGTCGACGGGTGCGCCGAGGGCGTGGGCCTGGGCGAGGGCCTCGGTGAAGCGGCGGGGGCCGTCGGTGTCCCGGCGCAGGGTGCCGGTGACGGCGGCGGTCGCCTCGGCGTCGTCCACGGTGTCCTGGAGGGCGTGGGTGAGGACCGGGTGGGGGCTGACCTCGATGAAGAGGGTGTGGCCATCGTTGAGGAGGGCGCGGGTGGTCTCCTCGAAGCGGACGGTGTGGCGCAGGTTGCGGTACCAGTGGTCCGCGTCGAGGCGGGTGGTGTCGGCGCGTTCGGCGGTGACGGTGGTGTAGAAGGCGGTCGTCGCCGGGCGGGGGGTGATCGGGGCGAGCAGGGTACGCAGTTCGGTCTCGACGGCGGTGACGTGCCCGGAGTGCGAGGCGTAGTCCACGGCGACGCGGCGCGCGCGGACCCCGTCGCGTTCGCAGGCGGCGAGGAGGGCGTCGAGGGCGTCGTCGTCCCCGGCGACGACGGTGGCGGCGGGGCCGTTGAGGGCGGCGACGTCGATGCGGCCGGTCCAGTGCGCGAGGCGGGCGCGGACGGCGTCGCCGGGTTCGGCGACGGAGACCATGCCGCCGCGTCCGGAGAGCGCGGTGAGGGTGCGGGAGCGCAGGGCGGCGACCCGGGCGCCGTCCTCCAGGGAGAGCGCCCCGGCGACGACGGCTGCGGCGACCTCGCCCTGGGAGTGACCGACGACGGCGTCGGGGCGGACTCCGCAGGCGGCCCACAGTTCGGCGAGGGAGACCATCACCGCCCACAGGACGGGCTGGACGACGTCGACACGAGTAAGCGTGTCGGCGGCGTCCTCGGCGCGCAGGACGTCGGTGAGGCGCCAGTCGACGAAGGGCGCCAGGGCTTCCTCGCAGGCGGCCATGCGGGCGGCGAAGACCGGAGAGGCGTCGAGGAGGTCGACGGCCATTCCGGCCCACTGGGAGCCCTGGCCGGGGAAGACGAGGACCGTGCGGGCGGGTCCGGCCGGGGTAGTGCCGGTGACGGTTCCGGCGGGCGCGGTGCCTGCGGCGAGCCCCTCCAGGAGCGGGGTCAGGGCGTCCCGGTCGGGGGCGAGGGCGACGGCGCGGTGCGGGAGGTGGGCGCGGGCGGTGGTGAGGGTCCAGGCGAGGTCGGCGGCGGGCGCGTCGGTGCCGTCCAGGTGGCGGCGCAGGGCGTGGGCCTGGGCGAGGGCCTCGGTGAAGCGGC
>DATCQX010000618.1:0-4275 GCA_036569285.1 Streptomyces sp.
GAAGGAGGGCGGCGGGCGTTTGTTAAAGCTGTCAGTGGTGAGGTGAACGACTCCAGTCCGGTGTTGCATCGGAAAGAGGCCCGGAATGCTGGGCTGTTGCCGGTGGAGGTGCCGGCGCCTCGGTTGATCGGGGTTTATGACGACGGTGTGTGGGTTGCTTTGGTGTTGGAGGAGGTTGAGGGGAGGCAACCTCAAGTTCCGTGGGAGGGAAGGGAACTGGGGGTTGTACTTGAGGCGGTGCATAGGCTTGGGCGGGTTCTTACCCCTGCCCCCTTTGATGTTCCCGATGCTTCGGAGGAGCTTGTCGGGAGTTTTGGCGGGTGGGAGGAACTGGCCGACAGGGGGGAGCCTGTCAGGGGCTTTGCCGAACTCGCCGCTGATTGGCCCGAGGCTGTGAAAGGGAACACCCTCGCGCATGGGGACCTACGCGCCGACAACATTCTGGTGAGCGGCGAGAAAGTCTGGTTCGTGGACTGGCCGCATGCGCTGCGGGCCGCGCCCTGGTTCGACTTGCTGCTGTTGCTGCCCAGCGTGAGGGCACAGGGAGGACCGGACCCGGAGGAGGTGTTCAGCAGGCATCCGCTGGGGCGGGAGGCGGACCAGGACGCGGTGACTGTCGCGTTGGCGGGGCTGACGGGGTACTTCCTCAGCAGAGCGACCCGGCCGGCCCCGCCGGGACTCCCTACCCTGCGACCTTTTCAACAGGCCCAGGGAGACGCCGCGTTGGAGTGGCTGCGCGGACGAACCCGGCAGCGCTCAGCTCGCCGCCTCGATCAGCGCCCGCATCACCCGTAGGTCGTCCGCCATCTCGGGGTGCCACTGCACCCCGAGCACCCAACCCCCCGCCCCCACGGCCTCGACAGCCTCGACGGTCCCGTCGTCCGCGTGGGCGGACGCGACGAGTCCGGGGGCGAGGCGGTCGACGGCTTGGTGGTGGTACGTCAGGACGCTGGTCGGCTCGGGGACGAGGGAGGCGTAATAGGTGCCCGGCACGGGGGTGACGGTGTGGGTGCCGAAGACGCCGGGGGCTTTCGTGTGGCCGTCCATGTGCTGGACGAGCGTCCCGCCGAGGGCGACGTTGAGGAGCTGGTGCCCACGGCAGATCCCGAGGAAGGGGACGCCGGCGGCGAGGGCGGCCTCGATCAGTGCCGTCTCCCAGGCGTCCCGTTCGTGGGCCGGCGAGTCCGTGCGGGGGTCGGGCTCGGCGCCGTACAGGGCGGGGTTCACATCGGGACCGCCGGAGACGACGAGCGCGTCGAGGCGGGCGACGGTCGCGGCGGCACGGGAGGGGTCGTCGGGCGGGAGCATCGCGGCGATGCCGCCGGCGCGCTGGACGAGCCGGGGGTAGCCGGAGGGGAGGAGGGCCGCCTCCATCTGCCAGACGCGCCAGCTCGCGGTGGGCTCCAGGTAGGTGCTGATACCGATGAGAGGTGCGCCGGTCATGAACCCTCCAGGTAATGGACTCTACGGATACCTTTACAGGAATGGGGGCCGGAAGAGGAAGCGCGCGGGGGGAAGATCGGCCAGGTGGGAAGCCGCACGACTGACGGCACCCCCTCACGCCAAGAACCCCCGCAACAACGCCGCCGTCCCCCCGCAGTGCTCCCGCATGATCTCCCGAGCCCCATCCGCATCCCCCTCCAGCACGGCCTCCACGAGCGCCTCGTGCTGCTGCTGGGAGTGCTCAAGGTTCCGCACCAGCAGCGGAATGCAGTCCAGAAGATCGTTCACCTGCGCCCGGACGGCGGCGTACTGCGCGATCAGGGACGGCGAGCCGCACAGCTCCGCGAGGGTGAGATGCAGCAGTGTGTCGCGGCGCCGATAGTCCGCGAGGGGCGCGTCATGCGTACCCGCGAGCGCCTCCCGCAGCCGGACGGCCTGCGCGTCCGTGAGCCCGTGGACGGCGCACAACCCCGCCGCGCCGACCTCGAGAACCTCGCGGAACCGCAGCACGTCCTCGATGTCGACCTCGGCGATCCGCCGTCGCAGCTCGTCCTCGCCGCCCGCCTCGACGCCCCGGGGCAGGACGAACGTACCGCCGTACCGACCCCGCCTCGACTCCAGCAGCCCCTGGTCCTGGAGCACCTTGAGGACCTCCCGCAGAGTCACCCGGCTGATGCCCAGCCGCTCGGCCAACTCCCGTTCCGCGGGCAGCCGTTCACCGCCCGGGACGAGCCCGAGGCGGACCACCTGGAGGATCTGCTCCAGCGCCTCCTCGAACCCGTTGCCCGCCCGCACCGGCCGCAGCACCGGCGTCAGCCGGTCATCGGTGCCCGCGTTTTTCTCCGTGGTCATCCTGCCGTGCCCCCTTCCCAAGCAATGGTTCTCCGCAATACCTTATGGCTCCCGGACGCTTCATGGCCCCCGGCGGTCACCGAAGCCGAGGACGTCACCGAGCCCGAGGAGTCTTCGTGCCAGACCGCACAGCCCCGCTGCCCGTCGAGGACCTGCACGCGCTGGTAGCCGCCGGCGAGATCGACACGGTCGTCCTGGCCTTCCCCGACATGCAGGGCCGCCTCCAGGGCAAACGCTTCGCTGCCCGCTTCTTCCTCGACGAGGTCCTCCGGCACGGCACCGAGGGCTGCAACTACCTCCTCGCCGTCGACACCGAGATGAACACGGTGCGCGGCTACGCCATGTCGTCCTGGGAGAACGGCTACGGCGACTTCGCGATGCGCCCCGACCTCTCCACCCTGCGCCGCATCCCCTGGCACCCCGGCACCGCCCTCCTCATCGCCGACCTCGCCTGGGAGGACGGCTCCCCAGTCGGCGCCGCCCCCCGCCAGATCCTCCGCCGCCAGCTGGACCGCCTCGCGGAGCGCGGCTGGACCGCCCAGGTCGGCACGGAACTGGAGTTCATCGTCTTCCGCGACACCTACGAGCAGGCGTGGGACGCGAAGTACCGGGGCCTGACCCCCGTCAACCAGTACAACGTCGACTACTCGATCCTCGGCACCGGCCGCATCGAACCCCTCCTGCGCCGCATCCGCAACGAGATGGGCGGCGCCGGTCTCGTCGTCGAGTCCGCCAAGGGCGAGTGCAACCTCGGCCAGCACGAGATCGCCTTCCGCTACGACGAGGCCCTCGTCACCTGCGACCAGCACGCCGTCTACAAGACCGGCGCGAAGGAGATCGCCGCGCAGGAGGGCGTCTCGCTCACCTTCATGGCCAAGTACGACGAGCGCGAGGGCAACTCCTGCCACATCCACCTGTCGCTGACCGATGTGGACGGCGCCAACGTCTTCGCCGGGCCGGACGGCATGACCGACATCATGCGTCACTTCCTCGCCGGTCAACTCGCCGCCCTGCGCGACTTCTCGCTCCTGTACGCGCCCAACATCAACAGCTACAAGCGGTTCCAGCCGGGCTCCTTCGCCCCGACCGCCGCCGCGTGGGGCCGCGACAACCGAACCTGCGCCCTGCGCGTCGTCGGCCACGGCCGCTCCCTGCGCTTCGAGAACCGCCTCCCCGGCGGCGACGTCAACCCGCACCTCGCCGTCGCCGGGCTCGTCGCGGCCGGCCTCCACGGCGTCGAGCACAAGCTCGAACTCCCCGCCGCCTGCGAGGGGAACGCCTACACCGGCGACTACCAGCACGTCCCCACCACCCTGCGCGAGGCCGCCGAGGTCTGGGAGCACAGCCCCATCGCCCGGGCCGCGTTCGGTGAGGAGGTCGTCGCCCACTACCTGAACATGGCCCGCGTCGAACTCGACGCCTTCGACGCGGCCGTCACGGACTGGGAACTGCGCCGCTCCTTCGAACGGCTCTGAAAAACCGGCGACTTGAAACACCAGCGACTGTGAAAGGCCACGCATTGTCCGAGCTGACCGTCCTCAACCCGGCCACCGGGGACGTCGTCACGACCGTCCCCGCAGCCGACGCGGCCGAGGTCGACGCGGCCGTCGTCCGCGCGGCGAAGGCCCAGGAGAAGTGGGCCGCTCTCGCGCCCGCCGACCGCGCCCGCCTCCTGCGCCGGTTCGCCGACCAAGTCGACGCGCACATCGAGGAGTTGGCGCAGCTGGAGGTCCGTGAGGCCGGGCACACGATCGGCAACGCCCGCTGGGAGGCGGGCAACGCGCGCGACCTCCTCCTCTACTCGGCGGGCGGCGTCGAGAGGTTGACGGGGAGTCAGATCCCGGTCGCGGGCGGCATCGACGTCACCTTCCTCGAACCCCTCGGCGTCGTAGGGGTGATCGCCCCCTGGAACTTCCCCATGCCCATCGCCGCCTGGGGCGCCTTCCCGGCGCTCGCGGCGGGCAACGCGGTCGTCCTCAA
>DATCQX010000619.1:0-6903 GCA_036569285.1 Streptomyces sp.
ATGCACAGGTCACCGTCACCCGCACCGGCGACCGCGCCGACGTCCACATCACCGGCGCCGCCACCAGCGTCATCCCCTTCCTCCATCTGCCCGTACGCGCCCATGTCTCTGGCCCCGTCGAACGGTTCCGCCCCGCTGTACAGGCGGCGCCATGAAGACTCGCGGGTCAGCCACGGTCGAACTAGTCCTGATGACACCCTTGTTGATCCTGCTGCTGTGGTTCCTCGTCTACTGCGGACGTATGTCCGGCACCCGCCTCCAGATCGAGGACGCCGCCCACCAGGCCGCGCGTGCCGCCAACCCTGACCCGCAGCCAACCGGCCGCCGAGGCCGACGCCCGCACCACTGCGGCCACCGCTCTCGACGACGCCGGCATCACGTGTCAGAACCTGACCGTCACCACCCACGCCACTTTCCAACCGGGGTCCATGGCCAGGGTCGTGGTCACCTGCACCGTCGGCCTGGAGGACCTGGCCCTTCTCCAGGTCCCCGGAGCCACCACCCTCACAGCCGAGGCCGAATCCCCTGTCGATGTCTACCGCTCGAGAGCTCTTGGGTTCACTCAGTCTGATGTGTCGACGGACGGGGGCCTCCGCCGACGCGAACTCGTTGCCCCGGTACCAACGACCGTCTCAGGAGGTGACGCCGCCCCGTGAGAGCACCGAACCACCTCCCAACCCGCCTGCGTCGCCTCGCCGGTGACGACCACGGCCAGGTCACCGCGTTCATCGTCATCCTGACGGCCGCGATCGTGATGTTCGCGGGCCTCCTCGTCGACGGCGGCCTCGTCCTGGCCGCCAAAGTCCGCGCCATCGGCGAAGCCCAGGAAGCCGCTCGCGCCGGCGCACAGGCCCTGGATCTCACCGCCTACCGCGCCACCGGGACCGTCCGCCTGATTCCGGCCGAGGCTCACGCTCTAGCCCGGAACTACCTCGCGGCCACCGACGACACCGGCACGGTGGCGGTCACGGGCGACACGGTCACCGTGACCGTCACAGCCCGCCAGGAGCCCCAGCTCCTCGGGCTGCTCGGCCTCGGCACCCTCACCGTGACGGCCACCGGCTCCGCCCATCCCGCCCGCGGCATCACCGCCCCCGAACCCTGACGAGGCCCGGCATGCCCACTCGCCCCTTCCACCGCGGTGCCCGCCTGGTGCAAGGCCTGCTCGCTCTGGTGTTGCTGACCGCCTTGGTCGCTGGAATCCCCTGGGGGCTGACCCGTTACATCGGCTGGCCGCTGCCCAGGAGCATCCCCACTTGGCCGCAAGCAGAGGCGCTCCTGCTCGCCCCGATGAGCACCAGCTTCCTGCTCAACACCCTGGCGTGCGTCCTCTGGCCGCTCTGGGCTGCCTTCGTCATCGACGTGGCACGCGCCATCGCAGGCAGGCTCAGCGCTTTCCCGCACCCACGGCTGCCTTCCAGCCCGCTCAACGCCCTGGCCACCGCTCTCACGGGCGCGATCCTCGTGGCTCTCCTCGCCCAACGACCCACCGGTCCAGCCATTCCCACCCCGCGCCCCGCTGCAACTCACACCATGACGCTGCCCACTGCAACTTCCCTACCTGTCACGCCAGTTGCCTTCTCCAGTCCGCTCCGCGCACCCGCACAAGACCACCGCTCCACGACAGCAACGGCCGAAGTCCTGCCGCCCCACAACGGTGTGTACGACAGCCTGTGGCGGATAGCCGAACGGGCCCTCGGCGACGGCGCCCGGTGGCCGCAGATCTACGCCCTCAACAAGGGCCGCCCCCAGCCCGACGGCCGCACCCTGGACAACCCCAACCTGATCCGCCCCGGTTGGGTCCTGCGGCTTCCCGAAGCGCCTTCCAGCACCGGCATCCCGGCCCCGAAACCTTCGCACCCGCCACACGCCAACACCTCTGCCCCACCCGCTCCCTCGGTTCCTCCCGGTACCCCCGCCCCCATCCCCTCGCCTGAAACCCATCACCAACCCGGCGTCGCCCTGCCTACCGGAGCCTTCGTCGGCATCGGCCTGGCCGCCCTCATCGCCACCGCGCTCATCACCGTCCGGCGCCGCCGCCGAATCCACTACCGCCCCGGAAGCGGCGAACGCAGCGATCTGAATATCGCCCCCGTCGTCCGCGCCCTACGTCTCGCCCTCGACGAAACCGCACGCACCGACACCATCAGCCCGTCCGAGCTGTCACACCAAGTCCCGCGAGCGACAGACGAGAACCCGCCCGCCGACGCCTCCTCGCCGACCGACGAACGAGTCATCGGCGTCAAGGACGGTCAGGAAGTCGCCTGGAACATCGCCCGCGCCAAGGGCCTCGGTCTCATCGGTCCAGGAGCGCTCGATGCCGTCCGAGCACTCCTCGTCGCGCTGCTCGCCGAACCCCGCCGATCCGGCAACGGTGCGATCAAGATCGTCGTACCAGACCCCGACGCCCAAACCCTGCTTGGCCAACGCACCCACCACCTTGCCGGGCTACGCATCGTCGCAGACCTGAACGAGGCGTTGGACATGATGGAAACCGAGCTGATCACCCGTACGAACACCGACGCAGGCTCCACCCAAGAATCCCTGCCTGTAGGCAACTTGGTACTTGTCGCCGCTCCCGCCCCGCACGCCGACCGCCGCCTGCAAGCCATCCTGGACAACGGTTCCTCCCTCGGCCTCGCCGGAATTCTTCTCGGCCAGTGGCGTCCCGGAGGCACCGCTCACATCCGTGCTGACGGCGCCGTCGCCACCAGCAGTTCCTCCCTCGTCGAAGTCCTCACCGGTGCCCGGCTGTTCACGCTGCCCACAGCCGATGCCCAAGCTCTGCTGAGCCTCCTCCACGAGGCACAGCCGACGACCGGCTCCTTCGCCCCGAGCAACCACCACTCCAGTGACGCCGTGTCGAACTCCGGCAGACGCCGACGGACGCTCGCCCAAGGCCCCGCTCCCCGCGAGCAGCCACGTCCGACAGTGCATCGGCACCCGGGCTCCACCCGACGGGACACCGCCCCCAGCAACATCGCTCACGCAGTTCCCCCGGCCGACGATTCTCCCCCGCCTGAACCCCCTTGTTCCGCCCGAGGAGATCTCCCTCCGCCGGCCTCCAAGCCCACCGGCCAAGAGCACGACACAACCGGGCACCGTCCCCTGCACTTGTCAGTGCTGGGCCGATTCCGCCTGACCCACCACGGCACGGACGGCGACGAACACGCCGACCTCAGCCAGACCCTCGCTCCCAAACAGCGCGAACTCCTCGCCTACCTCGCGCTTCACCGTGACGGTGCCCGACGTGAGGCGCTGGCCGCCGCGATCTGGCCAGACGCTCCACGAGACCGTCCGTACAACAGTTTTCACGCGACGGTGAGCCAACTCCGGCGAGCTCTGCGCAACGCGACCCACGACGAACTCACAGACATCACAGTCCACGACGACGGCCACTACAGCCTCGACCACGACCAGCTCACAGTCGACCTGTGGCATCTGCAAGACGCTCTGGAGGCCAGCCACCACAGCCTCGGCGAACAGCGGCACCGCATGGACCTGGAGCGCGTGGCCGACCTCTACGCCGGTGACTTCGCCGCAGGACTCAGCGCGGAGTGGATCGAGGCTCCTCGCGAGGATCTCCGCCGCGATGTGCTGGACGCCGTCAGCTCCCTGGTCCGCATCCTGCGCCACGACGATCCCGAACAGGCGCTGGCTCTCCTGGAACGTGCCCGCACCCTGGACCGCTACAACGAAGCCGTCTACCGCGACATCGCCCGGTTCCAGGCTCTCCTCGGCGAGTACGAGGCGATCTCCCGCACGTTCACCCTGCTGGCCACGGCCCTCGCCGAGATCGACGACGAGCCGAGCCGGGAGACCCTGGAACTACATGAGTCTCTGCGACGTCGCAGGCCGGCCGGACCCGCCCCGAACGGACGAGCAGCCGGCTGACGCGTCCCGCCCTCACCCGTCTTCCGTTTCCCCAGCGTGCCGGCGTTGCCGAGCACGGTCCAGGAGGTCGGCGTGCGACTCCGCCCACTCGACCATGGGAACGACCGAGAGGAGCAGCTTCTGCGCGGCGGGCGTCAACTCGTACGCCGTACGATACGGAAATGAATCGCCTTGATTCCGCTTCACGAGTTCACCCTGCTCCAAGCGACGGAGCGTCTTGTTCAGCGGGCCGTCCCGGAGATACATGTGCTTCTTGCTGGGCCAGCCCGTGTCCTCCTGTCTCGCCCGAACGGAATTCAGCAGGTCCGTGTACTTCTGCGGTCCGTCGACGAGAGCTGTAAGGACATCCCACACCCATTCTCCGCTGAGGAGATGCCGGAGGTCATGAACGCGCTGTAAGTATGCGCTTCCGCTCAGCATCGGGACGGGCAGAGCACTTTCCCCGCTTCCACGACGCCGGAAGAAAGCTCCCAATCTCCCCTTCGTATCGGACGCGTTACAATTTATCGATCCCCTGTTGGCACGGTCGGTCATGGGCGACTATCCCCCCGATTATCTGGCGCGACGATCCTGCCACGCTACGGCAATTCGGGGTCGCGGTAAACAAAATAGGAGCATGCCGGTCGGTAAGTATTTTCTGGTTGCCGAATGCGGTTACTCCATCACTCACCGCTGCCACCGACCCGGTTTCCAATCTCATCACCTGCACGACTGCCAACCTCGATACCCACTAGACGAGAAGCCGCCAGCCGGACCTTGTCGCAGGCCGGCAGGGCACACCCCCTTCCCCCGCCGTGCGCAACTAGGTAACCGGTAGGTACCCCTACAGACGCGCGTGGAGGATAAGCGGGCACTGCACCCTAATTCGACGCAAGCAATCTAATCACCCCCTTCCTCAAGGAATCCAATTCCGCATTCAGCAGGGCCCAATCGCATCCCCTTCTTGAAACTAAGCGAATGCGCACCAAATCCGTCAATCACCCCACGGTCAAAGAAATAAAAAAGACTCCCGAGCGCCCTTGCCGAAATACAGGAAAGCGAGATAATCGAATTACCGAGACGTAGTGCACTAGGTACGCGTCGCAAACGATCGGATACGATCGTGGTCAATCAAACCCTCACCGGAGAGAATCCGGTAAATCGAAAGTACCGGAACGTCACAGCGGAAGACATGAAGCGCGTGACGGAGCAAGATTTCGCAGACCTCCAAAGGATCTCGCGCGCATATTGCCGCGCCGTTGACGCCACCCGCCCCCGTAAGCTCATGGACGGGAGCGCCAGCGTTGCCCGCAACGGCAGCGCGGTCTACGGCACGGACGACGTGAGCGATGACGTCACGCAGGATGCCGTTCTGATCTTCGCCAAACGGCTGGGGCAGATCATCGAGACGTGCGAGGTTTCCGCAGTCTGGGTCGAAACTCGCGAACCGTCGGCATGGCAGTACGTACGACGCGACGGAGAGACGATCATCGTCACTCGCAACAAGATCCAGTACTGGTCGGTGCGGGACGCAGCTGCCCGGAATGGATATCGGTCGGACACCAAGACCGAGGCAAGTCACGCCGATCCGGAAAAAGAGATCACGCGCACAGAAAAACTTGCCGCACTTGCGGTCGCCCCTCACTTAGCGGGGCACAGCGCAGAGATCTTCCGCTCCGCGTGGGGCGACGGAACCGATTTCCCGGTGCTGGGTGGATTCATCCGCAACGCAAACAAGGCAGATGACCTCGGTCGCGCTGGCATCATCGGGAAAACGACACAAGAGTTGTACGGCGGCCCCCTCAACTCGTCATCCAGGGTACAGCGGGCGCGGGATGCGGGGCGCAAGGAATGGCGTGCACTTTCCGCAGCTCTTGACGCCGCGCGGGAAGAATTGATCTATCGCAGTATCCAGCCACAGAAAGACGACTAGCGTGACTAGTCCCCGCGTAGCCCCCCGGTTTATCCGGGGGGCTACGTTCGTTCCTGTAAGGGTTCGAATGGGTACAGCGTGCCCCTGAGGCTGCTCAATGGCGATCAATGTCCGGCGGTGCGCAGACCGGCAACAACTCATGCCCGCACCCAGCCGCTCCGCCGCGACGTGCGTAAGCGCGTTCAGGGTGGCCGTCGTGGCGCGGCTGATCATGAGTACGGCAACGCCAAACGGACCCGATGCCGCCCCTGTTCGCGGTTCACGACCGGAGAGCAGACAACGGTTTCAGAACAGCGCGTCCATGCCGGAGCGCGCATCCCTCTGGTCTCCAAGCCGCAGGACGCCCGTCGCTCTGGGACGCTGAACGTTCGACATCGCGATCTACGGCGATCCGGCCAAGATCACCAATAAACGCCAATTGGTGCCGTCGTCAGCCGACTGGGCCACCAATTGGTGGCTCCGGCCTGGAGTCGGGTGCCGAGGTCACCCTATGAAGATCGCCGGTGATGCCCAGCTCCGGCGCCGGTCCCGTGCACGGGGGCGTCGCTCCGGACCAGTCCCAGCGCGGGCGTGCTTGGTACCGCGTCAACCTCCCTGCTCATCGACGGCGACGCGCGCCGGAGACGGCGTGTGCGCCACCCTGTCGGCGAACACGACCTGACCGGCGAGCCGATGGCTGGCACACCACGCCGGCGAGGTCCGTGTCCCCACAGACCTCCCCCACCGCGAAGCCGCCTTACGACTCGGGGAGTTGCCCAACACAGTGCAGTCCGATATCAGCTCCTTCTCCTCTGTGTCCTATCCATTGCAGCCGGACCCCGACCTTGACGTATCAAGGGGCGGACCGGACTTCTCCCTCCGCGCCCCGTCCCCTCGCCACATGACCGTAGGTGCGAAAGACTGCTGGAGAACCTGGAGGTCAGCCTTTGCAGATCGACCTGAGCGCGGTACGGGAGACGGTGAGGGAACTCGCCGAGCGGCTCGAAGAGCTCGACGGAACCATCGTCGACGAGGCGCCGACCCGCGCCGGCTCCCGCCAGCGCACCGAGATCAGTCGCGCACTTCAGTACATGGCCCACCTCGGCAACAAGAGTTCC
>DATCQX010000620.1:0-5499 GCA_036569285.1 Streptomyces sp.
GACGTTCAGCGTGTCCGCCACCCGCTCCAGGTCATGCAGCTCCACCGCACGCCAGAACTCGACGTCGGCCGGATCCTCACCACCCGCCGGAGTACCCGCGTCGAGCCAGTACCGCTCGTGCTGGAAGGGGTAGGTGGGGAGGTCGGTGAGACGACCGCCGGGGAAGACGGCCGACCAGTCGATGGTGGCGCCGTGGACGTGGGCCTCGGACAGGGACAGCAGGAAGCGCTCCAGGCCGCCCTCGTCGCGACGCAGCGAGCCCAACGCGACGAGCTGTTCCGAGGTCTCCTGAACGGCCATGGCCAGCACCGGGTGAGCGCTGGACTCCACGAACAGCTTGTGACCCTGGTCGGCCAGGAGGCGGACCGTCTCCTCGAAACGCACCGTCTGACGCAGATTGCGATACCAGTACCCGGCGTCCATCACGCTCGTGTCGATCCGCTCCACGGTCACCGTCGAGTAGAAGGGCACCTGCGACGGGCGCGGGGAGATACCGGACAGGACCTTCGCCAACTCGGCCTGGATCTCCTCCACATGGGCGGAGTGCGAGGCGTAGTCCACCGGGATACGGCGTGCGCGGAAGCCCTCTTCCTCGGCCCCGGCCAGCAGCTCATCAAGAGCGTCGACGTCACCGGAAACAACGATCGAGCCCGGGCCGTTCACGGCGGCGACCGAGACACGACCGCCCCAACGGGCCAGCCGCTCTTCCACCGCATCCACCGAAAGCGAGACGGACACCATCCCGCCCCGTCCCGACAGGGCCAGCAGCGCCCTGCTCCGCAACGCCACCACCCGCGCCGCGTCCTCCAGCGAGAGCGCACCCGCCACCGCAGCAGCCGCGATCTCCCCCTGCGAATGCCCGATGACCGCAGCAGGCTCCACACCGTACGAGCGCCACAACGCCGCCAGCGACACCATCACCGAGAACAGCACCGGCTGAACGACATCAACCCGCTCCAAAGCTGCGGCATCGTCCAGCACATCCAGCAACGACCACTCCACATGCGGCTTCAGAGCCTCCGCACACGCCCGCATCGACTCCGCGAACACCGGCGACGAACCCAAAAGCTCCACCGCCATCCCCACCCACTGCGACCCCTGCCCCGGAAACACGAACACCACACGGTCATCAGAACCGGCAACCCCCTGCACCAGCCCAGCCGCAGAACCCCCCTCCGCCAACGCCACCAAACCCGCACGACGGCCGGCCTCATCAGCCCCCACCACCGCCGCCCGATGCTCAAAACCAGCCCGACCAACAGCCAGCGAGAACCCGACATCAACCGAACTCACACCAGAATCCACCACCTCCAACAACCGCCCAGCCTGCGCCCGCAGCGCCTGCTCAGTCGCTCCAGACAACACCCATGGCACAACAGCCGCATCCGGCTCAGCCCGCACCTCACCAACCGGCGCCTGCTCCAACACAACATGCGCGTTGGTCCCGCTCACCCCGAACGACGACACCCCCGCCCGCCGAGGCTCCCCGGTCGCAGGCCACTCCTCCGCCTCGGTGAGCAGAGAGACCGCACCGGCCGCCCAGTCGACCTTGGGCGTCGGCTCATCCACATGCAGCGTCTTCGGCATGACCCCATGCCGCATAGCCATGACCATCTTGATCACGCCACCAACACCGGCAGCGGCCTGCGAGTGCCCGATGTTGGACTTCAACGACCCCAACCGCAAAGGCCGTTCACGATCCTGCCCGTACGTGGCAAGAATCGCCTGAGCCTCGATCGGGTCCCCGAGAGTCGTACCGGTCCCGTGCGCCTCGACGACGTCCACCTGTCGGGGAGCCAGCCCGGCACTCTCCAGCGCCGCCCGGATGACCCGCTGCTGAGCAGGCCCGTTGGGCGCGGTCAGCCCGCTACTCGCCCCGTCCTGATTGACCGCGGTGCCACGCACCACGGCCAGCACCCGGTGCCCGTTCCGCTCCGCGTCCGACAGCCGCTCCACGAGCAGCATCCCGGCGCCCTCGGACCACGCGGTGCCGTCCGCCGCCCCGGCGAAGGACTTGCAACGGCCGTCGGCCGCAAGCCCGCGCTGGCGGCTGAACTCCACGAACGCGGCCGGGGTGGACATGACGGTGACACCGCCGGCCAGCGCGAGGGTGCACTCACCCTTGCGCAGGGACTGCACGGCCAGGTGCAGGGCCACCAGCGACGAGGAGCACGCCGTGTCGATGGTGACGGCGGGCCCTTCGAGGCCGAAGGTGTAGGCCACCCGCCCGGAGACGACACTGCCCGAGTTGCCGGTCCCGAGGTACCCCTCGAAGCCGTCGGGCACTTCGTGCAGCCGGGTCGCGTAATCGTGGTACATGAGCCCGGCGAACACCCCGGTGCGGCTGCCGGACAGCGCGGTCGGCGCGATCCCGGCGCGTTCGAACGCCTCCCAGGAGGTCTCCAGGAGGAGCCGCTGCTGCGGGTCCATCGCCGCCGCCTCGCGCGGGGAGATACCGAAGAGCCCCGGGTCGAACTCGGCCGCGTCGTGGAGGAACCCGCTCTCGCGGACGTAGCTGGTGCCGGTGTGGTCGGGGTCCGGGTCGTAGAGCGAGGCCAGGTTCCAGCCTCGGTCGGTCGGGAACGGCGAGATCGCGTCGCCGCCGTCGGCCACCAACTGCCACAGGTCGTCCGGGGAGTTGACCCCGCCCGGGTACCGGCAGCTCATGCCGATGATCGCGATGGGCTCCTGCTCCCCGGCCTCAAGCTCCTGTACCCGGCGACGGGCCTCTCCGAGGTCGACGGTGGCACGCCGGAGGTAGTCGAGCAGCTTCTCCTCGTTCGACATCTGGCGTCAGCTCCTTGCGGCGGTGGGGCGGGGTGCGGTGATCACGTCAGGACCTGCCGAACTGTCGGTCGAGTACGTCGAAGAGTTCTTCGGCGCTGGCGGACAGGAGGTCGTCGCTCGTCTGTTCCGGCTGTTCGCCGGGGCTGTTCCAGGTGGACAGCAGGCGCTGGAGCCGCGTGGTGATCGCGGTGCGCGCGTCGTCGTCCCCGGGAACGGCCGCGAGCAGACCTTCCAGCCGGTCGATCTCGGCGAGCGCGGGCGCGGCGGCGGACTGTTCCTGAGGCGTCAGCTCCGCGCGCAGGTGGTCGCGGAGGGCGGTCGGCGTCGGGTAGTCGAAGAGCAGGGTGGCCGGCAGGCGCAGTCCGGTGACGGCGCTGAGGCCGTTGCGGAGTTCGACGGCGGTGAGCGAGTCGAAGCCGAGTTCCAGGAATCCGCGCCCGGCGTCGACGGCGTCCGCCGTGCTGTGGCCGAGGGCGGTGGCGGCGTGGCCGCGCACCAGGTCGAGCAGATGCCGGTCGCGCTCCTGCTCGGTGAGTCCGGCCAGCCGCTCCCGCAGGGAGCCGCCGTCGGCCGGGCCGGCCGTCTGGCGGGCCGGGGTGCGGACCAGGCCGCGCAGCAGGGCCGGTGGTGTGCCGGTCCGGTTGCGCAGGGCGGCCGTGTCGAGCCGGATCGGCACCAGCACCGCGTCGTCGGCGGCCTGGGCCGCGTCCAGCAGGGCCAGTCCCTGGGGCACGGAGAGCGGCAGCATGCCGAGGCGGGCCATCCGGGCCCGGTCGGTCTCGTCCAGTCCGTCGGCCATCCCGCCGTCGGCCCAGGGTCCCCAGGCCAGCGCGACGGCGGGCAGGCCCAGCGCCCTGCGGTGGACGGCCAGCGCGTCGAGGAACGCGTTGGCGGCGGCGTAGTTGCCCTGACCGGCGCTGCCGAAGGTGGCCGACGCCGAGGAGAACAGCACGAACGCGGCGAGGTCGAGGTGCCGGGTCAGCTCGTGCAGGTTGAGCGCCGCGTCCGCCTTCGGCCGCAGCACGGCGTCGACCCGCTCCGGGGTCAGCGACTCCGCGACACCGTCGTCCAGGAGCCCCGCCGCGTGAACGACGCCGGTCAGCGAGTGCGCTGCCGGGACCTCGGCGAGCAGAGCGGCCAGCGCGTCACGGTCGGCCACATCGCAGGCGACCATCCGAGCCTCGGCACCCAACTCGCCGAGTTCCTTGACGAGTTCGGCGGCACCGGGCGCCGCTTCACCCCGACGGCTGGTCAGCAGCAGGTGCCGGACACCGTGAGCGGTCACCAGATGCCGGGCGACATGCCCACCGAGCGCACCGGTGGCGCCGGTGATCAGCACGGTCCCCGAGGGGTCCAGCGGCGTCCGGACGCCATTCACGGACGGCACGGTCCTGGCCAGCCGTGGGGCGTACAGGACGCCTTCACGGACGGCGAGCTGCGGTTCGCCGGTGGCGACGGCGGCGGCGAGGGCCTGATGGGAGACGGCGTGATCGTCGGTGTCGACGAGCACGAACCGACCGGGGTGCTCGGACTGCGCCGAGCGGACCAGCCCCCACACAGCGGCACCGGCGAGGTCGGACAACTCGTCGTCGGCGCCGGTGGCGACGGCACCGCGAGTCAGCAGGACCAGCCGGGACGAGGCGAACCTCTCCTCGGCCAGCCACTGCTGGACCAGGTCGAGTGCCCGGTGCGTCGCCGGGTGCACGTCCTCGCCGGGTTCACCGGAGACGAACACCAGGTCAGGCACGGTGTCGGCGGACGCCAGAGCCGCGAGGTCCGGGTAAGGGGTCGCGTCGAGCCCGAAGCCGTCGGCCCCGATGGCGGCACGGCTGCTCGCCGTACCGTCCGGCGTCGACACGACCGTCCAGTCGACACGGAACAACGCGTCGCGCGTCACCGCGTCGGCCGCGCGCACCTGCTCGACCGAGACCGGCCGCAACGCCAACGACTCGACAAAGGCGACCGCCCGCCCCAGCTGATCCGCGACGGTCAGCGACACCGCATCCCGCCCGGCAGGCGCGATCCGCACCCGCAGGGCACCAACGCCCTCGCTGAACAGGCTCACGTCACGCCAGGAGAAGGGCAGCCGCGCACCGTCGGAACCACCGAAGAAGTCCCCCAGCCGCACAGCGTGCAGCGCGGCGTCAAGAAGTGCGGGGTGCAGCCCGAACCGCCCCGCGTCGGCCTGGTTCCGCTGCGGCAAGGCAACCTCGGCGAAGACATCGTCCCCACGCCGCCACGCCGCCCGCAGCCCACGGAACGCCGGCCCGTACCCCAACCCGGCCGAGGCGAGATCGTCGTAGAGACCGCCCAGGTCAACGGCCTCCGCATCAGCGGGCGGCCACGCCCCCAGCTCGCCGGGCGCCGACTGCACTGCCTCGCCGAGCACACCGGTCGCATGCCGGGTCCAGGTCGAGGCGTCACCTTCAAGACGGGAGTGGACGGCGAGCGAGCGCCTCCCGGCGTCGTCGGGTTCGCCGACGGTGACACGCAGATGGACACCACCACGCTCGGGCAGGACCAACGGCGCCTCAAGCGTCAACTCCTCCAACACACCACACCCCACACACGCCCCCGCATGCACCGCCAACTCCACAAACGCCGTACCCGGCAACAACACCGAACCCATCACCGCGTGATCAGCCAACCAACCATGCGAAGCCACCGACAACCGACCCGAGAACACCAACCCCTCAGGCAACTCCACCACAG
>DATCQX010000621.1:0-18434 GCA_036569285.1 Streptomyces sp.
CTGCCTGAGGGGCCGCCAAGGGCGGCCCTGAGGGGTGTTCCGGGGAATCTAGTCCCCCAGCACCGCCTCCGCCTCCAGCGTCACCGCCACCGCCTGGATCACCGACGCGATCCTGAACGCCTCCTGGATCGTCTCCCGGTCGACCCCCGCCTTGCGGAGGGTCTGTTCGTGGGAGTCGAGACAGAGGCCGCAGGCGTTGAGGGCGGAGACGGCGAAGGACCAGAACTCGAAGTCGGTGCGGTCGACGCCGGGGTCGGCGAGGACGTTCATGCGCAGGCCCGCGCGGAGGTGGTGGTACTCGGGGTCGGAGAGGAGGTGGCGGGTGCGGTAGAAGACGTTGTTCATCGCCATGACCGAGGCGGCCGTCTTGGCCGCGCGGTACGCCTCCGGGGAGAGCATCTCCCGCGCTTCCGGCGCCAGTTCACGCAGGACGACGGGTGAGCGGGAGGCGATGGCCGTCGACAGGACCGTCCCCCACAGCCGCTGCGCCGGGAGTCCGGAGTTGGCGATGACCGAACTCAGGTTCAGCCGGAGGTCCTTGGCGTAGTCCGGTATCGCGGACTTGAGGGCGTCGAGGGACATCGTCACTCACCCGCCAGCAGCCGGGCGGCGTCGAGGGTCGCGTCGCCCTTGGTCCAGTTGCAGGGGCACAACTCGTCGGTCTGGAGGGCGTCCAGCACCCGCAGCACCTCCTTGGGGTTGCGGCCGACCGACCCCGCCGTGACCATCGTGAACTGGATCTCCCGGTTCGGGTCGACGACGAACACCGCGCGCTGCGCGAACCCGTCCGCCCCCTCGATGCCGAGGTCCCGCATCAGCTCGTGCCGTGAGTCCGCCAGCATCGGGAACGGCAGGTCACGCAGGTCGGCGTGGTCCTTGCGCCAGGCGTGGTGGACGAACTCGGAGTCCCCGGAGAAGCCGAGGACCTGCGCGTCACGGTCGGCGAACTCGTCGTTCAGCTTGCCGAACGCGGCGATCTCGGTGGGGCAGACGAAGGTGAAGTCCTTGGGCCACGCGAAGACCACGAGCCACTTTCCCTCGTACGTCTTGTGGTGGATCGTCTCGAACTCCTTGCCCTTCTCCAGCGAGACACAGGCGGTCAGTTCGAACTCGGGGAACTTGTCACCGACAGTGAGCACGAGCGCTCCTCTTATCAGCAGGGGTTGGCCGAGGCAGATGTTTGCACAAGGTGCATTGATTACGGAAATAGTTACAATCGGACATCACGATCGGAGGTGGTTATCGGTGACCGTGAGTAGTGTCGGGGCCAAGAGGCGCCAGCCCAGTCTGGCCCAGCTGAGGGCGTTCGCGGCGGTCGCGGAGCACCTCCACTTCCGGGACGCCGCGGCGGCCATCGGCATGAGCCAGCCCGCGCTCTCCGGGGCGGTGGCCGCACTGGAGGAGACCCTGGAGGTGACGCTCCTGGAGCGGACGACCCGCAAGGTGCTCCTCTCCCCGGCGGGCGAGCGGATCGCCGCCCGCGCCAGGGCCGTCCTCGCGGAGGTCGGTTCCCTGCTGGAGGAGGCGGACGCGGTCCGGGCGCCCTTCACCGGCGCGCTGCGGCTCGGCGTCATCCCGACCGCCGCGCCCTACCTCCTGCCGACGGTCATCGGCCTCGTCCACGACCGCTACCCCGCCCTCGACCTCCAGGTCCACGAGGAGCAGACGGCGGGTCTCCTCGACGGCCTCACCACGGGCCGCCTGGACCTCCTCCTGCTGGCAACTCCCCTCGGTGTCCCCGGCGTTGTCGAACTCCCCCTGTTCGACGAGGACTTCGTCCTGGTCACCCCGCTGGACCATCCCCTCGGCGGCCGACAGGACCTCTCTCGCGAGGAGTTGAGGGAGACCACCCTGCTGCTCCTCGACGAGGGGCACTGCCTGCGCGACCAGGCTCTCGACATCTGCCGGGAAGCGGGCCGGGGCGACACTCCGGTCACCACGACGGCCGCCGGCCTCGCCACGCTCGTCCAACTCGTCGGCGGCGGTCTCGGCTGCACGCTGCTGCCCGCCACCGCCGTCCCCGTCGAGACGGCCCGTAACTCCCGCCTGCGCACTGCCCTGTTCGCCGCTCCGGCCCCCTCCCGCCGTATCGCCCTCGTGGCGCGGCGGGGGGCGGGAAGGGCGGCGGAGTACGGGGAGTTGGCGGGGGCTCTGCGGGAGGAGCTGCGGGGGTTGCCGGTGCGGGTCGTCAACTGACGGGCGGGCGGCGGGAGTCGGGGCCGACGCTCCCCCTTGACGGGCGGACAAGGTCCGTCGAGAGCCGGTGCGCCCGACGTGCGCGCACGGAAGCCACGTCGAAAGGGCGGTGGGGCGGCGCGGCCCCCCGGCCACGCCACCCCACCGCCCTCCTTCCCCCGCTTCCCCGTTTCCCCCGCCCGGAACGGCCCTGATCCCCACGCCGTCCCGCCCCGGGAACCCCGCACGCCTCCGTCGCGCCCGGGGCCCGGGGCCCGGTGTCCTACTCCGTGCGCAGCCCGTCCGGCTTGAGCAGCTTCAGCAGGGGCGGCAGGCTCAGCAGGGTCACCAGGAGGACGACGCCCGCCGCGATCCCGGTCATCGTCAGGACGCCGGTCCAGTCGATGCGGATGGTCTGGTCGGTCATGCCCAGCAGGATGGCGCCGAGGGCGATGCCGATGCCGGCCGCGAGGATCAGGCCGAGGCCGATCGGGACGGCCGTCTGCCACAGGACGGACAGCCCGAGCGTCCGGCGCCGGGTGCCGAAGGCGACCAGTGAGGAGAGCAACTTCCGCCGCTCACGCAGCTGTTCGAGCTGGGAGACCAGCAGGCTCGCGCCGATCAGGGCCAGCACGCAGGTCGCGCCGACCAGCAGACCGGTACGGATCTTCGCGTAGTCCTTGTTCGTCTCGATCTCGCTCCACATCATCGGCTGGTCGACCGGGTCGAGGCGCGCTCCCGTGTTGCGGGCCAGCTCCACGGCGTCGGGCACGGACCGGTCGAGGCTGACGAGGACCCTGCCGTACGCGGTGTTCTCGATGCCCTTCGGCATGGCCTTCGGTGTCATCAGCAGCCCGAAGTGCCGTTCCCCCGCGGGGTCGTCGATCGCGCGGGCCGTCTTGATGCCGGCCGGTACGGTCCACTCCGCCGTGTCGCGCCGCTGCGGGTTCAGCCCGTACTCGACGACCGTACCGGCCTTCAGCAGGCCCATGTCCTCGCCGGTGCCGCTCGCGTCGGGCAGTTGGACGACCGTGCCGGACTCGTAGCCGTCCCCGCCGCCGGGCACCCGGAAGACGTCCCCGTCCTGGCAGGACGGCAGCGCGGCCACTTCCTTGAGGCTCGCGCAGTCGCCGAGTGTCACCGAGACGTAACGCCCGCTGCCGTCATCGGAGTTGAAGTAGGTCTTGTCACCGATGGTGGTGTCCGCGAACGCCAGGGCCCGCTCCACCCCGGCGGTCCGCTCGAACGCGCTCTGGTACTCGGCCATCCGGCCGAACGACGACACCTGGACCTGCATGGTCGCGCGCCGCGTGTCCTTCCCGGTCTCCTTGGTGTAGTCGCCCTCGATCCCGACGAACAGCATCTGGAGCGCGATCGCCCCGGCGACGGCGACAGCCACTCCGTTGACCATCCGGGCCGCCGTCCCGCTGCTCAACTGAAGCCGACGCACGGCCAGTTGCCAGGACACCCCGCCGGAGCCGAGCCGGGCGACGGCCGTCTCGACGAGCCACGGCAGCAGCGCGGTGATGCCGACGAGCAGCAGGACGACGCCCGCGACGACGAGGTACTCGTTGAAGGTGCCGCCGGTGCGCCCCTGCCCGATCATCGGGTACAGCAGCCCGGCCCCGGCGATCGGCAGCAGCAGCCGCCACCACAGCCGGCGCCGCGAGGGGCGGGCGGTGCGCACCACGCCGAGCGGTTCGATGACGACGCCGCGCAGCGTGAGCAGGGTGACCACGACGGCCGAGGCGGGCACCGCGACGACCACGAGCAGGGTGAGGAGCGGCGAGGGAGAGAGGTCGCGAGGCTGCACGCTGATCTCCCGCAGCTCGGCCATGCCCGCGAGTTGACGGCCCACCAGGAAGAACGCGGCGCCGAACACGAGCCCGAGGAGCGCCCCCGCGAGCGCCTCGCCGGCCGCGATCCGCCGTGTCATCAGCCCGTCCGAGCCGACCAGTCTGAGCGCGGCGAGCCGCTTGTCACGCCGCTCCCCGCCGATCCGTACGGCCGCCGAGACGAACACCCCGACGGGCATCAGCAGGATGACGATCACGATGAGCGTGAGCAGCACGAGGATCGGATCGGGTGCCTCGTCCACCCGCGCCGGAGGGGTCCCGAACCGGTCCAGCCGCTGGACCCGGCTCTCCCGGATCTTCGTGTCGAGGCCGGTGACGGTCGCGTAGTACGACAACTCCTGCGAACCGACGATGCCTTGGTCCCCGATGGTCCCGACGATCTCGTACGGCAGCCGCTCGCGCAGCAGTTTCCCGGAGTCGGAGGCGAGGAGTTCCTTGAGCCTCGGCGAGACGACCATCCCGCCCGCCTTCGGGTACTCCTTCACGCCGGGCGGCAGCGGGGCGCGGGGCCCCTCGGGCTCGATCAGCCGCCCCCGCACCGACACGTCGTGGAACCTGGTGTCGGTGCGGACGAGCAGGAACGTGTCGTCCGACTTCTTCGGCGTGCTCTCGGCGTCGAAGCTCCAGTCCGAGCGGGCCTTCTCGCGGTCGTCCCGCGCGTTCAGCGCGTTCGGCACGGCCGCCGTGAGCAGCAGCAGCGCCACGCCGAGGCCCACGCCGACGGCCGTCAGCAGCGCCCGCGACCAGCCCTCACGTCCCCCGGCGAACGCGAACCGCATCCCCATGGCGAGGTCGCGGACCCACGATCTCGTGTTGCCCGTACGGCTGTTGCTCATACGACGCGCTCCATGTCGCGCGATTTGCCGTCGCGGACGACGATCTCGCGGTCGGAGTAGGCGGCGACGCGGGCCTCGTGGGTGACGAGGACGACGGCGGCGCCGGTCGTGCGGGCGGCCTCGGTCAGCAGCTCCATCACGCGCTCGCCGTTGAGGGAGTCGAGGGCGCCGGTCGGCTCGTCGGCGAAGACCACGCGGGGGCTGGTGACCAACGAGCGGGCGACGGCGACGCGTTGGCCCTGGCCGCCGGATATCTCGCCGGGGCGCTTGCGGCCGAGGTCGTCCACTTCGAGGCGTTCCATCCAGCCGAGGGCGGTCTTCTCGGCCGCCTTGCGGGGGGTGCCGTTGAGGCGCAGCGGGAGGGCGACGTTCTCGACGCAGGTCAGTTCCGGCACCAACTGGCCGAACTGGAACACGAATCCGAACTCCGAGCGGCGCAGGGCGCTGCGTTCGGCGTCGTTCATGGTGGCCATCTCGCGGCCGTCGTACAGGATCGAGCCCTCGTCGGGGGTGACGATCCCCGCGAGGCAGTGCAGGAGCGTCGACTTGCCGGAGCCGGAGGGGCCCATCACCGCGACGACCTCGCCGGGGTGGATGGAAAACTCGGCGCCGTCCAGGGCGAGGGTCGGGCCGTACGCCTTGCGGAGGCCTTGGGCGGTCAGGAGGGAGCCTGCGGGGGCGTTCACTGGCCCACCGTCCTTTCTGCGAGCGCCAGTCGGGGGTTCGTGGTCATCGGGCCACCACCTCGCGGAGCTTCTCCAGGCGGGCGGCGGTGAGTTCGAGCCAGCGCAAATCGGCCTCCAGGTGGAACAGGGCGTGGTCGCAGATGAGTTGGTCCGCGAGGTCGCCCTTGCGCTTGCGGTCGGTGAGGATGCGCATGCTGCGCAGGTGCTCGGAGCGCTGCGTGTCGAGGATGTCGCCGGCGTCGCGTCCCGTCAGCAGCGCCAGCACGACCTTCGTGTACAGCGTCGACTGAAGATACGGCTCCGGCTTCTCCGGCGTCCCGAGCCACCTCTCGACGTCCGTGACGCCGGCCCCGGTGATCGCGTACCGCTTCCGCTCCGGCCCGTCACCCGCCTCGACGCCGTCGACCTCCACGAGGCCGTTCTTCAACAGCCTCGACATCGTCGAGTAGACCTGGCCGTAGTGCAGCGGCCGGTCGTGACCGAACTTCTCGTCAAAGGCCCGCTTGAGGTCGTAGCCGTGGCGGGGCCCGGACTCCAGGAGTCCCAGGAGGGTGTGACCGATGGACATGGGGAGGACTGTACATGCGGTGTATACGTCGTGTGTATACGCGGGGTGTGTAGTGGGGGGTGGGAGGGGGTGTCAGTGCAGGTGGGGGGTGATTGTCACGGGTTTGGAACAGGGGTGGGGGGCTACGAATCGCAGGCTTGAGCTAGTCAGCCTGCGGTTCCCCTTCGCCGGATTCAAAAGGGTCGATCACGAACGTGCCCTTACCCCATTCGGTACGGACGAGCCCGCGCTCGCGAAGCACTCCCACGGCCCGCCTCGCGGTCATCCGCGCCACCCCGAAGCGCTCACACAGTTCGGCGTCGCTCGGGATGCGCTCACCCGGCCCGTACGTCCCGTTCTGAATTTCGGCCGCGAGCGCGTCAAGCACCCGCATGTATGGCGCGTAAGGGGTGTGCGGGGTGTGCGGGCGCTCAGGCATGGCGGAAGCGTAGACAACGACCCGCCTTCCGGCGACTTAGACCTGTAGATCACACGTATCAGTGGACCAGTTAGACCAGTTGCTCTATGGTCATCCACACCACAAACGAAACGCCCCGATGGGCCGGGCCTAATCGGTCCATCGGGGCTTGCCGAACAGCTTGCTTAGGAGCTGCACGACCATGCGCGATGCTATCGCCCGCGCCCTCGCCTGGGCGCTTGCCACCCTTGCCCCCCGCTGTCCTGGACGCCACAGCGTCAAGTTCCTCGCGGCGCGACCGCAGGACACCGGGACCGCCCCGGCCGTCGCCCCCGCCTCCCCCTGGTCCCGCCCGTGGACCAGCCCCACGAAAGAGGAAGCCGCGGCGATCTTCCGGCGTCAGGACGCCGCCACACTGCAACTCCGCCTCCAGTGGGAACGCCGCACCGCCGCCGCACTCGCCGCCCAGGGCATCGACTACCCCTACACCTACGACGGCGCGCCTTTCAGTGCCGACTCATTCGCCACGAGGGAGGCGAGCGCATGAACCGCGACGCCCTGACCTCCGAACCCCCCTCCCCCTTCGAAGCTCCCTGCTGCCGATGCGAGCGCTGGACCGGTGCGGCTGTGGCATGTCGCTTCATTGAGCGCGCGAGCGGCCCCGGCGTCACGCTCTATGCCTGCCCGGACTGCGTGCTTACCGTCGGCGTGGGCCCCACAACGGATGACGTGATCCACAGCACTCCGCGCCTGCACGCTACCGACCGCCACTGAGCGGACCGGCTCGCGGTCCCGTCTGGCCAAGCGCCGGGCGGGGCTTCGCCACTTCCGGTCTTTCCCTAGGCCACACCAAACAGGGAGCCCCCCAAGGGCGTTTGCTCTCTGAGGAGGGGAGACCAGGACTCAACTCAAGGCCCTCACAGCTCCGTCGAACCGCCAGGCGGAGACGATTGCCACCATCGCGCGCCTTGGCCTGAGCCGCTTCGAGTCCTTGGGGATCGCAATCATCTGATCCCCTCATCCCCGCTTCGGGCTGCCTCGGAGGAACCAGAGGCAGCCCGAAGCCCTTACGGGAGGTAGACCCGTCGCCATTCAAGGGTGGTCATGGTCAGAGCGGCATTCGCGAGTTGTTGTGCGGAAGGTGTCTTAAGCTTCGCGAGACTGCTGTCGATCCAGTCTTGGACGGTGGAACACCCTTGCTGTTCACGGTACTCGACAGCCTGGATGAGGCATTCCAGTTTGTCCGCGTCGTGGGCCACCACCACTTCGAGGGAATCGCTGTTCTCGTACTCCTCGACCACCTGTTGCACCCCGGAACGCACCGCAGGATGTGAAGCGGAGACCTGATCGGCGGTCACCTTCTCGTTCGAAGCCGCTTCCAGGTACCGCCGGCCGATATGAGGAATGTCGGTGAGCCGGGTCTCCTGGGTGTCGTGGAACACGCAGAGCAGTGCGACCTTGGCGGGGTCGGCGCCTTCCATCATGGCGAGGACGGAGCCGATGACGGCGGTGCGGAAAGAGTGCTCAGCGATCGACTCGGGGTCCTTCACTCCCGCATGCCACCATCCGGTCCGCTTGGCCCGCTTGAGCAGCCCCATCTCGAACAGGAAGCTCGCGGTGCCCTCTGCCTGCTGGTTGTCGTCCGCCATGTGGGGTGACCTCCGGTCGGTTACTTGCTGTTCTCGCGTAGAACGTAGTGCACGCCGTCCAACTCCCGCCTGGCCTGCGCGGAAAGCCCTCCGGCACTCATGAATTCATCGGTCCGCTCGCCGAGCCGCGCCGCGAGATCGGGCACGGCCATGGGGAGCCAATTGTGAGAGGTCACCAGTGCCCAGAGCGAGTGGATATAGAGGTCCACGAAACCTGGTGCCTGGTGAAACCCCTGAAGCAGACCGCGCAGCAGTGTCACTGGGTCCCACCCCGACAGGGTGCGATCTCGCATGAATGCGTCGTCGGCCTGGGTGTCCGGCAACGCCCCCAGCCAGTAGGCCCAGTAGTTGAGGTTCGCGGCCTCCGCCGTGTCGTCGTCCACCATCCCGCGCTCGATGAAGTCCATAAGAGGTTGAGGATCTCCGAGGCGAGCAAGTGCCGTTGCGGTCGATCGGGCCTCTGCCCAGCGTGAAGTCCATCCTCGTGTGGAAAGGGCTCCTCGTCGCGCGTGCAGGGTATGGGCTGTCCACCGGGTGGTTTCGGCGGTCAGGTCGTACGACGTGAGGTAAAGGGCCTGGCGGTACAGAAGGGCGTCCTCCTGCCCAGTTCGCGACGCCCCATCGGTAACGTCCCGAAGGTGGGCGAAGAACGCAGTGCGGTCGGTGGCTGACATCAGAGGTGCCTTCGCAACGGGCCCTCGCCGGGGTGCCGTCAGCCGGGGACGGAGCGGAGGCGGGGTTGTGCCGTTCACTGCCCACGCGATCATGTGAGCGGTGTCCCGAGTGTGTACCCAATCCGCGAGCGGATGATGCCCTGGTTGCTGTGGGGGTGCCAAGGCGGCGCTGATGACGCGGTCGGCATCCATGGCCGCATCGAGGAGACGGACGACCGCCGGGTCCGCGCCGAGAGCGGGTAGCCGCCGTTTCAGTTCGAGCAGGGCGATGGCCGCCACGTTACCGAGGGGGCGTCGGCCGGACTCCCACCCCTGGATCGTCGCGAGGTCCCGGAGCAGGGCCTCGGCCATGGCGGCCTGGGTCAGCGGGATGCTCTCGCGGGCGAGGCGCAGGACGAAGCCCGCGATTGCACCTGTGCCCGCACGCTGCTGTGCAGGAGCTCTAGTGGCCATGAGCCCCCCAGGGACGCTCGGTTTGAAAACCCGTACCCACAGTCAGTCCTACTCCATTTGGGATGCCCATACGGTCAATACGCGGGATCAACCACCCCCAGAGGTAGGCCCGTTCCACGCGTGGCCGCCCCCACTGCCCATGGAGGACCGTCCGATGACTCTCGTCTTACGGTGCGCGGGAGTCTCCGCGTCTTCCGCCCAGAAGTTGAACACCGCTGTTGGCCGGTACGTCCCTGTCGAGCCACCGCAGGGACCGCCGTACGTTAACGGTCTGGAGAGGGTAATGGGCCAGTCGGACCGTCACATCGTGTCGTGCGACCGAGTCCCCCGACAAGTGCCTGAGCTGCGGCGGACGGGCGCGGCAACTCTACGCCGATGGGGGCTCGACTCCCTTGTGGAAATCGCAGAGTTGCTGATCAGCGAACTGGCGACGAACGCGGTGCGTTATGGCGCCGCAGATGAGATCCGGTTCTCCATGTCACACCGGGCAGGCGAGATCACCATCGAGGTGGCCGACGGTTCCTCCGAGTTGCCCCGCGTCGGGCAGCCGACGGCCGATCAGGAGAGCGGCCGGGGCATGCTCCTCGTCGAGGCGATGGCAGACCGGTGGGGCACCAGCGAGGACGGCACCCGCACGTGGTGCACGATCGCCGTACCGCAGCCGCCGCTGAGACCTGTCGCGGGCTTCTGGTCCGAGTGGCGTCAGGAAGACCGCGTGGTCGCGTCCGGTGCTTACTCCACTCCGGAGGCGACACTCCACTACGCGCGAGCCCAACTACGTTTGATCGCCGTCGCGTTCGAGGCCGAGATGCTCGGTGACGTGTGGGATCTCTGGGGCAACTGGGGCTCCTGCCTGGAGGCGTTGAAGAACGGCGAGGAGACGACGGCCACCTTCGGCTACGACCGGTTCGTCATCACCTGGACCGTCCGGCCGGTGTTCTTCCTGCCGCTCGTGGGCGGAACCCCGCCGCCCCACCTGCCGTGGGGGACGTGAGCGTGGGACTGCGCCCCGAGGAGTTGTGGAGCCGGTTCGACTGGGAAACTGGGAACCGCTTCAAGTGCGGGCAGGTTGATGTATCGATCGCAGAGGTGGACGAGATCTCGGTCGCTGGAAACCCCGCCCTCCCCTTCCACGCCTGCCGCCCGTGTGTCTTCCGCCTGGAGCAGTTCCACTGGACGCGCGCCGAACGCGCCAAGCGCCCGCTCCGCGCCGGCTTTGCACCATGGGGCGACGGACCAGCCCCAACTACCCCAACCCGCCGCCCGGTTGTGCCGCATAGCGCACACACCTGCCTCCATGAATCAGGCACCCGAGCCGACAACTTCCAGAGAGGACCATTCGTGACGACGACAGTTCGGGCATGCAACTCCCTTTCCCTTCTCCCCCTGCTGGATCTCGTCGCCGCCACAGAGGCCCATGGTGAAAGCGTTCCGGTCAAGGATCACTCCCGGTACGCCGGTCCCGTGCGCTGTGAACTCGCGGAGAACCATGAGTTGGACGGCGCGCACTGCGTGTACGTGAAGGAATGGGACGACCAAACCGGAAATCTCTGGTGGCGCTGGCTGTCCAACGGGCCGGGGCAGTTCGTGTCCGCGCTCGCGTGCGAGGCGCTGTCGGGCGGCGACGACCCCCAGGCGTGCTACCTGATCGCCGACCACCCGCGCGAACACTCCTGGGAACTCCTGTGAACCTGGAGCGGGCCGCCGCGAGGCAACGAGTCATGAACGAAAGGGAGTTGGTGATCCGGCGGTATAGGAAGGGCGCCCCGCTCAGCGGCCTCGCGAAGGAGTACGGCGTCACCCCCGGCTGGTTGGGGAGGCGGTTCGACGAGTGGGGCGAGCAACGCCGGGGCCTCGTCGACGCGTTGCTGTACCGGCGGGCGGACGCCCGCGTGTTCAAGGGGCGCGCCCGGCGGCGCAGCAGTGCGGAAGTACGGGCAGCGCGCGCGGAGTTCATCAGCGCACGGGCGAGTGTGATGGGGCGGTATCGGGAGGGGGTGTCGGCGGCGGCGCTGGCTCGGGAGTTTCGGGTGAGTCCGACGTTCGTGGCGGAACGGCTGGTGGAGTGGGGGGCGTCCAGGAGATAGGTGGAATGCCCTTCGCAGTGCCTACTCTCTGAAGGCGGGGTGGGGAGACGTTCGCAGGGCATGACCCCCACGCCCCAGCCGATCAGCTCCGCTGCCAGGGCCGTCCCGATCTTCTCCGCGTCCCCGGATAGCCCGGACAGCGTTCCCGAGACCCGCCGGGAACCGTCGAGCGAGAGTGGAACACCACATCCACCTCACCCCTGCTCAACGCCGCTTCCTGCTCGGAACTGAACGCGCTACCACCGCTGATCGCCGAGACATCCGAGAGCCGGGACCGCCGGTCCCTGTCGCCGCCTTCGAGAATCACCTGATGAGAGAAAGCAATACCTGGAAAACGCGGACGCAGCAGTTCGAGGTACTGACGAACTCGAGCTTTCGCTAAGTTACTCGCGCGCGAACCAACTCGGTACGTCGTCACATCAACCAGCTCCCGACAAACGATGGGACGTCAAGCCATCGCATACCTGAGCCAGTTGAGCATTTCCCGACCAGTCGTCGGGAAAGCGTGACGGCTAGGGCTGAGTGTCCTGTGGCGTATGGAGCATGGAGCATGGAGCATCAAGAAGGTTCTTACGACGGATGCACCGAGCAGCCTTAGAGATGCATTGGACTGCATTCAAACCAAAGTCGCAGAGGACCCGTACGACATCTGACGACCCGCCGCCCGAGAACACAAAAGGCCGCACTCTGAGTGGCTGGCAGCCCCCTCAGACCTGCCGGGCAGATCCGTCCTCCCTGTCCACCCCAGCCGCCGGCACCTCGTCCAACTCCTCGTCGAATTCGCACTGCTCACTCGCATAAGCCCGCAGATACCCCACGACCGTATTGGTCACCGCCACCAACGGCACAGCCACCACAGCCCCCCCGATCCCCGCGACGATCCCCCCGGCGGCGACGGACAGCACCACCGCCAACGGATGCACCCGCACCGCGCGCCCGAGGATGAACGGCTGAAGGATGTGCCCCTCGATCTGCTGGACGGCGAGGACGACGGCGAGGGTCATGACGGCGGTGAAGGGGCCCTGGGTGACGAGGGCGACGAGGACGGCGAGGGCGCCGGAGGCGACGGCGCCGACGAGGGGGATGAAGGAGAAGAGGAAGATGAAGACGGCGAGGGGGACGGCCATGGGGACGTCGAGGAAGTAGATGCCGAGGCCGATGAAGATGGCGTCGATCAGGGCGACTACGACCGTGCCCCGGACGTAGGCCGTGAGCGTGGCCCAGGCGCGGGGGCCCGCGCCCGCGACGCCCTCGCGGGCCGCCGCCGGGACGAGCTTGAGGGTCCACTCCCAGATGCGGCGGCCGTCGTAGAGCAGGAAGAGGGTGGAGAAGGCGGCGAGGAGGATGCCGGTGAGCAGCTCCATGATCACCGTCACGCCTTCGAGCCCGGCCGAGGTGATCTCGTCCGCGTTCGAGCCGACCGCCTCACGGAGGTTCTTGGCGATCGCGTTGATCTGCTTGTCGGTGACGTGGAAGGGGCTGTCGAGGAGCCAGCGGCGCAGATCGTCGATGCCGGACTGGATCTGGTTGGAGAGGTCGTCGATGTTCTCCATGACCTGCCAGGTGACGAACCACCCGAGCAGCCCGATCACGACGAACCCGAGGACGGCCGTGAGGGCGGTCGCGAGCCCCCTCGGCACCCCTCGCCGCTTCAGCAGGGCGACGGTCGGCTCCAGGAGCGCCGTCAGCAGCAGCCCGATGACGAAGGCGAAGACGACGAGCTGGACCGCGCCGATGACCCGCATGAGCACCCACACGGTCCCCGCGAGCACCAGCAGCCGCCACCCGGCCTCGGCGGCGACCCGCACACCCCAGGGGACGGCCTGAGCGGGATCGGGGCGAGGCCCTGCGGGGCGCGGGGCGCGAGCCGGGCGCCGGACGGGGTCCGGCCCGGCAGATCCGCCGGGCGACGCCTTCACCGGGGCGGACTTGGACGCGGCGGACGCGACCGGCGAAGCCTCGGCCTCAGCCTTCGGCTCGTCCAGCACTCCCCCGTCCCGCTCCACCTCTGCCCGCCGCTCGTCGAGCCGCTCCCCCATCTCGGTCAGACTCGCGCCGAGCCGCCCGAGCCACCCTGGTACCCGCGACATGATCCGCCCTCTTGCCCCGTCTCTTCGCACCACTCCTCCCTGGGAGTCGTCCGCAACCGACCGTACAGGGCGACAGCCCCTCCCTAAGGACCGGGAGGGGCTGTCGAAGGTTGAGAAACCGGTAGAGATCCGGCGGGTGGATCTAGTACCAGTTGTTGGCCTGCCAGAACGACCACGCGTCACAGGGGCTGCCGTAACGTTCGTTCATGTAGTTCAGGCCCCACTTGATCTGCGTGGCCGGGTTCGTCTGCCAGTCGGAGCCGACGGACGACATCTTGGAGCCGGGCAGCGCCTGGAAGAGGCCGTAGGCGCCCGAGGACGCGTTGACGGCACGGTAGTTCCAGCTCGACTCGTGGTCGACGATGTTCGAGAAGCACTGCCACTGGCCGGAGGCCACCATCTGGCGGGCCATCGACTGGATCTCGGAGATGGAGTACGAGCTCTGGACCGGGAAGTCGCCCTTGGCCGCCTTCGCCTTGGCCTCGGCCTCCGCCTTGGCCTTCGCCGCCTCTTCGGCGGCCTCCTTCTTGGCGATCGCGACCTCGGCCGCGGCCTTGCGCGCGGCCTCCTCGGCGCCCTTCTTCGCGCTCTCGTCAGCGGCCATCGCCTGGTAGGCGGCCTGCTGCGTCAGAGAGGCGGTCTGGACCTCCGCCTGCTGCCCCACGGGGATGTCCGCGAGGAGAGTGGCGTCGTCCGCCTTCGTCTGGAGGTCGTTGGGCTGCGCGACACTGCCCGACGCGACGCCGACAACGCTTCCGACGGCGGTGACCGCGGTGGCGGAGGCCACTGCGAATCCACGGACCGAGACCCGGCTCACACGGTTTCCTTCCAGCAACGCCCGCTTCGGTGACCCTGGCGGACGCGATCGTGCCCCTGTCGCTGGCCTCCGACTTCAGGGTCACTGGAGGCACTGGCCCACCGGCCACTCCCGTCAAGGGGGTGCCTTCTGGTGCTCGGGCGGCATACGACGACGTCTGTGAAGTTGTGGTGTGGCTGTGTCGTACGCGGGGCCTGACAGAACCGAGACTCTGCCGTAACCAGCCGCCGATGACAATTCTGAGCCAGGTGTGAAAGCTCACATCGCGTGTAAGGCAAGGGATTTCGGTGAACCGCTCGCACACGGCGGCGCCGTCCCGCTAAGCTCTCGCGCTTTGCGGGACGGCGCCGACCGCCTGCCGATTACGGGTCAGATACCGCCGTCCTCCAGCATTTCGGTCACGAGCGCGGCGATCTGGGAGCGCTCGGAACGCGTCAGGGTCACGTGCGCGAAGAGCGGGTGCCCCTTCAGCTTCTCGACGACGGCCACGACACCGTCGTACCGCCCCACCCTCAGGTTGTCGCGCTGGGCGACGTCATGGGTGAGGACGACACGGGAGTTGGCGCCGATCCGGGAGAGGACCGTCAGCAGGACGTTCCGCTCCAGGGACTGGGCCTCGTCGACGATGACGAACGCGTCGTGCAGGGAGCGCCCCCGGATGTGCGTGAGGGGGAGGACCTCCAGCATCCCGCGTGCCGTCACCTCCTCGATGACCTCGCGGCTCGTGACGGCCGACAGCGTGTCGAAGACCGCCTGCGCCCACGGGCTCATCTTCTCGGCCTCGGAGCCGGGGAGATAGCCGAGTTCCTGCCCGCCGACCGCGTACAGCGGGCGGAAGACCATCACCTTCTTGTGCTGACGGCGCTCCAGGACCGCCTCGAGCCCGGCGCACAGCGCGAGCGCCGACTTGCCGGTGCCGGCCCGGCCGCCCATCGAGACGATCCCGACGTCCGGGTCGAGCAGCAGGTCGAGCGCGATACGCTGCTCGGCGCTGCGGCCCTTGATGCCGAACGCCTCCCGGTCGCCGCGCACGAGGCGGATGTTGCCCTCGGGGGTGACCCGGCCGAGGGCCTTGCCGCGCTCGGACTGGATGGTGAGACCCGTGTGCACGGGGAGGTTCGCGGCCTCCGGCACATACACGTGTCCCTCCTCGAAGAGGACGTCCACCTGGTCGCCCGGCAGCGCCAGTTCGGACATGCCGGTCCAGCCGGAGGAGTCCGTGATGGCGAGTTCGGCGCGGTACTCCTCGGCGAGGAGACCGACCGAGGACGCCTTGATGCGCAGCGGCAGGTCCTTCGAGACGACGGTGACGTCGTACCCCTCGGCCTGGAGGTTGCGGGCCACCGCCAGGATGCGGGAGTCGTTGTCCCCGAGGCGGTAGCCGCTGGGCAGGATGCTGGGGTCCGAGTGGTTGAGCTCGACACGGATCGAGCCGCCCAGTTCCCCGATCGGGATGGGCGCGTCCAGGCGGCCGAACTTCACCCGGTAGTCGTCCAGCAGGCGCAGCGCCTGCCGGGCGAAATAACCGAGTTCGGGATGGTGCCGCTTGGCCTCCAGTTCGGTGACGACGACGATCGGGAGCACTACTTCGTGCTCCTCGAAACGGGTCATCGCGGACGGGTCGGCCAGCAGGACGCTGGTGTCGAGAACATAGGTGCGCCGGTCGGACTTGTGGCGCTTTGTGCTGGTCACCACGGAAGGACGTACCCCCTCGGATGAGGTCGGGGAGCGACGGAGTGGAGCTGGACCGGTCCGAGGCCCGTTTGCACGGGCCGGGAACCGGCCCTCCACTGCTTCGTCCGTGCCGTGACCGCACGGTCGGGCTGGTGCAAAGGGCCTCCCGGGCGGACGGCCCCGTGCCGTCCGCTGAGATCCGACACCCGTGGGTCGGGTGTCGACCTGCTTGGCTTATGCCCTCTAATTTGCGCCGTCATGCCACGGCAAAGCGCGGCGTCCTGGTGAACAGCTTGTTACGTGTGAGGTGAGAGGCCCCGCGGCAAGTGCCGGGCCGTGGTGGTCGGCTCGGGGTCAGCCGCCGAAGCGGCGGTGGCGGGCCGCGTAGTCGCGCAGGGCGCGCAGGAAGTCGACCTTGCGGAAGGCGGGCCAGAAGACGTCGCAGAAGTAGTACTCGGAGTGCGCCGTCTGCCAGAGCATGAAACCGGACAGCCGCTGTTCGCCGCTCGTGCGGATGACGAGGTCGGGGTCGGGCTGGTCGCTGGTGTAGAGGTGGCGGCCGATCATGTCGATGTCCACGGACTCCGCGAGCTCGTCCATGGAGACGCCCCGGTCCTGGGCGTCCTGGAGCATCGAGCGGACGGCGTCGGCGATCTCCTGCCGGCCGCCGTAGCCGATGGCGACGTTCACCAGTATTCCGTCGACGTCCTGGGTCGCCTGCTCCGCCTCTTTCAGCGTGAGCTGCATCTGGTCCGGCAGGAGGTCCTTCGTGCCGACGTGGTGGACACGCCAGCGGCCGTCCGAGGCGAGGGTGCGGACGACGTCCTCGATGATGCCGAGCAGCGGGACGAGTTCGTCCTCGGGGCGGTCGAAGTTGTCCGTCGACAGCAGCCAGAACGTGACGACTTTCACATCCGTCTCGGCGCACCAGCTGAGGAACTCGGGCATGTTCTCGGCGCCGGCGCGGTGGCCGTGGACCGTCGACGAGCCCGAGGCCTTCGCCCAGCGGCGGTTGCCGTCCATGATGACGCCGATGTGCTTCGGCACCTGGGTGTGGTCGAGGTGGCCTTCCACCCGTCGTGCATAGAGCCTGACCAGCAGGCCGCGCAGTTTGTCGCGCAGGATCACGATGTTCAGCCCCTCCGAAACGGCGGTCCCCGCAGGCGGGGAAGCTTACCCCCAGGGGGAGTTGGGGCGCCCCATGCGGGGTAGGGATGTCTGAATGCCCCGAGGCCGGCAGGGGTGGGCGCGGGCAATAAAACGGGCCGGTCCGTGGGGGGGGATACGGACCGGCCCGAGGGGGGGAGTTCCACCATAACCCTTCGTGAGGGATGCTGCGCGCATCAGCGCGAAATAATTACTCTCCGGAGTTGCCCGGCGACGCCGATCGAGGGGTCAAAGCCCTGTTCGTGGGGGTTTCGTGGCCAAAAACGGGGGGTCCCGCGGGGTCCCTCGCACGGGGGAACGCGCCGCGAGGCGTCGATTTGACGGAGGCGGCACCGCACGGTCCCCTCCACTGCGCGGTGCCACCCCCGCAGCTTTGCTGGCGCGAATTGCCGTCGCTGAATCTACGTGACGCCCGGGGCTGCGGATACTCGTTCGCGATAACGATGTGGAAACCCTGTGGAGATCAGAGCCTCCGGCCGACGGTTCCCGGCCAATTATTCGGAGACGGCCCCGAGGGGCCTGCGCGCCTCGATCAGATGCCTCGTGCTGTGGGCGACGAAGGGGCCCTCGGCGGTGATACGCCGGTGCAGCGCCCTCAGCTCCGTCTCGTACCGGGCGGACGTGAAGCCGGGGACCATCCAGACGACCTTGCGCAGGAAGTGGACGACGGCGCCGATGTCGTGGAACTCCATGCGCAGGCGCTCCACCCTGAGGTCGACGACCTCCAGGCCCGCGTCCTTCGCCGCCGCCGACTCCGCCTCCGGGTGCCGGTCCGTGTTCTCCGGCAGCGGGCCGAGGAACTCCTCGACCAACTCGAACGCGCTGCGGTGGCCGACGTGTTGGGCGAAGTAGGTGCCGCCGGGCCGGAGCACCCGGGCGATCTCCCCCCACGCGGGCCGCACCGGGTGCCGGCTCGACACGAGGTCGAACGCGGCGTCCGCGAAGGGCAGTTGAGCGCCGTCAGCTGCTGTCCGGACGACCACCACGCCCCGGGGGCCCAGGAGTCGGGTCGCCTTCGCCGCGTTCGGGGTCCAGGCTTCCGTCGCCGCGAGGGTACGGGGCGGGTTCGCCGCCCGCCCCAGCGCGAAGTCCAGGACCTCCCCTCCCCCGGTGTCCAGGTCCAGCGCGGCCTCCGTCCCCACCTCGTCCAGCCGCCGCGCCAGCGACACCGCATACCCCCAGGAGGGCCGCGCCTCGGTGGCCCGTCCCTCGAACCAGGAGAAGTCCCAACCTTCGGTGGGGGCGGAGTCGGCTTCGGCGACGAGGGATTCGTAGGTCGCGGGGGTGGGGGGAGGGGGTGTGGAG
>DATCQX010000622.1:0-2624 GCA_036569285.1 Streptomyces sp.
CCCCCGAACCACCCCGACCTCCACCACACCGCCCACACCGTCGCCCAGGCCGCCACCACCGAGAACCTCCTGCGCTGCTGGGTCCGCGAGACCTCCGTCCCGCGTCCCGACACCGACCGCCTCCGCATCCCTCTCCCGTCCTCCGGCCTCACCCTGCTCGCCCCCGTCCTGTACTGGTCTCCCACCGGCCTGCACCGCTTCGGCCCCCCGTCCCTCGCCAGCGCTCCGACCGCACCGCTGGACCCGATCACGGTCGCCGCCCTGCTGACCCGCGAAGCGCACCCGGCGGACGCCGCCACCTCCGACCTCCTCGCCCGGGTCGCCGACTCCCTCCGCCGCACCACCCTTTTCCTCACGGACCGCCGCCCCCACCCGACCGGCACCCCCGACCTCTTCCTCGCCGCCGAACAGTCCCTCCTCCTGGGCCATCCCCTCCACCCCACCCCGAAGAGCCGGGAGGGCCTGACCGACGTGGAGACCCTGCTCTACTCACCCGAGTCACACGGCTCCTTCCCCCTGCGCTGGCTCGCCGTCGCCCCGTCCGTGCTCGCCGCCGACTCCGCCTGGACGGAGAGCGGGCGCACGGTCCGCGCGGAGGACCTGACCGCCCGGCTCGCCGGCCCCGGGCTCCCGCTGCCCGACGGCCACGCCGCCCTGCCCCTCCACCCCTGGCAGTTCCGCGAGGTACGCGACCGCCCCGAGGTCGCGGCCCTGCTGGACGCCGGGCTCCTGAAGGACCTCGGCGCCTACGGTCCTCCCTGGCACCCCACCTCCTCCGTCCGCACGGTCCACCGCTCCGGCGCCCCCGCGATGCTGAAGCTCTCGCTGGCGCTGCGGATCACCAATTCCCGCCGGGAGAACCTCCGCAAGGAACTCCACCGGGGCGTCGAGGTCCACCGGCTGCTGCGCACCGGCCTCGCCCGGCAGTGGCACGCGGCCCACCCGCACTTCGACATCGTCCGCGACCCGGCCTGGCTCGCCGTGGACGACCGTGACGGGCGGCCCGTGCCCGGACTGGACGTGGTCGTCCGGCACAACCCCTTCGCCCCGTCCGACGACGTCTCGTGCGTCGCCGGCCTGGTCTCGCCGCGCCCGCAGGCCCCGAGGAGCGTGCCCGGCGCCCGTCGTCCCGTGACCGATCCTTTCCAAGCTCCCTCCTCCTTCCGTTCTCGTCTCGCGACGCTTGTCGACCGGCTCGTCGTCCGCAGCGGGCGCCCGCGCGGTGCCGTCGCCGTCGAGTGGTTCCTGCGGTACCTGGAACACGTCGTCCGCCCGGTGCTGTGGCTCGACGGGGAGGCGGGGATCGCCCTGGAGGCCCACCAGCAGAACACCCTCGTGCTCCTGGACCCCGACGGGTGGCCCGTGGGCGGCCGGTACCGGGACAACCAGGGCTACTACTTCCGTGAGTCCCGTCGCGCGGAACTCGACGCCCGGCTGCCCGGCATCGGCGGAGCGAGCGACACCTTCGTCTCCGACGAGGTCACCGACGAACGGTTCGCCTACTACCTCGGCATCAACAACGTGCTCGGTCTGATCGGCGCGTTCGGCTCCGAACGCCTCGTGGACGAGCGTCTGTTGCTCGCCGCCTTCCGCCGCTTCCTCGAAACGGCCGCCACCGGCCCCCGGCGGACTCGCGGCACCCTCCCCTCCCGTCTGCTGGACTCTCCCGTCCTGCGCTGCAAGGCCAACCTCCTGACCCGGCTGCACGGCCTCGACGAACTCGTCGGCCCCGTCGACACCCAGTCCGTCTACGTCACCGTCCCGAACCCCCTCGCCCTCTGAGGCCCCTCAGCCGCCTGTCTCTTCCCCCACCTCTCTCCGCCCTCCCGACATCTCCCGAACGCCTCCCGAAAGGAGCGGTCCTGTGCCGACCGTGGAAGGTGACACCGGCCGCAGCACCACCGAAGACCTTCTGGACGGGGTCGCCGACTGGGGCCCCACCCTGTGCCACCTCGGCATCTTTCACCTCATCCCCGTGACGTTCGAACTCGGCATCCCCCTGGTCGCCCGCTGGATGAACGACCCCGCCGTCGCCGCGTTCTGGGACCTCGCGGGCCCCGAGATCCGGACCACCCGGCACATCAGGGTCCAGCTCCAGGGCGGCGGACGCAGCGTGCCCTGTCTCGGGGTGCTGAACGGAACGCCCATGAGCTACTGGGAGATCTACCGGGCGGACCTCGATCCGCTGGCCCGCTACTACCCGGCGCAGCCGCACGACACCGGCCTGCACCTCCTCATCGGCGACGCGCGGGACCGGGGGCGGGGGGTGGGCGGGATCCTGCTGCGGACGGTCACCGAACTCGTCTTCGACAAACGCCCTTCCTGCGCCCGCGTCGTCGCCGAACCGGACGTCCGCAATGGCGCTTCTCTCAGCATCTTCACCACCTCCGGCTTCGAATGCGCCGGCGAGGTCGACCTCCCGTCCAAGCGCGCCGCGCTCATGATCCGCGACCGGCCCATCCCCTACCTCCTGACTCCGTATCCCCGATTCCCGGACGAGGACGAGTTTCTGTGACGATCCGAGATCGACTTGTTACTCATAGTGACGCCTCGGGTGTCGCCCGAGTTCCCTCGCCCACCAGAATTTTTTCCGGGCCCTCGCTTCACACCCCGATCCCACCGCG
>DATCQX010000623.1:0-2119 GCA_036569285.1 Streptomyces sp.
AGGTCTTCGACCGCCGCTATCTCTCCGAAGCCTCCATGGCCGAGCTCTTCACCACCAAGCCGGCCGGACCCGAACCCGACATCACCCCACAACCGGAACCGAAACAGCTTCCGTGACTACACCACTTGGTGGGACGCCACCGTGGGGGCTGAGGTGGGGGGCGTTGTCGCTCACCCGCGCTGGCGGGGTGCCGCTGCGCCCACCCGTGCCGCCCCATGGGGGTACCTCCCAGGCCTTTAAGGCACTGGGGGAGGCACGACTGCCCGCAGCTGGGTGGGCGGGGTGGAGTGGGTGCGGGTCGGTGAGGACGGCGCGGACGACCCGCAGCTGGGGCGGGGGAAAAGGCGCGGCTGCGGGTGAGAGCAACTCGCGGGCGCCCCGCAGCCAGAGCGAAGAAGAAGACGCGGCTACAGGTGGATGGAGCGGCACGGACGACCCGCAGCCAGGGTGAAGAAGGAGACGCGGCTACAGGTGAGTGGACGCGGGCGCGGACGACCCCGCAGCTAAAGCTAAGGAGGAGACATAGCTACGGGTGGGGGCAACGCGCGGGCGCCCCGCAGCCAAGGCGAAGAAGGAGACGCGGCTGCGGGCGGATGGAGCGGCACGGACGACCCGCAGCTACAGCAGGGTGGGTAAGCGAGTGCGGGCGGGAGCTCTGGGGCTCCCACCCGCACCGACTGCGTCCGCTCAGCTCAGCCGCTCAGTCCCGCCCGCTCGGCTCAGCATCCGCCCAGCTCAGCCACTCGACCCAGCCCTCGCTCGGCTCAGCATCCGCCCAGCTCAACCGCTCGGCTCAGCGTCCGCTCGAATCGGCCCCCGTTCCACTCCCCCGCTCAGCTGAGCGTCTGCATCGAAGCCGCCTCGAACGGCTTCAGCTCGTCGAAGTGGCCGGAGAGGACCTTGGAGGCCCACTCGGGGTCCTGGAGGAGGGCGCGGCCGACGGCGACGAGGTCGAACTCGTCGCGTTCGAAGCGGTCGAGGAGGTTGTCGAGGGTCTTGACCTCGGAGCCCTGCCCGGCGAACCCGCCGATGAAGTCGCTGTCGAGGCCGACGGAGCCGACGGTGATGGTGGGCTTGCCGGTGATCTTCTTGGTCCACCCGGCGAGGTTGAGGTCGGCGCCGTCGAACTCGGGCTCCCAGTAGCGGCGCGTGGAGGCGTGGAACGCGTCGACGCCCGCGGCGGCCAGCGGCGTCAGGATCGCCTCCAGCTCCTCCGGGGTCTCCGCGAGACGCGCGTCGTAGTTCTCGGACTTCCACTGCGAGAACCGGAAGATGACGGGGAACTCGGGAGACACGGTTTCGCGGACGGCGGCCACGATCTCGGCGGCGAACTTGGTACGGGCGACCGCGTCACCGCCGTACGCGTCGGTGCGCCGGTTGGTGGTTCCCCACAGGAACTGGTCGAGGAGGTAGCCGTGCGCGCCGTGCAGCTCGATGCCGTCGAAGCCGATCCGCTCGGCCGCCGCGGCGCTCTGCGCGAACGCGCCGATGACGTCGTCCAGGTCGCGCTGGGTCATGGTGTGGCCGTCGGCGGTGCCGTCGAGGCGGATGCCGGAGGGGCCGACGGCGGGGGCGTCCGCGACCGGGGGCGCACCGGGCTTGCGGACCATGCCGATGTGCCAGAGCTGGGGGACGATCGTCCCGCCCGCGGCGTGGACCGCGTCCGCGACCTTCGCCCAGCCCGCGAGCTGCTCCTCGCCGTGGAAACGGGGGACGCGGTCGCTCTCGCCCGCGGAGTCGTGGCCGACGTACGTTCCCTCGGTGACGATCAGGCCGACCCCCGCCGCCGCGCGGCGCGCGTAGTACGAGACGACGTCCTCGCCCGGGATGCCCTCAGGGGAGTGCATGCGGGTCATCGGGGCCATCACGATGCGGTTGGGGACGGTCAGGCCGTTGATGGCGACCGGGCGGGACAGTACCTCGGACGTACGGGTAGGGGTGGCAGTCACGGACGGGCTCCTCGTTTGACGGGGTACCGAGGGTTGGGGGGTACCGGCAGGTATGTGCACGCGCATGGGCCTGCACGAGTACGACAACCGGACCTTGGTCCGTCTCATTTCCGCCCCCCAGGTATTACGGGTGTGATCCCGGCCACCCCGTAGTACTTGAGAGGGAGCCA
>DATCQX010000624.1:0-6646 GCA_036569285.1 Streptomyces sp.
CCCTCGACGGCCCCGGCCGCGCCTGGCGCCTCACCGTGGACCGCACCAAGACCGGCCACCCCCGCTTCTCCCCCGACGGCACCGAGATCGCCTGCACGAACTGGCGCAGCCTGGTCCCCGAGATCCACGTAGTACCCGTAGACGGCGGCCAGACCCGCCAGCTCACCCACTGGGGCAGCGCCGACACCCGCGTCTGCGGCTGGACCCCCGAGGGCCACATCCTGGCCGTCGCCTCCCACAACCAGCCCTTCTCCTACTTCACCTGGGCCTACGACGTCCCCACGGACGGCGACCCCGGCGGCCCCCTCCCCTGGGGCCCGGTGAGCGACCTCCAGGTCGCGGACATCGACGGCGAACGCCAGACCCTCCTGCTCACCGGCACCCCGCCGCACGAACCGGCCGCCTGGAAGCGGTACCGGGGCGGCGCGACGGGCCGCCTCTGGCTCCACGGCCGCCGTCTCCTCCCCGAGGTGGACGGCCACCTCTCCACCCCCCTCTTCGTCGCCGGGCGCGTCGCGTTCCTCTCCGACCACGAGGGCGTCGGCAACCTCTACTCCTGCGCGTACGACGGCTCCGACCTGCGCCGGCACACCGACCACGACGCCTTCTACGCCCGAGCCGCCTCGACCGACGGCACCCGGGTGGTCTACCAGTGCGCCGGCGACCTGTGGCTCGTCGAGGACCTCTCCCCCGGCGCCGAGCCCCGCCGCCTCGACGTCCGCCTCGGCGGCCCCCGCGCGGGCCGGCGGCCCTACCAGATCCCGGCGGCGCAGCACGTGGACGGCGTCTCGGTCGACGAGACGGGCCGTGCTAGCGCTGTAGTAGTACGGGGAAGCCTCTATTGGCTGACCCACCGGGACGGGCCCGCCCGCACGATCGCTGATACCCCAGGGGTACGGGTACGGCTCCCGGAGATGCTGGGGTCGGGCGGGCGGATCGCATACGTCACCGACGCGGAGGGGGAGGACGCCGTCGAGATCGCCCACCTCCCGCGCGCGAGCGGCGAACGGGCGGCGCGGAGGCTGGCGTCCGGGGAGCTGGGGCGGGTGCTGGAGATGGTCTCCGCGCCGGACGGGGAGCGGCTGGCGATCGCTTCGCACGACGGCCGGGTGCTGTTGCTGGAGGTGTCGGGGACGGGAGCGGCGTCGGGGTCGGGGGTGGCGTCGGGGTCGGTGTCAGGGGCGGAATCCGGGGCCCTCACCGAACTCATCCGGTCCGTGAACGGCCCCGTAAGGGATCTCGCGTTCTCCCCGGACGGGTCCTGGCTCGCCTGGTCGCACCCCGGCATCGGCCGGTCCCTGCGCCAGATCAAGCTGGCCCGGATGAAGGACCGGCTGATCGTCGACGCCACCAACGGCCGTTTCGCCGACGAGAATCCGGTCTTCACCAGCGACGGCCGCTACCTCGCGTTCCTCTCCTGGCGCGGCTTCGACCCGGTCTACGACGTCCACACCGGCGACCTCTCCTTCCCCCTAGGGTGTCGCCCCTACCTGGTCCCCCTCTCCTCGGCCACCCCCTCCCCGTTCGCCCTGAACCCCGACGGCCGCCCGGCGGCAGGCGGCCTCGACCCCCTGCCCACCGAGTCCGAGGACGGCGGCGCGGTGACCGTCGAGGTGGAGGGCCTGGAGAGCCGGGTCACCCCGTTCCCGGTCCCCGCCTCCAAGTACTCGGCGCTGCACCCGGTCGCCGGAGGAGGTCTGGTCTGGCTGCGCTGGCCGATCTCCGGCGCCCTCGGCGAGACCTTCGCCCATCCGGACGACACCAGCGAGCGCCCCACCCTCGAACACTTCACCATCAGCAAGGCCAAGAAGTCCGAACTCGTGGGCCACCTCGACTGGTTCGCGCTCAGCGGCGACGGCACCCGGCTGATCGTCGTCGACGAGGGCGAGCTGCGCGCCGTCCCCTCCACCGAGCCCGGCGACAGCGACTCCACCGTCTGGATCGACCTGCGCCGCATCCTCCACGAGGTCGACCCCGGCGCGGAGTGGCGGCAGTCCTACGAGGAGGCCGGTCGGCTGATCCGCGCCTACTTCTGGGACCCCGGGATGTGCGGCATCGACTGGGACGCGGTCCTCGCCCAGTACCGCCCACTGGTCCAACGCGTCGCTTCCCCCGACGAGTTCGCCGACCTCCTCCGCGAGGTCGTCGGCGAACTCGGCACCTCCCACGCGTACGTCGCCTCCGCCCGCCGCAACGAGGGACCACCCCACTACCAACGCCTCCAGGGCCTCCTCGGCGCCGACTTCCTTCGCCGGGACGGCAGTTGGGTCCTGGCCCGCATCCTCCCCGGCGACTCCTCCGACTCCAAGGCCCGATCTCCCCTCGCCGGAACGGGAATTCGGGAAGGCGCGGTGCTGACGCACGTGGACGGCCGTCCCGTCGATCCGGTGACCGGGCCGTTCCCGCTGCTGGCAGGGGCAGGGGGTACGACGGTGGAGCTGACGTTCACGGAGGGGGACGGCGCCGAGGGCGGACGGCCTCCCCGGCGCGTGGCCGTCGTCCCCCTGGTCGACGACCGCCCCCTGCGCTACCAGGACTGGGTCGCCAAACGGCGTGACGTCGTACGGGAGTTGAGCGGCGGCCGGTGCGGGTACCTCCACATCCCGGACATGGGCGGCTCCGGGTGGGCCCAGTTCAACCGCGACCTGCGGATGGAGGTGTCCCGTCCCGCCCTGATCGTCGACGTCCGCGGCAACGCGGGAGGCCACATCAGCGAGTTGGTCGTCGAGAAGCTCTCCCGCACGATCCTCGGCTGGGACCTCACGAGAGACGCCCAGCCGGTGTCCTACGCCTCGAACGCCCCTCGCGGCCCCGTGGTCGCCCTCGCCGACGAAGCCACCTCCTCCGACGGCGACATGATCACCGCCGCGTTCAAACTCCTCAAGATCGGGCCGGTGGTCGGCCAACGGACCTGGGGCGGCGTCGTCGGCATGACCGGCCGCCACGAACTCGGCGACGGCACCGTCATCACCGTCCCCATGAACGCCGCCTGGTTCGACGCGTACGGCTGGTCTGTCGAGAACCGAGGCGTCGACCCCGACATGGAGGCCCTCCGGACGCCCCTCGACTGGGCCGAGGGCCGGCACGCGCAGTTGGACGACGCGGTGGGGCTGGCGCTGGAGCTGCTGGAGCGGGGGGTGGTGGCGAGTCCGCCGGATCTTCGGGGGGTGCCGGACCGGTCGCGGCCCAAGCTGCCGCCTCGGGAGGGGTAGGGGGTGTGGCTCCGGGGAGCTACGGGGAGCGGGGAGACGGGCTAGGAGGGAGCCGGGGTTGGCGGGCGCCGGAGTTATCGGGCTCCCCCTAGGGGTCGTACGGGTATGAGAACCCGCCGCGTGCGCGACACCCGTAATACCCGTAGACCCCTACTCCCCGTAGTACCCGCCTTCCAGTACCCGAGCCCCGTACACCCCGTAGTACCCACCTCCGACCACTAGGGCCCCGTACACCCCGTAATACCCGCGCCCCTCAACCCGAGCCCCCTACACCCCGTAGTACTCGCGCCCCCTACACCCCGTGCGCCAACACCCTCTCCAACGTCCTCCGCCCCGCCCTCCACCACGTCGGCTGGCCCCCGGGCAGCCCCCTCTCCCACGCCAGCCCGACACTGAGCAGCCCGAACGCCGAAAGCACGGCCCACCCCTGGGCCCGGTGGACGATCGCCTCGTCGGTGACGCCGTACGCGTGGAGGAAACCGTCCGCCGCTCCCTCCGGCAACAGCTTCCACGCGGCGGCGAGGTCGGCGGCCGGATCCCCTGCGGCCATGTCGCCGAAGTCGATGACTCCGGAGAGTACGCCGTCCGTGACCACGGCATTGGCGGGATGCAGATCGACGTGCACCCAGACCGGCGGCCCGTCCCAACTCGGCGCGGCGACCGCCCTCTTCCACACCTCCCGCAGCCTGGGCGCGTCGACACGGTCGCCCAGCAGCCTGAGGCCGTCCTCGAACGACGCGGTGAGCGGGGCCAGTTCGCCGCAGCGGCCGGGGTTCAGGGGCGCGTCCCGCGGGGCCGGCCGGTGCAGAGCCCGCAGGAACCCGGCGAGGACGTCGGCCGAGCGGGCGGCCTCGGTCATCTCGACCCCGTCCGCCGGTTCCCCCGGCACCCATTTGACGACCGCCCACGGCCGGGGGAACCGCTCGCTCGGCTCACTGAACCGCAGCGGCGTCGGCACGGGCAGCGGCAGCCGCTCGGCGAGTTCGGGAAGCCAGCGGAACTCCTGCGCGAGGAGCACGGGAGCCCGCTCCGTCATCGGCAGCCGTACCGCCAACTCCTCCCCCACCCGCCAGAGTCGGTTGTCCCAGCCGGAGGCGACCGGGCGGAGGGCGAGGTCCGCGAGGTCGGGCTGCTGGTCGCGGAGGAGTTCACGGACGAACGATTCGTCGACGTCGATGTCAGTGCGCTGCATGGGCTGCTCCGATGGTCGGGGTCCTGTGCAGCGTACGCACTACCCGTAATACCCCTAGTACTTCAGGCACCCCCCTACCGCCGACTCCTCGCCTCCTCGTCGGCCGAACCCCCCGCCCCCACCAACCCCACCCGCATCCCGGACACCTTGGGAGCCACCCGCCGCATCTCCCGGCCTCCGACGGAGCCGATCACCCCGGGGAGGTACCCGCGTACCCCCTGCATCCCCCGCAGCCACCACTGCCCGTACACATGACTCGACCGGCGCTCGATCCCGTCGACGATGCGCTCGACGGCGGGGCCGAGGGGATACGTCTTGTTGGCGGGCCACGGCAGCCGCCCGCGGAGTTCGCGCATGACGTCGTCCTGGTCGGCGCCGCGCACCATGTCGGTGTCGGTCCAGGTGAGATAGCCGACGCCGACCCGCACCCCCCGGTACCCGACCTCGGCGCGCAGGCTGTGCGCGTACGCCTCGACGCCGGCCTTGGAGGCGCAGTACGCGCTCATCATCGGCGTCGGGGTGAGCGCGGCGAGGGAGGCGATCTGGAGGAGGTACCCGCGGCTCTCGACGAGGACCGGCAGGAAGGCGCGCGCGGTGACGGCGGACCCGATGAGGTTGACCTCGATGACGCGCCGCCACACATCGGGGTCGGAGTCGAGGAACGTCCCCCCGGCGGCCACCCCGGCGTTGGCGACGACGATGTCGACCTTCCCGAACCGCTCCTTCACCTCGGCGGCGACCTGGTTCATGGCGTCCTGGTCGGTGACGTCGGCGTACCAGTGCCCGCTCTCCCCGTGCAGCCGCTCGGAGACCTCCTTGAGCGCCTCGGGTTCGAGCCCGACGAGCGCGACGGCCGCCCCGCGCGCGGAGAGCTTCCGGGCCAGCAGCTCACCGACGCCGCGCGCCGCCCCGGTGATGACGGCGACCTGCCCGTCGAGGCTCACCTTGCTCATGCGCCCTCCTTCAACTGGGTGTAGGTGGTGGTCAGTTCGCGTATCCGCCGGGTCACGGCAGCCGGTGCCTCGACGGGCGTCATGTGGCCGATCCCGTACAACTCGGTGAGTCCGAGGGAGTTGGGCAGCGCGGCGGCGATGGCGCGGGCGTGGACGGGCGGGGTGAGCCGGTCGGCGGTACCGGTGATGACGGCGGTGGGGACGGTCAACTGCCTTACATCGCCGTCGAGATCGAGATCTTCGAGGACCTTCGACCAGGCGTACCGCACTTTGCGTGGGCAGGCGTGCACGATCCGCGCGCACCTGTCGACCGCCTCGGGCGCCGAACCGGGGCCCATCGTCGCGTACTTGAGGACGCGCTTGCCGAGAGGCGTGACCGGCCCGAGCGGTGCCTGCGACCCGAGGATCTTGCCGGTCAGCCAGGTCCGCGCCGGGCCCGGCCCGAGGGGAACGACCTCCGCCTCGTCGACGAGACGTGAACTGCCCGTGCTGCACAGGAGAGTTGCCGCGACGTGCGCACGGAACGCGGGCCGGGTCGCCGCGGCCATCACGGTCATGCCGCCCATCGAGTGCCCGGCGACCACCACCTTCTCGTCGGGTGCGAGGGTGGCGAGCAGCACCGCTTCGAGGTCGTCGGCCAGGGCAGCCGTACTGGCCACCGGGCTCGCGGGTGTCCTGCCGTGGCCGCGCAAGTCGTAGGCGATGACGCGGTGATCGCGGGAGAGATCCTCGATCTGGGCCGCCCAGAAGCGAGTTGAGCAGGTCCAGCCGTGGACGAGGACGACGGCGGGTGCGGAGTCGGGCCCGTGGATCTCGACGTGGAGGGGTGAGCCGTCCTGGGAAATGGCGGTGAGAGTCTTCACACGGTCACCTCTGCGTCGTCGTAATTACCCGCGTTTTTCTCGGAGTCGGGGACTCGCAGCACCTCGTACTCCGCGAGGTCGACGCGGCGGGTGGCACGGCGGAACTCGCTGGTCGTGCCGGGCCAGACGGTCGTGTTGCGGCCCTGCGCGTCGAGGTACCAGCTGACGCAGCCGCCGGTGTTCCAGACGGTCCGCTCCATCCGGTCCTGCACGCGCCGGTTCCACCGGTGGACGGCGCTGGGCCGGGCGTCGAGCGCCGACTTGCCGCCCAGGACATCGAGTTGGCGGAGATAGTCGGCCATGTAGTTGAGCTGCGACTCGATCATGAGGATCATCGAGGAGTTGCCGAGGCCCGTGTTGGGCCCGATGACCGTCATCCAGTTCGGGAACCCGGCGACCGACGCCCCGCGCAGCGCCTCCATGCCG
>DATCQX010000625.1:0-9495 GCA_036569285.1 Streptomyces sp.
CCCGGTACGGATCCAGCTCCCCCGCCACCACCCTCCCGGCCAGCGCCCCCACCCGCCGATCCCCCCGAAGATCCCCGATCCTCTCCCGCAGCGCGTTCACCGCGATCATCTCGATCTCGTGGGCCGCCCGGGCCCGCCGCCGCTCGGTCAGGACCCCCCGTTCGGCCATCCACCCCCGGTGTTTCTCCAGCGCCTCGACGACCTCGTCGATCCCCTCCCCCCGGGAGGCGATGGTCTTGACGATGGGCGGACGCCAGTCGCCCGGCGCCCGGGACTCCCCCATGCCCAGCATGTGGTTCAGCTCGCGGGCGGTCGCGTGGGCGCCGTCGCGGTCGGCTTTGTTGACGACGTAGACGTCGCCGATCTCCAGGATCCCGGCCTTGGCGGCCTGGATGCCGTCGCCCATGCCCGGCGCCAGCAGGACCACGCTCGTGTCGGCCTGCGCGGCGATCTCCACCTCGGACTGCCCGACTCCGACGGTCTCGACGAGGACGACGTCGCAGCCGGCGGCGTCCAGGACCCGGATCGCCTGGGGCGCGGCCCACGCGAGCCCCCCGAGGTGCCCGCGGGTGGCCATGGAGCGGATGTAGACGCCGGGGTCGGAGGAGTGGTCGGACATGCGGACCCGGTCGCCCAGCAGCGCCCCGCCGGAGAACGGGGAGGAGGGGTCGACGGCGAGGACGCCGACCCGCCTGCCCTGCCGCCGGTACGCCCCGACGAGCGCGGACGTCGTCGTGGACTTGCCGACGCCGGGGGAACCGGTGAGGCCGACGACGTAGGCGCCGCCGGTGAACGGGGCCAGCGCCGCCATCACCTCTCTGAGCTGCGGGGACGCCCCCTCGACCAGCGAGATGAGCCGGGCGACGGCACGCGGCCGGCCCTCTCTGGCCTGGGCGATCAGGGAGGGGACGTCCTGCATCACGGCTCCGATCCGCTTCCGGTCCGATTCAGGTCCGCTGATGTGATGATCCGGCGCTCAGATCATCGTCGTACCACTGCCGTAAAAAACACAGCTCACGCTTTCGGCACCCGCACGATCAGCGCGTCCCCCTGGCCGCCGCCCCCGCACAGCGCGGCGGCGCCCACCCCGCCACCCCGCCGCTTCAGCTCCAGCGCGAGGTGCAGCACGAGCCGCGCCCCCGACATCCCGATCGGATGCCCGAGCGCGATCGCGCCGCCGTTGACGTTCACCTTTTCCGGCGACAATCCCAAATCCTTCATGGACTGCACGGCGACGGCCGCGAACGCCTCGTTGATCTCGACGAGGTCGAGGTCGGCGACGTCGAGCCCCTCCTTGCCCAGCGCGTGCAGGATCGCGTTGGACGGCTGGGACTGGAGGCTGTTGTCGGGCCCGGCGACATTCCCGTGCGCCCCGATCTCGGCGATCCAGTCGAGCCCGAGGGCCTGTGCCTTCGCCTTGCTCATGACGACGACGGCGGCGGCGCCGTCCGAGATCTGGGAGGAGGTCCCGGCGGTGATCGTGCCGTCCTTCGCGAACGCGGGGCGGAGCTTGCCGAGGGACTCGGTGGTCGTCTCGGCGCGGATCCCCTCGTCCTTGCTGAAGAGGATGGGGTCGCCCTTGCGCTGCGGGATCTCCACGGGGGTGATCTCGGCCTCGAACAGCCCGTTCTTCTGCGCGGCGGCGGCCCGCTGGTGGGAGAGCGCGGCGACGGCGTCCTGTTCCTCCCGCTTCAGCCCCAGCCGGGTGTTGTGCTTCTCCGTCGACTCGCCCATGGCGATGCCCTCGAAGGAGTCGGTGAGGCCGTCGTACGCCATCGCGTCGAGCATCTGGATCGCACCGTACTTGTAGCCCTCGCGGGACTTGGGCAGCAGGTGGGGCGCGTTGGTCATGGACTCCTGGCCGCCGGCGACGACGACGTCGAACTCGCCGGCGCGGATCAGCTGGTCGGCGAGCGCGATCGCGTCGAGGCCGGAGAGGCAGACCTTGTTGACTGTGAGGGCCGGGACGCTCATCGGGATGCCGGCCTTGACGGCGGCCTGGCGGGCCGGGATCTGGCCCGCGCCGGCCTGGAGGACCTGGCCCATGATCACGTACTGGACCTGGTCGCCGGAGATTCCGGCGCGGTCGAGGGCGGCCTTGATCGCGAAGCCGCCGAGGTCGGCCCCGGAGAACGACTTGAGGGAGCCGAGGAGGCGCCCCATGGGAGTGCGCGCGCCTGCGACGATCACTGAGGTGGTCATGAGCTGCGATCCCCTTACCGGCCTGCACGGGCCGAGGAATGTGAACGAGGGTTTACCGACAAAGTACTGAGGGGTAGGTCACGCCGTCACCCAGCGGTGCGTGTGATCGCCCGCACGTTGCGCAACCACCCTTTCAGCGCTCCACTGAACCCATGCTGACGCGAATCGACCACATCGGAATCGCCTGTCACGATCTCGACACGACCGTGGAGTTCTACCGCGCGACCTACGGCTTCGAGGTCTTCCACACGGAGGTCAACGAGGAGCAGGGCGTACGCGAGGCCATGCTCAAGATCAACGATACGTCGGACGGGGGCGCTTCCTACCTCCAGCTCCTCCAGCCGATCGACCCGGAATCCGCCGTCGGCAAGTGGATGGCGAAGAACGGCGAGGGCGTCCATCACATCGCCTTCGGCACCGCGGACGTCGACACCGACTCCGAGGCCATCAGGGACAAGGGCGTCCGGGTGCTCTACGAGGAGCCCAGGCGGGGTTCCATGGGGTCCCGGATCACCTTTCTGCACCCCAAGGATTGCCACGGTGTCCTCACAGAACTGGTCACATCGGCGCCTGTTGAGTCCGACGAGCACTGACCCACGTACATAAGGGCCGGTAGGGTTGGGGGCGGTTGCCCGCCGCAGGGTGGGGCAACCGCTATGCCGGGGTCCGGGTTTCGGGATAGGAGCGGCGGGCGCGGCCCGTGTTCCGCCGATGATCTGACACCATTCCCCGGGGGCCCCGTCCGGCGGATGGACGGGAGCTCGTTGGACAAGCTTGCGACCAGGGGACGGATGGGACCGCGCAGTGCGGGGCTACGAGAGCCAGGAGCGAGAGCCGGCGGCTGACGTCGACCACCTCACTCGGTTCGAAGCCGAGATGAAACGGCTGAAGACCGAGCGGGAAAAGGCGATCCAGCACGCCGAGGACCTCGGCTACCAGGTCGAGGTGCTGCGCGCCAAGCTGCACGAGGCGCGGCGCACCATCATGACCCGGCCCGCCTTCGACGGCGGTGACATCGGCTACCAGGCCGACCAGTTGCTGCGCAACGCGCAGATGCAGGCCGACCAGCTGCGCCAGGACGCCGAGCGCGAGCTGAGCCAGGCGCGGGCGCAGACCCAGCGGATCCTCCAGGAGCACGCGGAGAACGCGGCCCGGCTCCAGGCGGAGCTGCACCAGGAGGCCGTCACCCGGCGCCAGCAGCTCGACCAGGAGCTGGCGGAGCGCCGTCAGACCGTCGAGTCGCACGTCAACGAGAACGTGGCCTGGGCGGAGCAGCTGCGGGCCCGTTCGGAGGCGCAGGCGCGGCGGCTGATCGACGAGTCGCGCGGTGAGGCCGAGCAGGCTCTCGCGGCGGCCCGCGCGGAGGCCGAGCGGCTGACCAACGAGGCCCGCCAGCGGCTGACGAGCGACGCCGAGGCGGCCCGCGCGGAGGCCGAGCAGATCGTGCTGCGGGCCCGCGCGGACGCGGAGCGCCTGCTGAACGCGGCGGGTGCGCAGGCCCAGGAGGCCACGGACCACGCGGAGCAGCTGCGCTCCTCGACGGCGTCGGAGTCGGACGCGGCCCGCCGGCAGGCCGGTGAGCTGTCGCGGGCGGCCGAGCAGCGGATGGCGGAGGCCGAGGAGGCGCTGCGCAAGGCGCAGGCCGAGGCGGAGAAGCTCCTCACCGAGGCGCAGACCTCGGCGGAGAAGACGCTGTCGGCCGCCGAGTCGGCGAACGAGCAGCGCACGCGTACCGCGAAGGAGCAGGTGGCGCGGCTGGTCACGGAGGCGACGAAGGAGGCGGAGGCCACCAAGTCGGAGGCCGAGCAGCTCGTCGCGGACGCCCGTGCCGAGGCCGAGAAGCTCGTCGCGGAGGCCGCCGAGAAGGCCCGCACGATCACCGCCGAGGAGAGCGCGACCCAGCTGTCGAAGGCCGCGAAGACGGCCGAGGACGTCCTCAACAAGGCGCAGGAGGACGCCCGTTCCACGCTGAAGTCGGCGTCGGAGGAGGCTGAGCGGGTCCGCAAGGAGGCCGAGGCCGAGGCGGACCGGCTGCGTGCCGAGGCGCACGACATCGCGGAGCAGCTGAAGGGCTCCGCGAAGGACGACACGAAGGAGTACCGCGCCAAGACCGTCGAGCTCCAGGAGGAGGCGCGGCGGCTGCGCGGGGAGGCCGAGCAGCTGCGCTCGGAGGCGGTCGCCGAGGGCGAGAAGATCCGCGGGGAGGCCCGCAAGGAGGCCGTCCAGCAGATCGAGGAGGCCGCGAAGAGCGCCGAGGAGCTGCTGTCCAAGGCGAAGGCCGACGCGGACGAGCTGCGCCAGAAGGCGACGGCGGACAGCGAGAAGGTCCGCACCGAGGCCATCGAGCGGGCGACGGCGCTGCGCCGGCAGGCTGAGGAAACGCTTGAGCGCACGCGCGCGGAGGCGGAGCGGCAGCGGGACGAGGCGGTCGGGCTCGCGGAGACGATCACCGCGAACGCGGAGGACGCGGCGCGGGAGACCCGCGAGGAGGCCGAGCGTGCCATAGCGGCCCGGCAGGCCGAGGCGGCCGACGAGCTGGCGCGGCTGCACACCGAGGCGGAGACCCGGCTGGCCTCCGCCGAGCAGGCGCTGACGGAGGCCCGCGAGGAGGCGGCGCGCATCCGGCGCGAGACCTCCGAGGAGAGCGACCGGCTGCGCGCGGAGTCCGCCGACCGGATCCGTACGCTCCAGCAGCAGGCCGCCGACGAGGCGGACCGGCTGCGCACCGAGGCCGCCGCCGACGCGTCGGCGTCCCGCGCGGAGGGCGAGCAGATCGCGATCCGGCTGCGGTCGGAGGCCGTGGCCGAGGCGGAGCGCCTGAAGTCGGAGGCGCAGGACACCGCGAACCGGGTCCGCGCGGAGGCGCAGGCCGCCGCGGAGCGGCTCGCGGAGGAGGCGTCGGACGCGCTGGCCGCCGCTCAGGAGGAGGCCGTCCGGCGCCGTCGTGAGGCGGAGGAGACGCTCGCGTCCGCGCGTGCGGAGGCCGACCAGGAGCGGGAGCGGGCCCGGGAGCAGAGCGAGGAGCTGCTCGCGTCGGCGCGCAAGCGTGTCGAGGAGGCGCAGGCCGAGGCGATCCGGCTGGTCGAGGAGGCGGACCGGCGGGCCTCGGAGATGGTCGCCGCCGCCGAGGCGCACGCGCAGCAGGTGCGGGACTCGGTGGCCGGGCTGCACGAGCAGGCGCAGGAGGAGATCTCCGGGCTGCGTTCGGCGGCCGAGCACGCGGCGGAGCGTGCGCGCCGGGAGGCCGAGGAGGAGGCGGACCGGGTCCGCGCCGACGCCTACGCCGAGCGGGAGCGGGCCGCGGAGGACGCGGCGCGGGTGCGCCAGCAGTCACGGGACGAGTCCGAAGCCGCTCAGGCGCTGGCCGAGCGGACCGTCGGTGACGCGATCGCGGAGGCGGAGCGGCTGCGCACGGAGGTCTCGGCGCACGCCCAGCGGGTGCGTACGGAGGCGTCGGACACGATCGCGCAGGCCGACCAGGACGCGGCGCGCACCCGTGCTGAGGCCCGCGAGGACGCGAACCGGATGCGGTCGGACGCGGCGACGCAGGCCGACACCCTGATCACCGAGGCGCGCGCCGAGGCGGAGCGGCTCCAGTCGGAGACCCTCGCGGAGGCCGAGCGGCTCCAGATGGAGACGGCCGCCGAGGTCGACCGGGTGCGTGGCGACGCCCACGCGGACGCGGAGCGGATGCGCGCCGAGGCGTCGGAGACGGTCGGCTCGGCCCAGCAGCACGCGGAGCGGACGCGCGCGGAGGCGGCGCGGCAGCGGGCGGAGGCGGAGGCCGAGGCCGAGCGGCTCGTCGGGGCGGCGCGCGAGGAGGCCGACCGGACGCTGGACGAGGTGCGCCGGGAGGCCAACAAGCGGCGTTCCGAGGCGGCCGAGCAGGTCGACACGCTCATCACGGAGACGACCGCCGAGGTCGACAAGCTGCTGTCGGAGGCGCAGGAGCAGGCACAGAAGACGGCCGCGGACGCCGAGGAGCGGGCCGACTCGCTGGTCGGCGCGGCCCGCGCCGAGGCGGAGCGGCTGCTCGCCGAGGCGACCGTCGAGGGCAACTCCCGCGTGGAGCGGGCCCGTGCGGACGCGGACGAGCTGCTCGTGGGCGCCCGCCGGGACGCGACGGCGATAAGGGAGCGCGCGGAGGAGCTGCGCGACCGGATCACCTCCGAGATCGAGGAACTGCACGAGCGGGCCCGCCGGGAGGCGGCCGAGACGATGAAGACGACCGGCGACCGCTGCGACGCGCTCATCACGGCCGCCGAGGAGCAGCTCAACAAGGCGCAGGCCAAGGCGAAGGAGCTGGTGTCGGAGGCCAACTCCGAGGCCGGGAAGGTCCGGATCGCCGCGGTCAAGAAGGCCGAGGGGCTCCTCAAGGAGGCCGAGCAGAAGAAGGCCCAGCTGGTGCGCGAGGCCGAGGAGTTGAAGGCGGAGGCGATCCGCGAGGCGATGCGCAGCGTGGAGGAGGGCAAGCGCGAGCTGGAGGTCCTCGTCCGCCGCCGGGAGGACATCCAGGCGGAGATCTCCCGTGTCCAGGACGTCCTCGAAGCGTTGGAGTCTTTCGAGGCCCCGTCGTCCGCGAAGGACGGGGGCGTCAAGGCGGGAGCGGCGGTAGGGTCCCCTCGTTCGGGTGGTAAGTCCACGGAGAGCTGACGGAGTGTGCAGCTTCGGAGGAAATCCGGTGGATTTGACCGGTTGACTGGAGGAGATTGGAGAACTTTGCACCACTCTCTGATGAAACCGCCGTCGACCGGCCACTCAAAAGGGGTGTCATTCTCCAGATCAAACACGCATCCGCTCGATGACACACCGCCTCGGCCCCTAGGATTCCACCTATCACCTCACCGGTCTCATTCGACAGGAACCCCATGAGCGACACTTCCCCCTACGGCTTCGAGCTTGTGCGGCGTGGGTACGACCGCGCTCAGGTGGACGAACGCATCTCGAAGCTCGTCTCCGACCGTGACAGCGCTCTGGCCCGGATCACCGCGCTTGAGAAGCGCATCGAGGAACTCCACCTCGAAACGCAGAACGCGCAGGCGCAGGTGTCCGACGCGGAGCCGTCGTACGCCGGTCTCGGTGCCCGCGTCGAGAAGATCCTGCGCCTCGCCGAGGAAGAGGCGAAGGACCTGCGCGAGGAGGCCCGCCGCGCGGCCGAGCAGCACCGCGAGCTGGCCGAGTCGGCGGCCCAGCAGGTCCGCAACGACGCCGAGTCGTTCGCCGCGGAGCGCAAGGCCAAGTCCGAGGACGAGGGCGTCCGGATCGTCGAGAAGGCCAAGAGCGACGCGTCGCAGCTGCGCTCCGAGGCCCAGAAGGACGCGCAGTCCAAGCGTGAGGAGGCCGACGCGCTCTTCGAGGAGACCCGTGCGAAGGCCGCGCAGGCCGCCGCCGACTTCGAGACGAACCTCGCGAAGCGGCGTGAGCAGTCGGAGCGTGACCTCGCGGCGCGTCAGCAGAAGGCCGAGAAGCGTCTCGCCGAGATCGAGCACCGTGCGGAGCAGCTCCGCCTCGAGGCCGAGAAGCTGCGCACCGACGCCGAGCGCCGGGCCCGTCAGACGGTCGAGACGGCCCAGCGGCAGTCCGAGGACATCGTCGCCGACGCCAACGCCAAGGCGGACCGCATCCGTTCGGAGTCCGAGCGCGAGCTGGCGGCCCTCACCAACCGCCGCGACTCGATCAACGCCCAGCTGACGAACGTCCGCGAGATGCTGGCGACCCTGACGGGCGCCGCCGTCGCCGCCGCCGGTGCGCCGGTCGTCGACGACGAGCCGATCTCGCGTGGGGTGCCGGCTCAGCAGTCCCGGTAATTCCCTTTGCCGCACAGCGCCTGAAGGGCGGTAGGACTCGTGGTCCTGCCGCCCTTTGGGCTGTGCGGGGGGGGTTCGGCGGGGGGGCATGCGGGCGGTTCGGATGGGGGCTTCTCACATAGGGGCGTTTCGGGCTGGGGCCGTTCATGCGGGGGCTCTGCGTGCAGGGGCGGTTCGGCGCGAGCTTCTCGTGGGGGGGCGGTTCAGCGAGCGCGCTACGAGTTTCGCGGGGACGGGCCCGCGCGACGGGCAGGCGGGGGCTGTTCACGCGGGGGCTCTGCGTGCAGGAGCCTTCCGCGCAAGGGCCCTTCGGGCGGGACACAGCGCGCTCACCCCGCACGCCAGTGCCGCGAAAGCCGTCGTCCAGGCGAACGCGTGAGGGAGGCCGTGGGGCGAGGAGGGCGGCCGTCTCGAAGGAGCCGCCGAGTTGCTGGACGACGCGGACGGTGCTGCTGGCATGGGGGCGCGCAGTGGCGGGGACGTCCGTGTAGGCGCCGACCGTGTCTTCCCGCCCATCAGCCCCGCCCTCGCCGCTCTCCTCGGCCCCTGAGCGTCTCTGGAGGGCGCTGCGCTCGATGCGGTCACCGAGTAAATGTCGGCCAAGTCCCGGCAGCAGCCGAGCCGTTGGGGACACCCGGAAGACGAGTCGCCGATGTCACTCCTGCCACCGCCCCACCGCCCGGCCCGTGTCCTTCACCCGCTCGGAGCGGTTTTCGTATGCGAGTGCCCTTCTCTCCCTGAAGGAGGGCGCCTCGGGGGCCGGCGTGACTAGAGGGTGTTGTGGGCACCGAACTTCCCGAGCGGATGACCTCGATCGCATGCCGCACGCGCCGAAGCACGTCGAACTCATCGACGGGGCCTTGATCTTCAGGTTGCTGCCGCAGCGGTTCTGGTGCTCAAGTGTCACGACGAACCTGGTCCAGGCCCTGGCACAAGCCGCCCCCGCCGGTTTCGACGTCGCGCGGCAGATGACCGTCCGCCTCGACAGACACAGCCGCACCGAACCCGACGCCCTCGTCACCACCGCCCCGTACGATCCGGACCTCACCTGGTTCGCCCCCGAGGACGTTCCGCTGGTCGTCGAAGTCGTCTCGCACGAGTCGGCGGTGCGGGACCGTTCGCTGAAGCCGTTCAAGTACGCGCAGGCGGGGATTGCGCATTTCTGGCGCGTCGAGGAGGAAGAAGACGGCGCCCCCGTCGTCCACGTCTACGAACTCGACGTCCCCACCGGCATCCACCGCGACCGTCTGAAGCTCTCCGTCCCCTTCCCCCCGGACATCGACCTCGCGGCCCTCACTTCCGTTTGAAGAACTCCACCTCCGCCAGAGCGATTTGGCGTCCCTTGCCCAGGCCCACGGGCGAGTTGAGGGTGAGGCGGACTGTTTTGACGTCGCTGATGGCGGTGTTGATGGTCTGGGGGCCGGCTTTGTCGGGGAGGGTGATTTTTTTGGTTTGTTTCTCGCCGGAGGGGGTGGTGGTTTCGAGG
>DATCQX010000626.1:0-4315 GCA_036569285.1 Streptomyces sp.
GCCCTCCTGGACGGCACGCTCGCCGAGTGCGACCGCGTCGGCGACGGCAGGGCCGACTACTCCTCGAAACACAAGCGGCACGGGGTGAACGTGCAGGTCGTCACGGACCCGGCCGGCGAGATTCTGTGGCTGTCGCCGGCGCTGCCGGGCCGCACCCACGATCTGACGGCCGCCCGCACCCACAAGATCCTCCGGATCTGCGCGCGCCAGGGTGTTCCCATCCTCGCCGACATGGCCTACATCGGTGCGGGCGACTGGGTCACCACCGCCAAACGCCGCCCGCCGGGCGGTGAACTCACCCCCACCGAACGCACCAAGAACCGGGCCCTGTCCGCGGCCCGGGCACCTGTCGAACGAGGCATAGCACGGCTGAAGTCCTGGCAGATCTTCCGCAGGTCCCGCATCAGTCCCAACCGCATGAGCGTCATCACCAAAGCCGTCCTCACCCTGGAGCAGCACCGCTGAAAACGCTCAGTGTCCGGATAGCGGGTCTTCGAAGTTGAGCGGTGCAGGGTCGGTGGTCGCTGACTTTCCGTCACGGTTTGTGATGGGTGGGGTAGTTGTCGGTTCTGGATGTAGGACACCCGAGGTCCTGGGTGATCATTTCTGTTCTCTACGGCAGAGGGATCACCGGCTGGTCGTGGTTGAGGAGGATCGTGATGGCCAGCGCGGCACCGCCGTCAGCCAGGTCGATGCCCCAGGTCACCGTCTCGCTCAGAGTGAGGACGTCGGCGAGGAGTTCAAGCAGTTCCGGTTCGTCATTGGCGACGCGTCGCGACAGCAGCCGCTGGCCGCTCCCGTCGATCGCGACGCAGTGGTGGTGGATCTTTCCAGCGTCGATGCCAGCCCAGATCGCGGCCATGTGATGGACGAGGACGGCCTTCACCACGTTGGTGAGGCGGTTGGTGCCGCAGCAAAGTTTCCGCAGGAGGCGCCAGCTCTTGAGGGTGGCCATGTCCTGCTCGCCGGGGCAGCGGATCTTGGCGTGGGTGGTGTCGTGGCGGCGCTTCCATTTCTTGAGGCGTCGGCCCCGGAACGGGACCCGGACGGTTCCGCCGGCGCCTTGGTACGCCTTGTCCGCCCAGCATCGGAGGCCGGCACCGGTGAGGGCTTCGATGATGCCGTGCTCTCGCGCGGCGCTCAGGTCGTGCGTCGAGCCGGGCAGGGCCGGTGAGGCCAGGAGCAGCCGTCCGAACGGATCGGTGAGGACCTGGACGTTCATGCCGTGGCGTTTGTGTTTCCCGGAGTGGTACGGGGTGTCGGCGGCGATCCGGTCGATCGGCAGCAGGGTGCCGTCGAGGATGACGAACGCCTTCATGCGGATCGTCTTCATCGCTTCGGCCAGGGACGGGGCTAGAGCGGACAGGGTCTCGACGGCTTCACGTATGCAGCGGTAGACGGTCGCGATCCCGATGCCGAACCCGGCGGCGAGTTGGGTGTAGGTGTCACCGCATCGCAGGTGGGCCAGTGCGGGCAGGGCCTGCCGTGCCGCGGGAAGGCGTCGCCGGCGTGGGGCCTTGTCCCAAGGCCGGGTAGTTAAGGGATTTCCGCTGGTGGCAAGGGGTTTGACGACCACTGGGTGGCGGTGTAGAGGCCGGGTCCGATCTTGTGGATGAGACCGCCTGCGGCCCAGCGGTTGAGCTGTCTGTACATGGTCTCCATGGTGATGTCGCCGAAGCGTGCCGCGATGTCTCGGGGCCGCCATGGCCGGTCGGGTTGCTCGTGGAGAAGGTCGAGGATGCGGTGTCTGCGGCGCTGACCAGGGGAAACGTTCCGGTCGTCGCGGGAGGCGGCGGGCAGCGCGGGTCGCGGATCGGCGGGTTCGAGGATGGCGACGTCGAGCCGGGTGACGGTGCGGCTGCGGTCGGGGCGGCCGTCGTCCTGGCGTTCGGCGTACCGGGAGACCGACGAGCGGACCTTGCGGGTGCTGACGCGGGGCCGGCGGGGCGGGAGGAGACCCCTCAGGACGCGCTGGCCGACCATGCCTATGGCGCCGGCGGCCGGGGCGGCAGTGACGCCGGCGGCCTGGACGACGAGGTCGCGAGCGGCCTGCCGGGCGATGGTGAAACCGCAGCGGTCCGGGTCGGTGCCCGGCCGCGACTCGGCCGCCTGGACCATCACCGTGCGAAGCGCCTGGTAGAGGGTCAGCTGGGCCCACATCTCCTGCTCGACGCCGATGGGATCACCCGACCGCAGCGGCCGTCCTTGTCCCAGGGTGTGCCTCAGCGCGAAATACGCGCACTCATGCTCCCACCGCTCGTGGTAGAGCGCGGCCAGTGCCGCGGCCGGGTAGCGGTTCGCGCAGGTCAGAGTGGTGGCGAGCCGGTATGTCCCGTTGAAGGAGGTGCCGTCGTCCAGGGCGACGGTCACCTGGGCCTCGATGATGCGGACCGGAACGGTGCCGATCACGGACAGGTAGGAGCCATCGCGGAGCCGGGTCAGGACCGGGGTGCGGCGGTTGGCCCGGATCCGCCCGAGAAACTGCGCGCCGGTGTCGGCCGTCGCGGCGAGGAAGGCGTTGGCGTCGAAACCCTTGTCCCATAACAGCAACATGTCGGGCCCGAGGTGGTGCAGCAGCCGGCTCGCATAGGCCGTCTCGCCGGTGTCGGTGGGACCGAACACCGCGCCGATCAGGGCGCGGGTTCCGGTCTCCACCAGCGTCATCAGTTCCAGCATCGGGCAGCCGCCCCGGCCACCGGGACCGAACCATTCCACGTTGCGTTCAGTGTCGGCCAGCCGGATCGAGCTGCAGCCGTCGAAGGAGACCGTCCGGAAGCGTCCGAACCGCACCCCGGCCGTCGCCGGTTGCGCCAGCGGCCCGGCCAGCACCTCGAACAAGCGGCGGACCGGCCCAGGACCGACCCGGCGCCGCAGGTCACGCAGGGCCTTCGCGGTCGGCCCGGCGACGTCCAGCCCCGCACTGGTCAGCGCCGAGGTCAGCTTGTGCCAGACCAGCCGGTAGCCAACCTCCGGGAACAGGCACATCGCCAGCAGAAAGTAGACCCCGACCCGCGAGGGCAGGTCCCGGAGCCGGCGCTGCACGCAGCCGGTCTCTTCCAGGACGGCGTCGACGAGCTCGAACGGCACGACCTGTGTCAGCTCGCCCAGATGGCCAGGCGCGAAAGGGCCCGCGGCCACAGCGAACTCGCGGGAGAGCACCATCAGACCGGGCGGCGCGGCACAATGACGTACAGGCAACGGGGCCCCTCGAAGATCAGCAGTCTTGGCGGACTATCTGATCAACGAGACCCCGTTGTCCTCGTTCTGCCCGAACCGTCAAACCCCTTGCCAGCAGCGGAAATCCCTTAACTACCCGGCCTTGGGCCTTGTCCCCGAAGGGTGGACACCTGTTCGTGTTGTTATGCGGCGAGTGTCAGGGTAGCTGACTGCTGCTCGTAGACGTTCGGTGCCTGCTGTCCGTTCGCCGAGTGCCGTCGGCGGGTGTTGTAGCGGGTGGTCCAGCGGAAGACCGCCAGGCGGCAGGCGCGGGCGCCGTCGAAGCGGCGGGCGCCACGGAGCGTCTCGCGTTTGAGGGCCGCGTTGAACGACTCGGCGAGCGCGTTGTCCGCGCTCGTGCCGACCGCGCCCATCGACTGCCGCACCCCCAACTCGGCGCAGACATCGGCGAATTCACGAGAGGTGTACTGGGTGGGTTCAACCAGTCGTTGCAACACCGGGTTGTTGGATCGAGCGTAGCTGTTCGGCGGCATGCCGCCAGCGTGACGAAACCACCGGGCACCCACCGGCCACGACACACCGACCGCCAACGACGCCTCCACCGTCGTGACCCCGGTGGCGATCAGCCGCCAGAACTGGCGCTGCACCGCCCGTGACGGGTCCGGCCGACCAGGCGAGCGCATCGCCGGCCGAAGTGCCCGATCAGCACGCCACTGCCGACGCGCCCCCTCGGGAACATCGCTGGTCTTCAAACTCCAGTCCGCCGTGGCCACGCCGCACACCTCCGAGATCAGGGTGTTGCGACGACCGGTTGAATCCGCCCTGCGCCCCGTGATCGCTGTGGAACACCGCCCCGGCAAGGCTGCCGCGGGTCGTTTCGGCGGCCTTGAGTGCGTCGGCGACGAGCGAGGTGCGCATGTGGCCGGCGATCGACCACCCCACCAGGCGGCGTGAGAAGCAGTCGATCACCGTCGCCAGATACAGGAACTCGCCGTCACCCACCGGGTGAAGTAGGCCGCCGACGAGGTGCCCGTGGTGCGGGTCCTTTTCCGACGGCCCCTTCCCGAACGGGACGTGCCAGATTTCCTGGCATCCCGCTCTCCAGTGATCACTTCCGTAGAGGCGTGGAGACGCGCCC
>DATCQX010000627.1:0-7842 GCA_036569285.1 Streptomyces sp.
GCGTTGAGGTCGAGCGCCTTCATCGTCTCGATGGAGCCGAGCGCGCCCGCGCAGGCGACGGGGTTGCCGCCGTAGGTGCCGCCGAGGCCGCCCGCGTGGGCGGCGTCCATGATCTCGGCGCGGCCGGTGACGGCGGCGAGCGGGAGGCCGCCCGCGATGCCCTTGGCGGTGGTGATCAGGTCGGGGACGATGCCCTCGTCCTCGCAGGCGAACCACTGGCCGGTGCGGCAGAACCCGGACTGGATCTCGTCGGCGACGAACACGATCCCGTTGTCGGCGGCGAACTTGCTCAGAGCCGGCAGGAAGCCCTTCGCCGGCTCGATGAACCCGCCCTCACCGAGCACCGGCTCGATGATGATCGCGGCGACGTTGTCCGCGCCGACCTGCTTGCTGATCTGGTCGATGGCCTGCGCGGCGGCCTCGGGGCCCGCGTTCTCGGGGCCGGTCGGCCAGCGGTAGCCGTACGCCACGGGCACCCGGTACACCTCGGGCGCGAACGGCCCGAACCCGTGCTTGTACGGCATGTTCTTCGCCGTCAGCGCCATCGTCAGGTTCGTCCGGCCGTGGTAACCGTGGTCGAAGACGACGACGGCCTGCCGCTTCGTGTACGCCCGCGCGATCTTGACGGCGTTCTCGACGGCCTCCGCGCCCGAGTTGAACAGCGCGCTCTTCTTCGCGTGGTCACCCGGCGTCAGCTCCGCGAGGGCCTCCGCGACCTCGACGTACCCCTCGTACGGGGTGACCATGAAACAGGTGTGCGTGAAGTCCGCGAGCTGCGCGCTCGCGCGCCGGACGACGGCCTCGGCGGACGCGCCCACGCTGGTGACGGCGATCCCGGAGCCGAAGTCGATCAGCCGGTTGCCGTCGACGTCCTCGATGATCCCGCCGCCCGCGCGCGCGGTGAACACCGGCAGCACCGAACCGACACCCTGCGCGACGGCCGCGAGGCGGCGGGCCTGAAGCTCCTGCGACTTGGGGCCGGGGATGGCGGTGACGATCCGGCGCTCCTGCGGAAGGTCGGTCATGGGGGCTCCTAGGGGTGCGTCCTGCGTGCCGGGGCGTCGGTCTGCCCCCGTTTTCTCGCAGGTTAGGACGGGGTACCCGCCCACGGCATGCTCCATGTGGGCACCTTCCAGGCAGCGCCTTGTCCGCCGTGGACAGTGGTGTCGGACGACGCTGTCGGCGCCGCCGGGCGCGGGAGCGGTGAACTCCCTTTGCGGGCGCGTTAGATTGACGGCTGACGGTGGACGGAGCGGCTGGTCAGGGGGCAGGGCGATGAACAGCGACGGTACGCAGGACGCGCGCGGCACGCATGCGAGCCCTGTACCGCGCCCCGCGGGGTCCCCGGAAGGGGTGGGGGTGCCACCGAGGCCCACCCACACCCCCGGGACGTACGACAAGGCTCCTGTGGTGAGCGCCGTCTCCGCGTGGCTCGACACCCCCCGCCCCGAAGCCCGCCCCGGTATCTGGCGGTTCGGTTTCCGGCCGCCCGAGGACACCTCGCGGGACGGCGAGCGCCTCTCCCCCGTCACCGTCGTCGGTCTGCTGATCCCACTGGTCGTCGCGCTGGTCCTGTGGTCGCTGTGGCGGCGCGGCTCGTTCCCGTACCAGTTCACCGTGCTGCGGCTGTTCACGCCGGACGACTGGTGGTGGGGCGGGACGCTGGCGTCCGCGAAGACGACGGAGGGGGCGGAGGCGCGGGTCGTGTACGACGGGCTGTTCTTCGCCGTCCTCATGTACACGATGGGCCGGCTGGGGAGCTGGCCGGACGCCGTGCGGCACTTCATCGGGCGCCGGCCGCAGCCCGCGCGCGCGTTGTTCGCGCTGCTCGCCGCGCTGGTGACGCTGAGTTTCGTCTTCCCGGACGCGTTCCCGCTGGTCGGCTGGGACTCGCTGCCCGTCGTGGACCCCCTGTTCTCGCTGATCGTGCTGATCTCCGGGAGCTACGAGCTGTTCACGTCCGCCCTGTTCACCGACTCGCTGTACGCCGTGATCACCGCGCTGGTGGTGTGGCCGTTCGCGAAGGTGGGCGGCTGGTGGCCGTACGCGAAGGAGCTGCTGGCCGCGCGCCGGGGTGACGTTGCGGCGCAGGCCGTCGTCGAGCTCCCGCGCGCGCAGTGGCCCGCTCTGCGGGACGCCGGGCTGGTGGACGCGGCGGATCTGCTGAGCGGGGAGGTCGCGGCGGGGCGGATGAACGACGTCGACTGCGCGCGCGTGGAGCACGCGTTCACCGTCGCGCGCGCGGGGGCGTCGCTGGGGGTGTTCCGGGAGACGGTGCTGCGGCAGGGGGGTGCCGCCTGGACGCACCCCTCCGGCGCGCGTGACCTGTCCCGCCGTACCGCGCTGCACGACCTGCTCGCCGGGCAGGTGCGGATCGGGCGGTGGGTGTCCGCCGAGCGCGCGCCGGTGGCCTACCGGGACGCGGGCGCCGCGCTCGGTACAGACGTGCTGGGGACGTCGCTGCTGGCGGTGGGGCCGTCCGGGTCGGGCAAGACGCGGACGCTGATCGAGCCGGTGACCGAGGCGCTGGCCCTGCGGGCGCTGACCGGCGCGTGCGCGCTGGTCGCGGTGTCGTCGCCGGGCGCGCCCCTCGGTGCGGACGACTCCTTCGACGTCGTCATCCGCATCGGCGACCGGTCCTCCGTCCACGACCTCGACCCCTACGCCGAGTCCGACGACCCCGACGAGGCCGCCGCGATCCTCTCCGAGGCCCTCGTGGGCGATCTGGACGCCCCCCAGGCCACCACCGCCCTCGCCCAGCTCCTCGGCCCCTACAAGGCCGCCCACGGCCGTTTCCCGACCTTCCCCGTCCTGCGCGAGCTGCTGGAGGGGACGGAGACGCTGGGCGCCCTCCGTGACGCGCTCGCCGGGGACGATCCGATGCGCCGCGAACTGGACGCGCGCATCCGGCAGACGGGGGCTCCGGGGGACGTGGGGCGGGCGCTGGCGGACCGTCTGGCGTTGCTGAGCCGGCCGGTGTTCGCGGAGTTCTTCGGGGGGGACGGCCGGGTCGGGGCCGGCCAAGGTGGCGCACCGCACCGTGCGTTCTCCCTGCGGGCGCTCGCCCATCACCCCCTCCGCGTCCGTATCGACCTCCCCGCGCGCGGGCACGAAGAGGCCGGGCGGCTGCTCACCCGGCTGGTGCTCGCCCAGTTCAACGCGGTCGTCCGGGAGGGCCGTCGGGGACACTTCGCCTGCCTCGTCCTGGACGACGCGACCGGGACGGTCACCGCGGAGTCGGTCCGGCACATCCAGCGTCTGCGGTCCCTGGACGCGGGTGTGGTCCTGTCCCTGCGGACCGTCGGCGACGTCCCCGAGGCCCTGCACGGGCCGCTGTACGGGGCCGTGGGCTGCCGCATGGCGTACACCGGTGTCACCACCTGGGACGGCAGCCGCTTCGCCCAGGCCTGGGGCACGGAGTGGATCGAGACCACCGAGGTCGCCAAGCACACCGTCTTCGCCGACCAGCCCATGACCCGCGCCATCCACGCCCTCCGCAAACTCGTCACCGGCAAAGCCGTCACCACCGACGCCGTCACCGTCCGGCAAGTCGAACGCGAACGCTGGTCCGCCTCCCAGCTGGCCCACGAGCTCCCTCCGGGCCACGCGGTCCTCTCCCTGACGGCCGTGACAGGCGAGCACGCACCGCCGATGCTGGTGGATCTGCGGGGCTGAGGGGAAGGCCCCCACGCGGGCGCGCGCGCGGAGAGCACGCCCCGAGCCGCACCCCCACACACGCGCCCCCACGGCACCCCCCTGAGGCACAATCGGCACTGCCCCTCACCTGCACCGCCCCCGACCTGAAGGCGCCATGCCCCCCACTCTCGCCTCGCTCGTCCATCACTCCGCGCTGAAGCTCGTCGTCCGCGCGGGGGAGGACAGGCTGGGGGTGCCGGTGCGGTGGGCGCATGTGAGTGAGCTGCCGGATCCGGTGGAGTACATGGAGGGCGGGGAGCTGCTGCTGATCACGGCGTTGAAGCTGGACGCGGAGAGTCCGGCGGCGATGCGGAGGTATGTGCGGCGGCTGGTGGAGGCGGGGGTGGTGGGGCTGGGGTTCGCGGTGGGTGTCAATTACGACGACGTCCCGGAGGCACTCGTCCAGGCGGCCCGCGACGAGCATCTCCCGTTGCTGGAAGTCCCGCGCCGCACCCCGTTCATCGCGATCAGCAAGGCCGTCTCGGCGGCGATCGCGGCGGACCAGTACCGCGCGGTGACGGACGGTTTCGCGGCGCAGCGGGAGCTGACCCGGCAGACCCTGGCGGCGGGCCCGGAGGGGCTGCTGGCGGCGCTGGCGGCCCAGGTGAACGGCTGGGCGGCGCTGTACGACGCGTCGGGGACGGTCGTCGCGGCGGCCCCGGAGTGGGCGTGGCGCAGGGCGGCCCGCCTCTCGGTGGACGTCTCCCGGCTGCGCGAACGCCCAGCCCCGGCCTCCTCGGTGGTCGACGGCGAGGACCGCGTGGAGCTGCACTCCCTGGGCACGGGCCGCCGTCCCCGCGCGGCGCTCGCCGTCGGCACGGCCACCGCGCCCGGCACGGTGGAGCGGTACGCCGTCCACTCGGCGATCGCCCTCCTGACGCTGACGACGGAACGCTCCCGTTCTCTCCGGGCGGCCGAGCAGCGGATCGGCGCGGCGGTCCTGCACATGCTCCTCGCGGGCGAACCGGACCACGCGCGCGCGGTCGCCGGCGACCTGTACGAGGGCCTCATGGACGCGCCGTTCCGGGTGCTCGTCGTGGAACCGGGCCCCCACGCGCGCGGGCCCGGCGACACGCCCTCGCAAACCCGCGCCCCCTCCGAATCGCCCTCCCCCGCGCGCGTGCCCGAAGACAGCTCCCTGGAAGAGTTCGCCGAAGCCCTGGAATCAGCAGCCGCCCGCGCCGGCGAACCCGTTCTGGTCGTCCCGGAGGCGGAGGCCGGCCGGCTGGTGGTCGTCGCGGTGGACGACGGCGCGGCGCTGGCGGAGACGGTGGAGTACGCGGCGGAGGTGGAGGCGGACCGCTCGACGGAGGGTCACGCCCTGCTGATGGGCCTGTCGGGTCCGGCGGGGCCGAGCACGGCCGCGGCCGGCCGCAAGCAGGCGGAGCAGGCCCTGTCGGTGGCCCGCCGCCGCGGCAGGGTCTTCGTCGAGCACGACCGGCTGGCGTCGGGCTCGGTGCTGCCGCTCCTGGCGGACGACGCGGTGAAGGCGTTCTCGGACGGCCTGCTGCGGGCCCTGTACGAGCACGACGCGACGGGCCGGGGCGATCTGGTCGCCTCGCTGCGGGCGTGGCTCTCCCGGCACGGCCAGTGGGACGCGGCCGCCGCCGATCTGGGAGTGCACCGGCACACGCTGCGCTACCGGATGCGCCGCGTGGAGGAGATCCTGGGCCGTTCGCTGGACGACCCGGACGTGCGGATGGAGCTGTGGCTGGCGCTCAAGGCGACGACAGCCCCGTGAAGCGCACAACCGCGTCGGCCGCACGGGCGGCCGACGTCGCGTGTTCAGGCGCGGGCACCCTCCCTTGCGGGGGGACGCGGAGGCGTGCTCGCCCGTGGCTCAGCGGATGCTCACGTCTCCTCCCCCGCGGCGAGCCCCGCGGCGGCCTCGTGCATGGCGAGTTCGAGGAGCGCGGGGTCGTTGAGCGTGCCGGTGCCGTCCGGCGGGACGAGCCAGCGGACGGCGCCGGTGGAGCGCCCCGGGTAGGGGACGACGATCCAGGTGCCGTTGCCCGCGCTGCGGATGCCGGTGCCGAGCCAGCGCGCGGCGGTGCCCGGGGGCACGAAGAAGCCGAGGCGGTTGTCGCCGAAGTCGGCGAGGACCGGTCCGGTGCGGTCGAGGATGCGGGTCAGGACGTCGAGTGTCGGGTAGCCGAGGTCGCCCGGCAGGATGAGGACGTCCCAGGCGCGTCCGGCGGGCAGCAGCGCGACCCCGAGGGGGTTGCGCTCCCATTCCCACCGGCAGGCGTCGGGGTCGGGCGCGACGGACACCAGCCATTCGACGGCGGTCTTGGCCCCAGTCATCGGTGAACCTCCCTTTCTGTGGACGCGGCGCACCGTGCGGTCGCGTCACGAGGAAGAGAGGGAGGTTCACCGGGGATCATTACGCGGGTTCGGCCGGCGATCTGGAGTGAACCGGATCACATGTCAGCTGTCGAAGCCGAGTCCCATCCTGTCCATGGCCCGCAGCCAGAGGTTTCTGCGCCCCGCACGCGCGTCCGCGCGCGCCAGTGACCATTTGGTGAGCGCGATGCCCGTCCAGGCGAACGGTTCGGGCGGGAACGGGAGCGGTTTCTTCCGGACCATGGCCAGCGATGTTCGTTCCGTGGGCTGTCCGGCGAGGAGGTCGAGCATGACCTCGGCGCCGAAGCGGGTGGCGCCGACGCCGAGTCCGGTGTACCCGGCGGCGTACGCCACGCGGCCACGGTGGGCGGTACCGAAGAAGGCGGAGAAACGTGAGCAGGTGTCGATCGCGCCGCCCCACGCGTGCGTGAAGCGGGTGCCCTCCAGTTGGGGGAAGCACGTGAAGAAGTGCTCCGCGAGCTTGGCGTAGGTCTCGGGGCGGTCGTCGTACTCGGCGCGGACCCGGCCGCCGTAGGGGTAGATCGCGTCGTAGCCGCCCCACAGGACGCGGTTGTCGGAGGTGAGCCGGAAGTAGTGGAACTGGTTCGCGCAGTCCCCGAGCCCCTCGCGGCCTCGCCAGCCGATGTCGGCGAGCTGCGCCGGGGTGAGGGGCTCGGTCATCAGGGCGTAGTCGTAGACGGGCACGGTGTAGGCGCGTACGCGCTTGACGAGGCTCGGGAAGATGTTCGTGCCCAGGGCGACCTGCCGGGCCCTCACACGGCCGTACGGCGTCTTCACGGCCATGCCGCCGCCGTAGGTGACGAGGTCGAGGGCGGGGGTGTGTTCGTAGACGCGGACGCCGAGTCCGCGGCAGGCCTGTTTGAGGCCCCAGGCGAGTTTGGCGGGGTGGAGCAGGGCGACGCCTCTGCGGTCGTACAGTCCGGCTTCGAAGGTCGGGGAGTCGACGTGTTCGCGGACGGCGTCGGCGTCGAGGAACTCCATGCCGTCGGCGAGGCCTTCGCGCGCGATGCGGTCGTACCAGTCGCGCAGTTCCCGCGCCTGGTAGGTCTCGGTGGCGACGCCGATCTCGCCGGTGCGCTCGAAGTCACAGTCGATGCCGTGGCGCTGGAGGGACTCCTCGATGGCGTCGAGGTTGCGGGCGCCGAGTTCTTCGAGGCGGTGGATCTCGTCGGGCCAGCGGCTGAGGCCGTTGGCGAGGCCGTGGGTGAGAGAGGCGGCGCAGAAGCCGCCGTTGCGGCCCGAGGCGGCCCAGCCCACCTCGCGGGCCTCCAGGAGGACGACGTCCCGCGCGGGGTCGCGTTCCTTGGCGACGAGCGCCGTCCACAGCCCGCTGTAGCCGCCGCCCACGACCAGCAGGTCGCAGGTCTCGGCGGCGGTCAGCGCGGGCTCGGGGGCGGGCCTGCCGGGGTCTTCCAGCCAGTACGGGACCGGCTGGGCTTCGGAGAGGGACTTCGTGTGTGTGCCACGGCTCATGGCGCTAGGGGCCATGATTCCAACTCCCTACAGGGTGTTTCCCGAAGGCGTCATGCCTTCTGTCTGTTACGGCGTTTTCCGACGGCCATGGAGGCCAGCACCAGCAGAACGGCGACGAGGAACATCGCGGTGCCGATGACGTTGATCTGCACGGGTGTGCCGCGCTGCGCCGAACCCCAGACGAACATGGGGAAGGTGACGGTCGACCCGGCGTTGAAATTGGTGATGATGAAATCGTCGAAGGAGAGCGCGAAGGCGAGCAGCGCGCCCGCGGCGATTCCGGGTGCCGCGATCGGCAGGGTGACCCGC
>DATCQX010000628.1:0-10816 GCA_036569285.1 Streptomyces sp.
CGCCAAGACGCTCCGGCTCGGCAGCCCCCGGCCCCGCCTGCGCATGGTCGGCGTCGCCTTCGCCCTCGTCCTGACCGCCTTCGTCGTCCGCCTCCTCCAGGTCCAGGCGGTCGACGCGAGCACGTACACCGCGAAGGCGGAGCAGAACCGGTACGTCGGACAGGTGCTCGCCGCGGAGCGCGGCGAGATCACGGACCGCAGCGGCGTAGCCCTCGCGACCAGCGAGGACGCGTACGACATCACCGCGGACCCGACGATGTTCTCGGCGAAGCAGCTGAAGATCGACGACGGCCCCGAGCAGGCCGCCGCCCTCCTCGCCCCGATCCTCGGCCAGGACCAGGCCGACCTGGTGAAGAAGCTGCGGCCGAAGAACTCCGCGTCCCGGTACGCGAAGCTGGCCTCCCGGCAGACCCCGCAGGTCTGGAAGCAGATCCGCGACCTGAGGGCGACCCTCGCGACGAAGGCGAGCACGGACAAGACCGTCGTCAACGTCCTCGGCGGCGTCTTCGCCGTCCCCAGCAGCAAGCGCGTGTACCCCAACGGGGACCTCGCCGCCGGGATACTGGGCTGGGTCAACGCGGAGGGCGTCGGCGGCGGTGGCGTCGAGCAGCAGCTCAACAAGATGCTGGCCGGGCAGGACGGCAAGATCCGGTACGCCCAGTCGGGCGGGCGGCAGGTGCCGACGGCCGGGTCGACGGAGACGCCCGCCGTCCCCGGTTCGGACGTCGAGCTGACCATCGACCGGGACATCCAGTGGGCCGCGCAGAACGCGATCACCGAGCAGGTCCAGAAGTCGAAGGCCGACCGGGGCTACGTCATCGTCCAGGACACCCGGACCGGCGAGATCCTCGCCATGGCGAACTCCCCGGGCTTCGACCCGAACGACCTGTCGTCGGCGACCTCGGCGAACATGGGCAACGCGGCCGTCCAGGACGCCTACGAGCCCGGTTCCACCGCCAAGGTCGTCTCGATGGCGGCCGTCCTGGAGGAGAACGCGGCGACGCCGCTGACGAAGGTCACCGTCCCGAACCGGCTGCACCGCGGTGACCGGCTGTTCCAGGACGACATCGACCACGCGACCTGGTACCTGACGCTCAACGGCGTCCTCGCGAAGTCGTCCAACATCGGGACGATCCTCGCGACCGGGCAACTCGGCAAGACGCAGCCCGAGGCCAACCGGGTCCTCTACTCCTACCTGCGCAGGTTCGGCGTCGGACAGCCCACCGGGCTCGGCTTCCCCGGTGAGACCCGGGGCATCCTCGCCCCGGCCGCCGACTGGTCGACCTCCCAGCAGTTCACGATCCCTTTCGGCCAGGGCATGTCCGTGAGCGCCCTCCAGGCGGCCTCCGTGTACTCGACGATCGCCAACGGCGGCGTCCGCGTCGAACCGACGCTCGTGCGCGGCACGGAAGGCCCCGACGGCCGGTTCACGCCCGCCCCGGCGCCGAAGACCTCACGGGTCGTCAGCGAGAAGACCGCCAGGACCCTGAGCCAGATGCTGGAGTCCGTGGTGGACGACCAGGAGGGCACCGGCACCAAGGCCCGCATCCCCGGCTACCGGGTGGCCGGGAAGACGGGCACCGCGAACCGAGTCGATCCCGCCACCGGCACGTACAAGGGGTACACGTCCTCCTTCGCGGGCTTCGCGCCCGCCGACAACCCACGCGTCACCGTCTACTGCGCCATCCAGAACGCGACGAAAGGCAGCTACTTCGGCGGCCAGATCTGCGGGCCGATCTTCAAGCAGGTCATGGAGTTCGCCCTGAAGACCCTCCAGGTCCCGCCCACCGGGACGAAGCCCGCGAACCTGCCGGTGACCTTCACCCCATGAACCGTTCAGCGCCGAACAGCCAGGAACCTGCCCGTGACCATGATCACTCCCGATCCGGGGACCGCCCCGGGGAACCCGTCCTCGCTTCGCTCCGGAGCGGGTCGGCCCGGTACGCTCACCGCCGTGCCACACGCTGATCAGTCCCGAACCCACCAGACACCCCGGCCCGCACAGGTCGCCGCGACACCTCTCGCGGACCTCGCCGGCCGGCTGGGCGCGCGGCGGCCGGACAGCGGCGGCGAGGTCACGGGCATCACCCACGACTCGCGCGCCGTCCGCCCCGGCGACCTGTACGTCGCCCTCGCGGGCGCCCGCATGCACGGCGCCGACTTCGTCGCCCAGGCCGCGAGCCAGGGCGCCGCCGCCGTCCTGACCGACCCCGCGGGCGAGGAGCGCGCCGCCGCGACCGGCCTGCCGGTCCTCGTCGTCGACGACCCCCGCGCGCGGATGGGCGAACTGGCGGCGGACATCTACGGCCGTCCGGGCGAGGGCCTGCTCCAGATCGGCATCACCGGCACCTCCGGCAAGACCACCACCGCCTACCTCGTCGAAGGCGGCCTGCCGAAGCCCGCCGGGCTCATCGGCACCGTCGAGACCCGCATCGGCGACGAGAGCGTCAAGTCCGAGCGCACCACCCCCGAGGCCACCGACCTCCAGGCCCTCTTCGCCGTCATGCGTGAACGCGGCGTCGAGGCGGTCGCCATGGAGGTCTCCAGCCACGCGCTGGCCCTCGGCCGGGTCGACGGCTGTGTCTTCGACGTCGCCGTCTTCAACAACCTCAGCCCGGAGCACATGGAGTTCCACTCCGGCATGGAGGACTACTTCCAGGCCAAGGCGCAGCTGTTCACGCGCCGGCGCAGCCGGATCGGCGTCGTCAACTACGACGACGAGTACGGGCGCAGACTTGTCGCCGAGGCCGAGGTCCCGGTCGTCACCTTCTCCGCCGAGGGGCACCCGGACGCCGACTGGCGTGCGGTGGACGTGCACATCGGCGCGATGGACTCGGAGTTCACGGTCGTCACCCCGGACGGCACCCGGATTCCGGCCAAGTCGCCGATCCCGGGCCCGTTCAACGTGGCCAACAGCCTCGCCGCGATCGTCGCCCTCGCGACCTCCGGCATCGACCCGCGCGCCGCCGCCGCGGGCGTCGCCGCCGTCCCCGGCGTGCCGGGCCGCCTGGAGCGGGTGGACGCCGGGCAGCCGTACCTCGCCGTCGTCGACTACGCGCACAAGACGGACGCCGTCGAGTCGGTGCTGAAGGCGCTGCGCAAGGTCACCAAGGGGCGGCTGCACATCGTGCTGGGCTGCGGCGGCGACCGGGACGTCACGAAGCGGGCCCCGATGGGCGCCGCCGCGGCCCGCCTCGCCGACACGGCCGTCCTGACCTCCGACAACCCCCGCTCCGAGGACCCCCTCGCGATCCTCACCGCGATGCTCGACGGCGCCGCCTCGGTGCCGGCGCACGAGCGCGGCGAGGTGCTGCTGTTCGAGGACCGGGCCGCGGCGATCGAAGCGGCCGTGGGCCGCGCGCACGCCGGGGACACCGTGCTGGTCGCGGGCAAGGGCCACGAACAGGGCCAGGACATCGCCGGGGTGGTGCGTCCCTTCGACGACCGCCAGGTGCTTCGAGAAGCCATCCAGAAGACCCAGGGATGAACTTGTGATCGCCCTCTCCCTCGCCGAGATCGCTGAAGTCGTCGGCGGGCAGATCCACGCCATACCGGACACCTCCGCGCGCGTCACGGGCCCCGTCGTCCGCGACTCCCGCGAGGCCGGTCCCGGCAGCCTCTTCGTCGCCTTCGTCGGCGAGCGCGTCGACGGCCACGACTACGCGCGGCAGGTCGTCGACGCGGGCGCGGTCGCCGTTCTGGCGTCGCGTCCGGTGGACGCGCCCGCGATCGTCGTGGACGACGTCCAGAGCGCCCTCGGCGCCCTCGCCCGGCACGTCGTACGGCAGCTCGGCGCGACGCTCGTCGCGCTGACCGGCTCGGCGGGCAAGACCAGCACCAAGGACCTCATCGCCCAGGTGCTCGGCAGCCACGCGCCGACCGTGTACACGCCGGGTTCGCTCAACAACGAGATCGGGCTGCCGCTGACCGCGCTGAGCGCCACTCAGGACACGCGTTACCTCGTCCTGGAGATGGGCGCCCGAGGCATCGGTCACATCAGCTACCTCACCGAGCTCACGCCCCCGAAGATCGGCCTCGTCCTGAACGTCGGCACCGCCCACATCGGCGAGTTCGGCGGCCGGGAGCAGATCGCGCAGGCCAAGGGCGAGCTGGTCGAGAGCCTGCCCGCCGATGGTGCCGCGATCCTCAACGCCGACGACCCCCTGGTCCGCGCCATGGCCTCCCGTACGGCGGCGAAGGTGGTCCTTTTCGGCGAGAGCGACGAAGCGGACGTACGCGCCGAGAACGTGCGACTCACGGACAGCGGACAGCCCGCGTTCAGGCTTCACACACCCTCCGGTGCGAGTGACGTGACCATGCGCCTGTACGGTGAGCACCACGTGTCGAACGCGCTCGCCGCCGCCGCCGTCGCCCATGAGCTGGGCATGTCCGCAAGTGAGATCGCCACGGCGCTCTCCGGGGCGGGCACCCTCTCCCGCTGGCGGATGGAGGTCACCGAGCGCCCGGACGGCGTGACGATCGTCAACGACGCCTACAACGCGAACCCCGAGTCCATGCGAGCGGCCCTCCGCGCGCTCGTGGCCATGGGCAAGGGGCGGCGGACCTGGGCGGTGCTCGGCAAGATGGCCGAGCTCGGGGACGAGGCGCTCGCCGAGCACGACGCGGTCGGGCGGCTCGCCGTCCGGCTCAATGTCGGCAAGCTCGTGGCGGTCGGCGGCAGGGAAGCCGCCTGGCTGCAACTGGGCGCATACAACGAGGGTTCGTGGGGTGAGGAGTCGGTGCACGTGTCCGACGCACAGGCGGCTGTCGACCTGTTGCGCAGCGAGTTGCGCCCAGGGGACGTCGTGCTCGTGAAGGCGTCCCGATCGGTCGGTCTGGAGAGTGTCGCCGAGGCGCTGCTCGCCGCTGAGGGCGAGGTCTCCGCCCGATGATGAAGCAGATCCTGTTCGCAGGTGTCATTGGTCTGTTCCTGTCACTGGTCGGCACCCCGCTGCTGATCAAGCTGCTGGCCCGCAAGGGCTACGGCCAGTACATCCGCGACGACGGCCCGCGCGAGCACGCCAGCAAGCGCGGTACGCCGACCATGGGCGGTATCGCGTTCATCCTCGCGACGGTCGCCGCCTACTTCGGCGCGAAGCTCATCGCGGGCAAGCCGCCGACCTACTCGGGTCTGCTGGTGCTCGGTCTGATGATCGGCATGGGCCTGGTCGGCTTCCTGGACGACTACATCAAGATCGTCAAGAGGCGTTCGCTGGGTCTGCGGGCCAAGGCGAAGATGGCCGGCCAGCTGATCGTCGGCATCGGGTTCGCGGTGCTGGCGCTCCAGTTCGCGGACAACCGGGGCAACACGCCCGCGTCCACGAAACTGTCGTTCATCACGGACTTCGGCTGGGCCCTCGGGCCGGTGCTGTTCGTCGTGTGGGCGCTGTTCATGATCCTGGCGATGTCCAACGGCGTGAACCTGACGGACGGTCTGGACGGCCTCGCCACCGGCGCGTCGGTGCTGGTCTTCGGCGCCTACACGTTCATCGGCGTCTGGCAGTACCAGGAGTCCTGCGCCAACGGCGAGACGCTCACCAACCCGAACGCCTGCTTCGAGGTGCGCGACCCGCTCGACCTCGCGGTCGTCTCGGCGGCGCTGATGGGTGCCTGCCTCGGCTTCCTGTGGTGGAACACCTCCCCGGCGAAGATCTTCATGGGCGACACCGGCTCGCTGGCCCTCGGCGGCGTGCTGACCGGCCTCGCGATCTGCTCCCGCACGGAGCTGCTCGTGGCCCTCATGGGCGGCCTGTTCGTCCTCATCACCATGTCGGTCGTCATCCAGGTCGGCTCCTTCAAGCTCACCGGCAAGCGCGTCTTCCGGATGGCGCCACTCCAGCACCACTTCGAACTCAAGGGCTGGTCCGAGGTCCTTGTCGTGGTCCGCTTCTGGATCATCCAGGGCATCTGCGTCATCGTCGGACTCGGCCTCTTCTACGCGGGATGGGCAGCGGACAAGTGACCGACTGGCAGGGAAAGCATGTCGTCGTCGCCGGCCTGGGCGTCTCGGGCGTCCCGGCGGCCAAGGTGCTGCGCGAGCTGGGTGCGGAGGTCACCGTCGTCAACGACGGCGACGACGACCGCTCGCGCGCGCAGGCCGACGAACTCCGGGCGCTCGGCGTCACCGTCCGCCTCGGCGACGGCAGCACCCTGCCGGACGGCACCGAGCTGATCGTCACCGCACCGGGCTGGCAGCCCGACAAGCCGCTCTTCCAGGCGGCCCGCGCGGCCGGCGTCGAGATCTGGGGCGACGTCGAGCTGGCCTGGCGTCTGCGGGGGCCCGACGCGCCGTCCTGGCTGTGCGTCACCGGCACCAACGGCAAGACGACGACGACCCAGATGCTGGCGTCCATCCTCACCGCGGCGGGCCTGCGCACGGCCGCCGTCGGGAACATCGGCGTCTCCCTGCTGGACGCGGTGAACGGCGACTACGACGTCCTCGCCGTCGAACTCTCCAGCTACCAGCTCCACTGGGCGCCCTCCCTGCGCGCCCACTCCGCGGCCGTCCTCAACCTCGCCCCCGACCACCTCGACTGGCACGGCTCCATGGAGGCGTACGCCGCCGACAAGGGCCGCGTCTACGAGGGCAACCGGGTCGCCTGCGTCTACAACGTCGCCGACAAGGCCACCGAGGACCTGGTGCGCGAGGCGGACGTCGAGGAGGGCTGCCGCGCGATCGGCTTCACCCTCGGCACGCCCGGCCCCTCCCAGCTCGGCGTCGTCGAGGGCATCCTCGTCGACCGCGCGTTCGTCGAGAACCGGCACCAGAACGCGCAGGAGCTGGCCGAGGTCGCGGACGTCAACCCGCCGGCCCCGCACAACATCGCCAACGCCCTCGCCGCCGCCGCCCTCGCGCGCGCGTTCGGCGTGCCGCCCACGGCCGTCCGGGACGGCCTGCGCGCCTTCACCCCGGACGCCCACCGCATCGCCCACGTGGCGGACGTGGACGGCGTCGCGTACGTGGACGACTCCAAGGCGACCAACACCCACGCCGCGCAGGCGTCGTTGGCCGCGTACGAGTCGGTCGTGTGGATCGCCGGGGGGCTCGCGAAGGGGGCCACGTTCGACGAGTTGGTGGCCTCGTCCGCCGAACGGCTGCGGGGCGTCGTCCTGTTGGGCGCCGACCGTGCGCTCATCCGGGAGGCCCTCGCGCGACACGCGCCCGAGGTACCCGTCGTGGACCTCGACCGGACCGACACTGGGGCGATGCTCCAGGCGGTGCGGGAGGCCCAGGGCCTCGCGACCGAGGGTGACACCGTGCTTCTCGCCCCGGCGTGCGCCTCGATGGACATGTTCACCAATTACCACCAGCGCGGGGACGCGTTCGCACAGGCCGTTCGCGAGATCGGCGGCTGAGGGCGGGTTCTCCAGGAAATCAGGGGGTTGCCGTCACGTGTCCAGCAGTCGTACCGGGCGTCCTCCCGTCCAGCGGGTCGTACGGCGGCCCGTCGCGCCCAGCCCCCGTAAGCGCGACCATCCCTTCGCGCGCCTGCACGCCCGCGCCCGCAAGGCCTGGGACCGGCCTCTCACCGCCTACTACCTGATCCTGGGCGGGAGTCTGCTCATCATCGTCCTCGGGCTCGTGATGGTGTACTCCGCGTCCCAGATCACGGCCCTGCAGAAGTCGCTCCCGGGGAGCTTCTTCTTCCGCAAACAGTTCCTCGCCGCCTGCATCGGCGCCGTTCTGCTGATCGCGGCCTCCCGGATGCCGGTCAAGCTGCACCGGGCGCTCGCCTACCCGATCCTCGCGGGCGCCGTGTTCCTGATGGCGCTCGTGCAGATCCCGGGGATAGGGAAGACCGTCAACGGCAACCAGAACTGGATCGCGATCGGCGGCTCGTTCCAGATCCAGCCGAGCGAGTTCGGGAAGCTGGCGCTCGTGCTGTGGGGGGCCGACCTGCTCGCCCGCAAGCAGGACCGGAAGCTGCTCACGCAGTGGAAGCACATGCTGGTGCCGCTCGTTCCGGTGACCTTCATGCTCCTCGGCCTCATCATGATCGGCGGGGACATGGGCACCGCGATCATCCTGACGGCCGTCCTGTTCGGGCTGCTGTGGCTCGCGGGGGCGCCCACCCGGCTCTTCGTGGGGGTGCTGTCGGTGGCCTCGCTGATCGGGTTCGTCCTGATCAGGACGAGCGACAACCGCATGGCCCGGCTCCAGTGCATCGGCGCGACCGACCCCAAGGCGGGGCCGGTGGACTGCTGGCAGGCCGTGCACGGCATCTACGCCCTCGCCTCCGGCGGCATCTTCGGTTCGGGGCTCGGCGCGAGTGTGGAGAAATGGGGACAACTGCCCGAAGCTCACACCGACTTCATCTTCGCCGTCACCGGTGAGGAACTGGGCCTCGCGGGGACGCTGTCGGTCCTCGCTCTCTTCGCGGCTCTAGGCTATGCGGGTATCCGCGTGGCCGGACGCACGGAGGATCCCTTCGTCAGGTATGCCGCGGGAGGTGTGACCACCTGGATCATGGCGCAGGCCGTGATCAACATCGGTGCGGTGCTCGGTCTGCTGCCGATCGCCGGTGTCCCCCTCCCGCTGTTCTCCTACGGGGGCTCCGCCCTGCTGCCGACCATGTTCGCCGTCGGGCTGCTGATCGCGTTCGCGCGAGAGGACCCCGCTGCGCGGGCGGCGCTCGCCATGCGGCAGACCCGCTTTGCCAGAAAGCGGGGCGGGAGCCCTCGGGAACCCCGGAGATGGAACACGATGCGACGGCGTGCCCCGGCACGTACGTCCGGAGAGCGGTGAATTTCGGTGCATGTCGTACTCGCAGGCGGAGGGACCGCCGGCCACATCGAGCCCGCGCTCGCCCTCGCGGACGCCCTGCGCAGGCAGGACCCGACCGTCGGGATCACGGCCCTGGGCACGGAGCGGGGCCTGGAGACCACGCTGGTCCCCCAGCGCGGCTACGAGCTGGCGCTGATCCCGGCCGTACCGCTGCCCCGCAAGCCCACCCCCGAGCTGATCACCGTCCCGGGCCGGCTGCGCGGCACCATCAAGGCCGCCGAGCAGGTCCTGGAGCGCACCAAGGCGGACTGCGTCGTCGGCTTCGGCGGCTACGTCGCCCTGCCCGGCTACCTGGCCGCCAAGCGGCTCGGGGTGCCGATCGTCATCCACGAGGCCAACGCCCGCCCCGGCCTCGCCAACAAGATCGGCTCCCGGTACGCCGCCCAGGTCGCCGTCTCCACGCCCGACAGCAAGCTGCGTGACGCCCGCTACATCGGGATCCCGCTGCGCCGCTCCATCGCCACCCTGGACCGCGCCGCGGCCCGCCCCGAGGCCCGCCACATGTTCGGCCTCGACCCGAACCTGCCGACACTGCTCGTGACCGGCGGCTCGCAGGGCGCCCGGCGGCTCAACGAGGTCGTCCAGCAGGTGGCGCCCTGGCTCCAGCAGGCCGGCATCCAGATCCTGCACGCGGTCGGCCCGAAGAACGAACTGCCGCACGTGCAGCAGATGCCGGGGATGCCCCCGTACATCCCGGTAAGTTACCTGGACCGGATGGACCTCGCGTACGCCGCGGCCGACATGATGCTCTGCCGCGCGGGCGCGATGACCGTCGCCGAGCTCTCCGCCGTCGGACTCCCGGCCGCCTACGTCCCGTTGCCCATCGGCAACGGCGAACAGCGGCTGAACGCCCAGCCGGTGGTCAAGGCGGGCGGCGGACTGCTGGTCGACGACGCGGAACTGACGCCGGACTGGGTCCGGGAGAACGTCCTGCCCGTCCTCGCCGACCCGCACCGGCTGTACGAGATGTCCCGCGCCGCCGGCGAGTTCGGCCGCCGGGACGCGGACGAACTCCTCGTCCGCATGGTGTACGAGGCGATCGCCTCGCGCCGCTAGGCGTTCGACGAAGGGCAGGCAAGCGTGGCCGGAGGACCCAGCACCGCCGAGCGCGGTACGGCACGTCGGCAGGGACCTCCCGGCCCGCCTCCCGTCCGCCGCCCCCTCCCGCGCCGGCTCCGGGCCGTCATCGCCTCGGTGGCCGCCGCCGGACTCCTCGGAGCGGGCGGCGCCTGGGTGTTGTACGGCTCCCCGTGGCTGCGCGTGGACCACGTCTCCGTCTCGGGCACCGGCGTCCTGACGCCGCAGCAGGTCCGGGACGCCGCCCAAGTGCCCCTGGGCACCCCGCTGGTGTCCATCGACACCGACGAGATCCGGTCACGTCTGGAGCGGGCCCTGCCGCGCGTGGACGACGTCGACGTGTCCCGTTCCTGGCCGCACGGCGTGACCCTCACGGTGACCGAGCGGACGCCCGTTCTGCTGATCCGCTGGGGCAGCGGATACACCGAAGTCGACGACGAGGGCGTGCGGTTCGCGACGGTTCCCCAACCCCCCAAGGGCGCCCCGCTGTTGGAGCTGTCCCTCACGGACGGCGGTTCCACCGCCGCGAGCCTGCGCCGCTTCGGCGAGGACCGCCTCGTCCGCGAAGCCGTCCGCACGGCGGGGAGTCTTCCGCCCGCCGTACTGAAAAGCACAAAAACCATCAAAGTGCGTTCGTACGACGATATTTCACTGGAGTTGACGGACGGCCGGACCGTCGCCTGGGGCAGCGCCGAGAAGGGTGCGGCGAAGGCCCGTACGCTCAGTGCTCTCATGAAAGCCGCCCCGGGCGCCCGGCACTTCGACGTCAGCGTCCCCACCGCCCCCGCGTCATCGGGGAGTTGACGCACATATGCGCAGGCCAGCACCCTGGTTGGGCAGCGACATGGCTGATCACATAGGGTGAAAAGAAAAACGGGAGGTTCGGCGTGTTCGTTGAACGGGCGCCACTTGTCGACTTAGTGTCCTGTTCGGAAGACTCCAAGGAACAGGCAC
>DATCQX010000629.1:0-7181 GCA_036569285.1 Streptomyces sp.
AGGTTCGGGCTCGGGCGGGGGTGGTGGAGGGGGGTTAAGGTGCGGTCGCGCTCACGCGGCGGAGCCGCATATCGGTACAGTCCCGAGCCCCTGAGCGTGGGGGTGAGTGCGGGCGCGTAGTGGGATTTGCGCAGTGCCCCGCGCCCCTGGGGGTGTAGTGGTCGGACGCGGGTCCGTTGTGACTGGTCGCCCAGTTCCCCGCGTCCCTAAAAGGCTCCGACGCCGTTGCGGCTGCTCGCGCCCGCGAGGTGGAGCCGTATGTCGATACGGCCCCACACCCCCGCCGACCCCGACGGAACCTCAGTGATGTGATGCCGCTCACGCCATGTCACAGGAACGGCCGGAGCCTCGTCTTGTGGGCATGACCGAGACCAAGCAGTCCACAGTTCTGATCACCGGTGCCAACAAGGGGCTGGGCCGTGAGGCCGCCCGTCGGATGGGGAAGTTGGGGTGGAAGGTGTTCCTCGGGTCCCGGGACGAGGGGCGGGGGCGGGAGGCCGTCGAGAAGTTGGCTGCCGATGGCGTCGACGTCGTCCTCGTCCCGCTTGACGTCACCTCGGACGAATCCGTGGCGGCCGCCGAGGAGTTGGTCCGTACGCACACCGATCGGCTGGACGTTCTGATCAACAACGCCGGTGCGCCGGGGCATGCGGTGCACCCCGCGCAGGCGACCGTCGCCGAGGTCCACGCCGTCTACGACGCCAACGTGTACGGCCCGATCCGCGTCACGCACGCGTTCCTGCCGCTGCTGCAGGCCGCCGAGCACCCGCGCGTGGTGATGGTGTCCAGCGCCGCCGGGGCGTTCTCCGTGGTGACCGATCCGGAGCAGCCGGTTTCGAAGATGCACGAACTCGCCTACAGCTCGTCCAAGGCGGCGCTGAACATGCTCACCGTCCGCTACGCGCAGGCGTTCCCGGGGATCAAGTTCAACGCCGCCACCCCCGGGGAAGTCGTGAACCACACCTTCGCGGCCACCGACATGAACAACAACAGGGGGCAGCTGACGGTGACCGAGGGCACCGATTCGATCGTCCGCCTGGCACTCCTGGACCCCGACGGCCCGAGCGGGACCTTCACAGATCGACTCGGCCCCGTCCAGTGGTGATTGCCCGGCCGCCGTCGGATGCCGGTCTGTTGTGGTGCGGTTCCTCGGCCCTGTCGGCAAGGCGGTGAACGTGTCGGGGACGGCCACCCCGGTGGCGGGCCGGACGGCGCTGATCCCGCGCAGCGCGGGGACTGTCACAGGATCCTGCGGGACGCCGACGGGGCCCCTCACCCCGGACGGCCCCCGGAATTCACCTCCCCCCGGCCCCCGCGACACGACAGCACGGCCACTCGACGAAGCGATAGACGGCGCCCGACACAAGCAAGGTCACCCCCAGAGCCAACCCGATCGGCACCACGTACCACCCCCCGCTCCACAGATGGAACACCACCGCCAGGACCGTGAAGTGCAGCAGATAGAACGCGTACGACCACTCCCCGAGCCGGACGAGGGCGGGCCCGCGCAGTCGGCTGCCCACCCCCCGCGCATCCCCGGCGGCCACGAACCGAATGATCAGCGCGAGCGGAACCAGCGGCAGCGCCGAGACGGAGTACGGGGCGGGCAGGACGAGGCAGAGGCCGAGCGCGCCCGCCAGCGCGAGAACGGCGGCGGCGACGCGCGGGCGCTCGGGCGGGTGATGGACGTGGAGCCGCGCCAGCACCATGCCCAGCACGAACTCGGGGAGCCGGCTGGGCGGGAAGACGTAGATGTAGGAGAGGGGCGGGCGCAGGACCTCGTGCATCCCCACGTCCATGGGCTGCCCACGCGCCCCGCACAGCCAGGCGACGGTCGCGGGGATCCACGCGGCGAGCGCGACCGCCAGAGCGGCGGCCGGGAGCCTTCGACGACTGATCATGTCGACCAGCGGCAGCAATGCCGGAAAGAGCAGGTAGAAGAAGGCTTCGCAGGCCAGCGACCAGGCGACACCGTTGCCGGCGGCGAGCCCGCTGGGCGACGGCGAGAACGTGTGGACGAGCAGGAGATTGAGCAGGTCCTGCCACACCGTGACCCCCGTTTCCCGGAACGGGCGGGCCACCCCCAGCCAGACGGCGGACATGGCGGCGAGCCACGCGACCGCGTGGCCGGGCAGGATCTTGGCGGCCCGGCGGCCCCAGAACCTCCGGACGCGGTCTTCCCGGCGGGACGAGTAGGTGAGCACGAATCCGCTGAGGACGAAGAAGAGCGAGACCCCCAACGGGCCACCCGGATTGAGCACGCGCAGTCCGGACCACCCGCCCGCGTGCTGCCAGACGAGCCCCGCGTGGCACCAGAAGACCGCCAGGGCGGCAAGGAAACGCAGCCCGGTCAGTGAGGGCAACCGGGCGCTGCCGTGCGGTGGCGGGCCGCCGCGAGCGTGTTCACCGGCCGGGGAAGCGGGTGCGGGACTTTCCGCCGTGGCGGGTGGAGGCAGGGCATTCATCGTTCTTCGATCTCGGGCAGGGAACCGCGTCGGCGGCACGCAGGGGTTTGGCAAGCGGTGACCGGCGTCCACAGGAGAAGAACCGCGGTCCGGTCGAGTGCGCCCCGGCTAGCGGCACCGGGTGGCCATCTGGTGCGCCATGGACCGCAGTTCCTCCCGCGCGCCCGCGGGCAGTTCGCAGCAGTGCAGCGCCTCAAGCGCGAGATCGAGCTGCTGTTGTGCGATCGCCTCGGCGGTGCTGCGCCCTCCGAGCCGCCCGACGAGCACGGTCGCCTGCCGTGTCTGTGCCTCGGTCAGCGGGACACCGCTGTCGAGGAGCGCGCGCAGTTGTCCGGCTTCGGGACCGGCGGCGTGGAGTGCCGCCACGACGGGGAGGGTCTTCTTCCTGGCGGCGAGGTCGCTGCCGACGGGCTTGCCGGTGCGGCGGGTGTCTCCCCAGATGCCGAGGACGTCGTCGGCGATCTGGAAGGCCACTCCCGCGTGACGCCCGAACCGTTCCAGTGCCTCGACGACGGCCGGTGGGGCGCCGGCGAGGGTGGCCGCCAGCTCGCAGGCGGCGCCGGTCAGGGCCCCGGTCTTGCCCTCCGCCATCTCCAGGTACGCGTCCACCGTGACCTGCTGATCCTCTTCGAAGGCGAGGTCGTCGCCCTGGCCCCGGACGAGCGCGCTCATCATCCGCACGCACACGTCCATGCTCGCCGCGCTGCCGGTGCCGGCCAGCACGGCGAGCGCGAGCGTCAACAGCGCGTCGCCGGTCAGCAACGCCGCCGGAACGCCGTAGACGACCCATGCGGCAGGGCGGCCACGCCGGGTGCGGTCGCCGTCCATGATGTCGTCGTGCAGCAGGGAGAACGCGTGCAGCAGTTCGACGCAGACGGCGGCTGCGACCGCCCGCTCCGGGGCGGGCCCGCACCGGGCGGCGGCCAGGGCCAGTCGAGGCCGTAGCGCCTTGCCGCGGTGCCCGGCGGTCCGGGGGCCCGAGGTGAATCCCAGGTGATATCTCGCCACCGCGCGGATACGGGGCGGGAGTTGCTCGACGGCGTCCAGGATCGCGGCGTCGACCGTGGACGCGTCGGGGACGGTGGCGAGGTCAGGCAGGGACATGCGGCCTCTCAAAACGATTCTTCGCGACGTTGTGCCAGGTCATCAGGCCATGCGTCCAGGCGCGCACAGCCTCGCCGTAGGCCTCCGCGCCGGGCACGGACAGGGGCAGGCGGTCGGCGGCGCAGTGGAGTTCCGCCAGCCGGGCACAGATCCGCAGGCGCACCTCCTCTTCGGCCCGGGGCAGCGGCATGAGCTCGTGGTGGGCCAGCAGCAGGACGAGGTTGTGGGGGTCGCCCTGGGCGCGCTCCTTGGGCCAGGACACGAGGTCGTTGTGCCAGGCGGTGCAGTCCGCCGCGAGGCGCCGGAGCGCCACCACGTCCTCGTGCGCGGCCTGATCCGGCGTCAGCGGGGTGCGTGCCGCGTACTCCACCAGATCGAGGTTGCCCAGGCTCGCGCTGCTGTGCGGCCGATTCGCCAGGTAGGAGTCGAGCGAGGGCCAGCGGGCCTCGGACCGGTTGCCCGCCTCCCATCCGAACGCCTCGACACTCAGCAGGCAGTGCCGCAGAAAACGCCGGACCCACTCCTGCCCCATCCGGGGCCCCAGCCGCGCCAGCAGATCGTCGAACGCGCCGACGAACCCCGACGGGCCGCGCTCTCGCCGCACCGCCTCGGCCGGGCTGTCCGACCGGCCGAGCGAGACCAGATGCTCCGCGTACGCCCCGAGCTGCTGCTCCGCCCGCCCACCGGGGCCGTCCAGAGCGTCGTCGACGAGCAGCGACAGGGAACACCACTCGGCCAGCACGACCAGTTCACCGGCCCCGGCCGTCCTCCAGCACCGGTACGCGTAGGAGGCGGACAGCCTGCCGACCTCCCCGCACGTCCGGGAGTCCGCCAGCCGGTGAGCCTTGAGCCACCGGGCGCAGTCGGCTTCCACCGCGCTCAGCAAAGGCCGTCGCCGGTACTCGTCCGCGACGGAGCATGGCTGCGGGCCGACATGACGAATCATCCAGAGGTCTCCAGAAACCAGCCACGGGGAGTTGCCGAACCGTCACGAGGCAATCACCCTCGCCGCGCGATTACACGCCTACCGGGACTGAATCACTCGAACGGCGCAGAAGAATTCGGACGACTGGTGCGGTGCGGGCGCGAACGGCCACGACGCGCCCGCAGCCGCCGATGCGCCGCGACCCCCCGAGCTGTTCCGCGCCCCCCTACTTCCCCGCCCCCCGAAGCAACTCCCCCAACACCCGTATCGCCCCCCGCTTGTGCAACGGCTCATTACCGTTGCCGCACTTGGGGGACTGGATGCAGGAAGGGCAGCCGGTGTCGCAGGGGCAAGCGGTGATGGCTTCCAAGGTGGCCCCCAGCCAAGGCGCCGCCGTGTGGAAGGCGCGTTCGGCGAAGCCGGCTCCGCCGGGGTGGCCGTCGTAGACGAAGACCGTGGGGAGGAGGGTGTCCGGGTGGAGGGGGATGGAGACGCCGCCGATGTCCCAGCGGTCGCAGGTCGCGAAGAGGGGGAGCATGCCGATGGAGGCGTGTTCGGCGGCGTGGAGGGCGCCGCCCAGGATTTCCGGGGGGATGTTGGCGCGGTCCAGTTGGTCTTCCGTCAGCGTCCACCACACCGCCCTGGTGCGGAGTTTCCGCGGCGGGAGGTCCAGCTTCGTCTCGCCCAGGACCTCGCCGGTCAGGACTCTGCGGCGGAGGAACGAGACGACCTGGTTGGTCACTTCGACCGAGCCGTAGTGCAACTTTCCCTCGCCCCACGGGATCTCGACGTCCGTGGAGAGGACGGCGATGGACGTCGTGTCCCGGGCGATCGTCGAGTACGGCGGGTTGGCCTCCTCGACCAGGGCCGTCGAGTCGTCCAGGTCCAGCGAGCGGACGAGATACGTGCGCCCTTGGTGGAGGTGGACGGCTCCCTCGTGGACGGCCGTGTGCGCGGACCCGGCGTCGACCGTGCCGAGCAGCCGCCCCGTACCCGCCTCGACGATCTGGACCGGCGTACCCCCCTCCCCCCGGATGTCGGCGAGGTCGGCGGCCCGCTCCCGGCGTGTCCAGTGCCAGGCTTTCGTGCGCCGGCGCAGGAGCCGGGCGGCCTCCAGCTGGGGGAGGAGGTCCTTGACGGAGGGGCCGAACAGCTCGAAGTCGTCCTCGGTGAGGGGAAGTTCCGCGGCGGCGGCGCACAACTGGGGCGCGAGGACGTACGGGTTGTCGGGGTCGAGGACGGTGGACTCGACGGGCTGGTCGAAGATCGCCTCGGGGTGGTGGACGAGGAACGTGTCCAGGGGGTCGTCACGTGCGACCAGGACGGCCAGAGCCCCTTCGCCGCCCCGCCCCGCACGCCCCGCCTGCTGCCACAGGGACGCGCGCGTGCCGGGGTACCCGGCGATCAGGACGGCGTCGAGCCCGGAGACGTCCACGCCCAGCTCCAGGGCCGTCGTCGCGGCGAGGCCGAGGAGTTCGCCGGAGTGCAGGGCCTGTTCGAGGGCGCGGCGCTCCTCGGGGAGGTAGCCGCCCCGGTAGGCGGCCACGCGCCGGGCCAGCGAGCGGTCGACCTCCGCCAGCCGCTCCTGGGCGATGACGGAGATCAGCTCGGCGCCGCGCCGGGAGCGCACGAAGGCGACGGAACGGGCGCCCTGGATCGCGAGGTCGGTCAGCAGGTCGGCGGTCTCGGCGATCGCCGTCCGCCGCACGGGGGCGCCCTTCTCGCCCTCCAGTTCGGTCAGCGGCGGCTCCCACAGGGCGAAGACCAACTCCCCGCGCGGGGAGGCGTCGTCCGCTACTTCCACGACCGGAAGGCCCGTCAGCCGGGAGGCGGCGACGGCGGGTTCGGCGGCCGTCGCGGACGCCAGGAGGAAGACCGGGGAGGAGCCGTAGCGGGCGCACAGCCGCCGCAGGCGGCGCAGGACCTGGGCGACGTGGGAGCCGAACACACCCCGGTAGGTGTGACATTCGTCCACCACGACGTACTTCAGGGACTTCAGGAACGACGACCAGCGCGCGTGCGAGGGGAGGATCCCGCGGTGCAGCATGTCCGGATTCGTCAGGACGTAGTTGCCGTACTGCCTCACCCACTCACGCTCCTCCATCGCCGTGTCCCCGTCGTACACAGCAGGACGCACCGAAGCGCCGAGAGGTTGTGAAAGTTCCTTCACCGAACGGAGCTGATCCGCCGCCAGCGCCTTCGTCGGAGCGAGGTAGAGCGCCGTCGCGCCACGCCCGTTAGGGGCTTCGGAGCCGTCCAGAAGGGCGCTCAGGACCGGTACGAGATAAGCCAGCGACTTGCCCGACGCGGTGCCCGTCGCGACCACCACCGACTCGCCGTCCAGGGCGTGTTCGGCGGCCAGCGCCTGGTGTTCCCAGGGGTGCTCGATGCCGTACGCCTCAACGGCCGCGACCACCTCGGCGCGGATTCGGTGCGGCCAGACGGCATGACGGCCCGCGCGCGGGGGCAAGTGCTCCGTATGGGTGATGCGCGAGGCGCGGTCCCGCCCGGCGGCGATGCTGCGCAGCAGCGCCTGCGGGGAGGGGCGATCGGATCGGTGATTCTTGGCCATCGGCACCGAGTGTGTCACCGGCGTGACGGACAATGGAGCGAAGGCGTCGTGCACGCCTGCCGGTAAGTGATTGAATGCCATCGCGGCTGGCGAACCGTCCAGGGGCTCCTGCCTA
>DATCQX010000630.1:0-6459 GCA_036569285.1 Streptomyces sp.
GCCCCCTACTTCCCGCCGCAACGGCGATCAACCACAACAGCGCATTCCGGCGGTGCCATCCCCACACCAACCATCCTCACCAGCCGAATCGACCCCACTCTCGTCCCCGCCTCCGCTCCTCACCATCGCCTCAGCCCCGCACCACCTCTACCTCTCACCGCTCCCCCTTCTCCTCTCATCTCCGCCCCTCTTCTATCCTCCGCCCCTTCTTCTCCCCGCCCCCTTTTTCCCGCCGCAACGGCGATCAGCCACGACGGCGCATTCCGGCGGTGCCGCTCCCACCCCAGCGATCCGCCGACAAACACGAAGGGCGCCCAGGAACCCCTGGACGCCCTCTTCGTCGGATACCCGGCTAACTCTTCTTGCCGGCCGACTCCGCCTCGTTCCCGTCCTCGGCCTCGGCCTTCTCCTCCTCGGCCTTACCTTCTTCTGCCTCGGCCTTCTCCTCTTCGGGCCCCTCGTCAGAGACGCCCGGCTCCACAACCTCTTCCCGCCCAGGCTTCTTCTTGCCGACGATCACGAAGTACGTCACCGCGAGGAGGAAGACGATGAGGGCGGTCCAGTTGTTGAGGCGGAGGCCCAGGATGTGGTGGGCGTCGTCGACGCGGAGGTACTCGGTCCAGAAGCGGCCGACACAGTACGCGGCGACGTAGAGGGCGAAGGCCCGCCCATGCCCGAGGGTGAAGCGACGGTCCGCCCAGATCACGAGGAACGCGACACCGATGCACCAGAGGGACTCGTACAGGAAGGTCGGGTGGTAGTACCCGGGAACACGCCCGTCCGCGGAGGACGTGATGTGCAGCGCCCAGGGAAGATCCGTCGCCTTCCCGTACAACTCCTGGTTGAACCAGTTCCCCCACCGCCCGATCGCCTGCGCGAGCGCGATCCCCGGCGCCACGGCGTCCGCGTAGGCCGGCAACGGAATCCCCCGCCGCCGACAGGCGATCCACGCCCCGACCGCACCGAGCGCGATCGCCCCCCAGATCCCGAGCCCGCCTTCCCACACCTTGAAGGAGTCGACCCAGTCCCGGCCTTCGCTGAAGTACAGCTCGTAGTCGGTGATGACGTGATACAACCGCCCACCGACGAGCCCGAACGGCACCGCCCAGACGGCGATGTCGGCGATGGTCCCGGCCCGCCCGCCCCGCGCAAGCCACCGCTTGTTGCCGAGCCAGACCGCGACGAAGACGCCGATGATGATGCAGAACGCATAGCCGCGCAGCGGAATGGGTCCGAGGTGATAGACCCCGTGCGACGGACTGGGAATGTAGGCAATTTCCATGGCAGGGACGACGCTACCTTGCCGAACCGGGCCGACGACGGGCGGCCCGGCAACGGCTGGATAACAGGCCGGTCAAACGCGGGGTAACTCCTGTCGATCCCCTGTCACCCCACCCCACCCCGGAACCGACCACCCTCACCCCTTGGCGGCCTCCTCCACCAACTGCTTCAGCTTCGCCGGCGTCATCGACTGATCCTGATAGATGTTCTTCCCGTCGAGCAGCACGGTCGGCGTCCCCCCGAACCCACCGTTCCTGAACGCGTCGGCGGACTTCTTCACCCACGCGTTGTGCGTGCCCTTCTCGACGCACGTGCGGAAGGCCGGCGTGTCCAGCCCCTCGACCTTCCCGGCCAGCTCGATCAGCCTGGCCTCCTTGCTGTACGCGTCGTCGGTCTCCTGCGGCTGGTTCTCGTACAGGACGTCGTGGTACGCGGGAAACTTGCCGACGTCCTGCGCACAGGCCGCCGCGTTGGCCGCCTTGCGGGACCCGCTGCCCCGGAGGTTGCCGTCGATGAGGGTGGCCAGGTGGTACTCGACCTTCAGCTTGCCCGCGCCGGTCAGCTCATGGATCGTCGAGCGGTACGCCGTCTCGAACGCCTTGCAGGCCGGGCAGCGGAAGTCCTCCCAGACCGTCAGCGTCGACTTCGCGGCCTCGCCCCCGACGGGGATCGCCAGCGCGTCCTTCCCGTTCGCCCCCGACGGCGCGACGACCGGACCCGCGCTGTCACCACTGTCCTTGCCGGCGTTCGCCGCGACGACGCCGATCCCGGCGGCGACTCCGAGGACGGCGAGGACGCTCGCCCCGACGACCAGCACCTTGCGCCGCTTGTCGGCGGACTTCTGCTTCTGACGCTCCGCCGCCAGCCGCTCCCGCGCCGACAGCTTTCCCACTCGATTCTTCTCGCTCACACCCCCAGAACGAACAGGGGAGACGCATTGCGCCTCCCCTGTCCCAGGACCACCCGATCGAGTGAGTGACCGCCCGACCGGCCCACCAGCCCTTATGCCGTCCGGCGCACGCCCTTCGCGAGATCCGCCGCCAGTTCCCGCACCGCCTCGACCCCGGCCGCCGCGTCCGCCGCGTCCAGCATCCGCTTCACGAACGCCGACCCGACGATCACACCGTCCGCGAAGGCGGCCACCTCGGCGGCCTGCTCGGCGTTGGAGACCCCGAGGCCGACGCAGACGGGCAGGTCGGCGCGGGTCGCGCGGGTCCGCTCGACGAGGTCCTGCGCCTGCGCGCCGACCGACTCACGGGTCCCGGTGACGCCCATCAGGGAGGCCGCGTACACGAACCCGCTGCCGGCCGCCGTGATCTCCGCGAGCCGCGCGTCCTTGCTGCTGGGGGCGACGACGAACACCGTCGCGAGCCCGTGCTTGGCCGCGTGCTCCCGCCACAGCCCGGCCTCCTGGACGGGCAGGTCGGGCAGGATGCAGCCCGCGCCGCCGGCCTCGGCCAGCTCGGCGGTGAACCGCTCGACGCCGTAGCGGTCGATGGGGTTCCAGTACGTCATCACCAGCACCGGCTTGCCGGTCGCCTCGTACGCCTCACGGACCGTCCGCATGACGTCCGCGATCCTGACGCCGCCGCGCAGGGCGATGTCGTCCGCCGTCTGGATGACCGGCCCGTCGAGCACCGGGTCGCTGTGCGGGAGGCCCACCTCGACGACGTCCGCGCCGCCGTCGAAGACGGCCTTGATCGCGTCGATGCCGCCGTCCACGGTCGGGAAACCGGCCGGGAGGTAGGCGATCAGCGCGGCCCGGTCCTCGGCCTTCGCGGCGGCCAGGGTGTCGCTCAACAGCTGGATGTTGCCGCTCACTTCGAGTCCCCCTCGGTGTCGTACAGGCCGAAGTAGCGGGCCGCCGTGTCCATGTCCTTGTCGCCGCGCCCGGACAGGTTGACGACGATCAACCCGTCCTTGCCCAGTTCCTTGCCGACCTCCAGCGCGCCCGCGAGCGCGTGTGCCGACTCGATCGCCGGGATGATGCCCTCGGTGCGGGAGAGGAGGCGCAGGGCCTGCATCGCCGCGTCGTCGGTGACCGCGCGGTACTCGCCCCGGCCGCTGTCCTTGAGGTAGGAGTGCTCCGGGCCGATCCCGGGGTAGTCGAGGCCCGCCGAGATCGAGTACGGCTCGGTGATCTGCCCCTCGTCGTCCTGGAGGACGTACGACCGCGAGCCGTGCAGGATGCCGGGCTCACCGGCCGTCAGCGTCGCCGCGTGCTCGCCCGTCTCGACGCCGTGCCCGGCGGGCTCGCAGCCGATGAGACGGACGTCCGTGTCGGGGATGAACGCGTGGAACAGGCCGATCGCGTTGGAGCCGCCGCCGACGCAGGCGATCGCGGCGTCCGGGAGGCGGCCCGCGCGCTCCAGGATCTGGCGGCGGGCCTCGACGCCGATCACCCGGTGGAAGTCGCGGACCATCGCGGGGAAGGGGTGCGGGCCCGCGACCGTGCCGAAGAGGTAGTGCGTGCGGTCGACGTTCGCGACCCAGTCGCGGAACGCCTCGTTGATCGCGTCCTTCAGCGTGCGGCTGCCGGACTTCACGGCGATGACCTCGGCGCCGAGCATGCGCATGCGGGCGACGTTCAGGGCCTGGCGCTGGGTGTCGATCTCGCCCATGTAGATCGTGCAGTCGAGGCCGAACAGGGCGCAGGCCGTGGCCGTCGCGACGCCGTGCTGGCCCGCGCCGGTCTCCGCGATGACCCTCGTCTTGCCCATGCGCTTGGTCAGCAGAGCCTGGCCGAGGACGTTGTTGATCTTGTGGGAGCCGGTGTGGTTGAGGTCTTCGCGCTTGAGGAAGACGCGGGCGCCTCCCGCTTCCGCGGCGAAGCGAGGGACTTCGGTGAGGGAGCTGGGGCGGCCGGTGTAGTTGACCAGAAGGTCGTCCAACTCGCGGGCGAACTCAGGGTCGTTCTTGGCCTTGTCGTACTCGACGGCCACTTCGTCCACTGCGGCCACGAGGGCTTCGGGGATGAATTTGCCGCCGAAGTCACCGAAGTAGCCTTCGGGGGTGGGGACTTGACCGTCGGGGTCGGGAATGAAGAACTCGCTGGACATGCGGAAACCTCACGGTGAGCGCGTGGAAGAAACACTAATCGCCGTGGGGGCAGGGGCTCGCGATCGGCTTACAGGTGGTCTGTGGCTGGTCGCGCAGTTCCCCGCGCCCCTAAAGGACCTGCCATCGACGCCCGTTTACCTGCCCAGGTTCGTCTCCGATGACGTACCGCACCCTCCGGCCGTGCACCTTGCGCGCGGGCGCGTGGCAGCCCCGGGGGCGGCAGCCGCGCGCTAGGCGGGCGTGCCTGTCCTGGGAGGCCGGAGTGGGTGTCATCGTCGTCAGCTTATCCGGTGATCAACCGCGGCTGTTGCGGATCGCCGGGTGTTCACCGGCCGCCACCAGGTCCGCGACCGCCGTCTTCGGGTCCTTGCCCGTCACCAGGGCCTCGCCGACGAGGACGGCGTCGGCGCCGGCGTTGGCGTAGGCGATGAGGTCGTGGGGGCCGCGGACGCCGGACTCGGCGATCTTGACGATGTGGTCGGGGATCTCGGGGGCGACGCGCTCGAAGGTGGAGCGGTCGACTTCGAGGGTCTTGAGGTTACGGGCGTTGACGCCGATGACCTTCGCGCCGGCGGCGACCGCACGCTCGACCTCGTCCTCGTCGTGGACCTCGACGAGCGCGGTGAGGCCGATGGACTCGGCGCGCTCGACCAGGGACTCCAGGGCGGGCTGGTCGAGGGCGGCGACGATCAGGAGGGCGATGTCGGCGCCGTGCGCGCGGGCTTCCCAGAGCTGGTACGACGTGACGATGAAGTCCTTGCGCAGGACGGGGATGTCGACCCGCGCGCGGACGGCGTCGAGGTCGGCCAGCGAGCCGCTGAAGCGGCGCTGTTCGGTGAGGACGGAGATCGCGGCGGCGCCGCCCGCCTCGTAGTCGGCGGCGAGGGCCGCCGGGTCGGCGATCGCGGCCAGCGCGCCCTTGGAAGGGCTGGAGCGCTTGACCTCGCAGATGACCTTGACGCCGTCACCCTTCAGGGCCGCGACGCCGTCCTTGGCTGCCGGAGCCTTGGCCACGCGCTCCTTCAGCTCGTCGAGGCTGACGCGCGCCTGCCGCTCCGCCAGGTCGGCACGGACTCCGTCGATGATCTCGTCGAGCACACTCACGCGAGCGGCTCCCTTCCGGGCGGTGACATTTCCTCCGGCGATGGTATCCGCCAGACCGAGTGAGGCTTGCATCGGACCGACGGGGGCCCCACTACCTGCACATTCTCTGCCGATCAAGGACGTAGCCAGCCGCCGAACGGCAGGTTCCGGACGACCGTGAAGACCAGCAGGAACGCCCCGATCGTCCACAGATGGGCGTTTCCGAGCGTCACCCGCGCGGGGCGTCCGCGTGCCGCGCGGACCACCCAGACGGTCCACACGACGGCGAAGCCGGCATAGGCGAGGACGGCGGCGGCGTTGTCCTGGAGCGCGGTCAGGAGGTCGCCGTGCGCGAAGGCGTGGGCGCTGCGCAGTCCGCCGCAGCCAGGGCAGTACAGGCCGGTGAGCCGGAAGAGGGGGCAGACGGGGTAGTGGCCGGGCTGGTTGGGGTCGACGGTCGCGACGTACCCGAAGGCGCCGACGACGGCCGCCATGATCCCGGCGGGGACACCGAGGCGGGCGAGCGCGGAGGAGTTCACCTGGCGGTCGGCGCTGTCGGTCGTCATGTCCTGCATTGTGCACGCAATCACGCCGGGAGTCGTGATACGGACGACGACGGCGGCCCAGGGCGCTTCTCGCGCCGGGCCGCCGTCGGAATCGCTGCGAGGGGGCGTCTCAGCTCTCGGCCTTGGCCGGGGTGCCGTAGGTGATGTGGTCGGGGAAGTCCCGGAAGCCCTTCGGCTGGCCGAGGCCCATGCCCTTCATGATCAGACCGACGACGCCGCCGAGGACCGCGATCGCCATGCCGGCCCAGAAGCCCAGCGGCTGCGCCATCACCATGAACGCGCCCGCGACGCAGAACCCGATGAAACAGATCGCCGCACCGGTCCAGGCGGCCAAAGTGTGACCGTGGCTGCTGCCCGCCATGACTTGCTCCTCAATGCTGTCCCTGATTGACGCCCGACCCGGACGCTCCCACCCATTGTCCCGCACGCCCCCACCCAAAATACGCCGGGGGTCCCCCACCCACCCCCC
>DATCQX010000631.1:0-12821 GCA_036569285.1 Streptomyces sp.
GGGGCTGGCTGCACCCCCGTCGGGGGGAAAGTCGCATGTTCCGGCGACCGACGGATCCGTAGCGTCGTCGGCATGACCTACACCACGCTCCGCCGCAGGCGAGCACTTCAAACCCTGGCCGCCGGAACAGCCCTCGGCCTCGCCGTCCTTGTCGTCACCCCCGCCATCGCGGCCACCCAGCCACGCTCGGCTAGCCAGAGCATGACGCGTGGCACCCTTCTCGGAGTCACCCCTGTCGCAGACCTCAGCCGGGCCCAGGTCGCCGCGTTCCTCGAGGGCGCCGGTATCGACCCCGCCACCGTGCGCCACGGCATACGCACCTACCGCCTCACCTATCGGACGATCACACCGCAGGGCCGGCCGACCACCGCCACCGGCCTGCTGGTGCTCCCTCAGGGCGGTGAGCGGCGCCTGGACCTGGTGGCCGACACGCACGGCACGATGGTCCACCGCGACTACGCCCCGTCCGTGGCCGAGGACTTCGGGCTGTACGCGCCCTACCTGCACGCCTCGGCGGGACGTGCCGTCGCCGCCCCCGACTACCTCGGCCTCGGCAAGGGCCCCGGCCGGCACCCGTACATGGACACCGCCTCCGCCGTCACCGCCTCACTGGACATGCTGCGGGCCTCCCGGACCGCCGCACGTACGCTCGGCAGACCGCTCACCTCGGACGTGTACGGCACCGGGTTCTCCCAGGGCGGCCAGGTCGCCATGGCACTCGGCCGCGAGCTGTCGCGCGGCGCGGACCGCCACTTCCGGCTGCGGGCCCTCGCGCCGGTCGCCGGACCCTACGACCTCCTCGGCGCCGAGATCCCGGCCCTCCTCGACGGCCGCATCAACGACATCAGCGGCGAAATCTACATGGCCTACTTCCTCACCGCGCAGAACCGGCTGCACCCCATCTACCACCACCCCTCCGAAGCCTTCCGGCAGCCCTACGCCGGATACGTGGAGCAACTCTTCGACACCCACCACACCGAGGAAGACATCGTCGCCAAACTCCCCGGCTCGGTGAAACAACTCCTCACCGACACCTTCTACAAGCGCCTCCACCACCCCGACGGCGGCCTCCTGACCGCCCTCAAGACACAGGACAGCACCTGCGACTGGAAACCCGACGTCCCCGTCCGACTGCACACCGCCTCCGGCGACACGGACGTCGCCATCGCCAACTCCCTCAACTGCGCGGCCGACCTGGCCCGCCACGGCGTCACCGCCCCCGTCGTCGACCACGGCGACACCGACCACGGCGGATCCTTCAAACTGGCGGGACCGCAGATCGTGCGGTGGTTCGACACACTCGCACGCTGAGCGCTCCGCTGGAGGTGCGGCGATGGACCGTCGATCGGGTGGGCGAGGGCGTAATCCGGTGGCCGCCTTCTCCACGACGTCCCTAAGGTCGCCGGGATGACGCACAACACCGTCGACCCGGCGACGCTCACCCGGGAGATGGCCGCCCAGATCCGCACGTGGCGTTGCGACGAGGAGTACTCCTGGCGCGCTGTGGCCCAGGCCGCGTCCGACCTGTGGGGGTCCGAATGGGGCAGCAACCAACTCTTCGGCGAAGACCTGTGCAGGGCCGCAGCGAAGCTGCTGGGCGAAAACCCCTGCCGGGGGCCCTGGAACTGACGCGCGTCGGACGACTCCTCCCGGATCAGCGAGCGGGCCGGGTGAAGAGGCCGGCGATATGAGGTCCGGCCAGAGAGACGGTGGCGGCGGCGGTACTTGTCGTAGCCTCGGTCGGCGAACAGCCGGCCCGGTCGATGCTGCGGCCGTCCGCGGACCCCGCGGATTCGGGGAATCGCGTCCAGCGGCGGCGTCAGTTGGGTGACATCGTGACGGTTTCCGCCGGTCAGAGTGACAGCGAGGGGTGTGCCGTGCCGGTCGACGATCAGGTGGTGCTTGCTGCCCAGGCGTGCGAGCCGTCGATCGCGGCATCGTCCATGTCCAGCAGACCGGCCTTGCGCAGCGCGGCCAGGAGGACCTCGTGGAGGAGGGGCCAGACGCCGGCCTCGGTCCAGTCCCGCAGCCGCCGCCAGGCCGTCACCCCACTGCACCCGGCCCGCTCGACGGGCACGTCTCTCCAGCTCACGTTCTTGCGCAGCACGTGAACGATGTCCCTCAGGGCGGCGCGATCGTCGGCTGGCAGGCGCCCGGGGCGGCAGCAGCGGAGCGATACGTTCCCACAGGTCATCAGGCACAAGATCATCCGACAGCCGCGCCACTCTGCTGCCACCAGACCCGACCGCCAAGCCCCTGCGCCGAACTCATCCTGGAACGATCAGTTGGAGTCTGAGCGCAGCCCCAGGGCGCTGTGCTGAATCACGTCGGCCGGGGCGTCAGCGGAGCGTGACTTTCGACGGGTCAACTCCACCAGCCTGGAGCGGAGTTCCGGTGCTGGTTCGCCCAGCACGACGGCAGTGATCACCAGCTCGAGCATGACGCAGTCGTAGGCGTCGTCCGTGCCTCCGTAGCGTTCGCCGTCACGCTCCACCACGGCACTGGCGATCCGCCATCCACCACCATCAACCGGTGCGAAGGTCGCCGCGAAGACTCCGTAACCGGTCCAGCTTCGATGGAGGAAGACGATCTCACCCTCTGTGAAGACGTTCCACTTCTCGTCCATGTCCCGCGCACGGTAACCGCGCTGGATTCGCTCCCAGTCTTCATCTGACCAGATCCGCTGAGGCAGCTCCGACAGCGGCCGGGGGTCTGATATCGGCTGGACACGACGCATGGACCGATTTACACGTTCGTCGGCAGGCATGGAGCGATCTTACGGACCAGGTCGAACGTGACAACAAACTCCTCGTCACCCTCATGGTGAAACGAACTGTTGGTAGGGCGGCTGGGGAGCCAGTGGCATCGAAGGGTGTGAGGTTCAAGCGCCTCACACCCCGAACTCCCGTACCACCACGTCCCGAAACACCGCCCCACCGTCGATCGTGAACAACGCCAACCCCGTGTCGACGAGATAGGGAAACACCTCCGAGGAGTGCGTACACCGCCCGTCGTCCACGAACATCTCGACGGACGTACGGTCCACCAGAATCCGCAGAGTCACCGTCCCCCCGGACGGATCGAAGGGAGACCGGCTCTCCTGCCACCTGCCGGAGACGTCCGGGTTGACAGCGCCCCGCCGGTTGACGAACGCGTAGTCCCGATAGATCCCGGCGTCGATGTGACGACTCCCGTCGGCGGAGCGCCGCAGCTGGACGCCCGCCCCCGTGAGCCGGTCCCAGGTGATACGGCAGGTCAACTCGTAGGCGGTGCCGGTGTAGTCGAGGACGAGGCTGCCGTCGACAGGGATGTCACCGAGACGCATGGTGCGGGAGACGTGATCGTCCAGGGCGGCGACAGGGCGGGAGGCGAGGTAGTAGGCCCCGGACCCCATCCGCTTCAGCGTGACCTCGCGGACGATCGAGTCCGTCCCGTTGAACCCGTCGCAGTCGATGGTGGGCGTGACGTTCGCGTAGTCCCAGTTGTTCAGCCACCCCATCGCGTACCGGACGCCGGGATCGACGGAGCCGTCCGCGCGGTGCCTGTCGAAGGTGACCGCGCCGTACCAGTCGAACCCGTGGTCGAGCCACTGCGGATCACCGGCGTCGGCGGTGAACGTGCTCCCGTCGAAGGTCCCCGTCCAGTACGCGTACGTGTTCGGCAGCCCCGCCCCCTTCCCGTTGCCGCTCACCCCGAGCACCCACTTCGCGGTGCCGTCGTCGGCGGTCAGCCGGAACAGGTCCGGGCACTCCAGGATGCCGATCCCCTCCTTGACGAACCCACCGGCGTACGTCCAGCTCTTCAGATCGTCCGAGTGGTAGAAGCCCACCTTCGTGCCCTCGGCGAGAGCCATCACCCACCGCCCGCGCTCCTCGTCACGGATCACCTTGGGATCGCGGAAGTCGGCGACGCCCGGATTGGTCAGCACGGGAGCGGTGCCGTAGGGCGTGAAGGTACGGCCCCGGTCGGTGGAGTAGTACAGGAACTGCGCCTGATGGTCCGCGCCCTCGCCGGGCGACATCGTGGCGAGGACGACGACGGCCCCGGCCCCGAACCCGGCGGTCCCGTCCGTGTCGACCACCGCCGAGCCCGACCAGACGTCCCCGTTGGGCGTCGTGTCCTTCGGGACGGCGACGCCCGCGTCCCGGAAGGCCACCAGGTCGGTGCTGGTGGCCAGCCGCCAGGCGGTGCCGACGACCCCGGTGACATAGTCGGCGTTGTAGAGGTAGTAGCAGTGGTACGTGCCGTCGATCCACACCGGCCGCTGCGGGTCGTTCTTCCAGCCGTCGGGGACCGTGTGGTGGTACTCGGCGCGGTAACGAGCGCAGCCGGGCGGCGACGTGGGCCGGGCCTCGGCCGGCGCGGGCAGCACCGAGGCCGCCACCCCCACGGCCGACCCCGCGAACAGCGCTCTCCTGGACAACCCGGGCATCACACATCGTCCCTCTCGTGAGAACGGCGGCTCATGTGCAGCAGGACTGTGCGACCTAACTCGTTAAAGGTCAAGGGTGCGCGCACCTTGACATGCCCGTGACGCGCTTCACATCATCTGGGGCATCAACCCTGATCTAACACGAGTTAGGCACGTGGATGACCGACTCGCACCTCACCCGCCGCACGCTGCTGCGGTACGGCGCCTACGGCGCGGGAGCCGCCGCCCTCGCCGGCACCGCCGCGAGCTGGGACCGGCTCACCGGCGCCGACATCCCCGGCCGCGACGACGGCTCGCTCACCGTCGCCACGCTCGGCCCCGCCTACGGGCCGCAGGCCGTCCGCACGCTCACCGAGGGATTCCGCGAGGCGCACCCGGACATCAAGCTGCGGATCAACGCGGTGCAGGCCGTGGACTGGTCGGACTTCTTCGCGAAGATCCTCACCCAGATCGCGGCGGGCACCGCACCCGACCTGGTCTACGTCGCCACCGAGGGCGTCCAGCTGTTCGCCCAGCGCCTCGGCGTCCCGCTGGACCGGTACGTGAAACGGGACGCGGCCGAGCTGAAGGAGTACTTCGCCGACGTCCACCCCTCGCTGGTGGAGTCGATGATGTACGAGGGGAGCCTCTACCAGCTGCCCGTCGAGTTCAACGCCGCCGACATGTACCTCAACCGGCAGGTCCTGCGGCGGGCCGGCGCCGAATTCCCGGCCCCCGACTGGACCCGCGACGACTTCACCGCCCTGCTGCGCGCCATGAAGAGGTCCAGCGGCTCCCAGTTCACCCCCTACTTCTGGACCAACCGGCTGTGGGGCGGCGTCGTGCCCTGGCTGTTCAACAACGACACCAACCTCCTCGCCGAGTCCCAGGCACCCGGCGGCGCCTGGCTGTGGGACGCCTTCTACCCGCCCGCCGAACGACGAGGGCGCGGGGGAGGCTTCCGCTGGACGACCCCGCAGGCCACGGACGACCGTGTCGAGGAGACGTACGACTACCTCGCCTCCCTCATCCGCGACGACCTCTGCACCCGCCCCGAGGGCGGCAACGGCCAGAACCTCGTCGGCGTCTTCTCCACCGGCCGCGTCGGCGTCACCCCCGCCGGCGGCTTCTGGGCGGGCGGACTCCACCAGGCCGGTATGAAGGCCGACGCCTACGACGTCCAGTACTTCCCCCGATGGCGCACCCAGCGCATGCAGTTCGGCGCCGCCGGATACGCCCTGCTGCGCACCTCGAAGAAGCAGGACGAGGCCTGGGAGTTCATCAAGTACGCCGCCCGCAAGGACACGCTCACCGCGCTGTTCGACACCAACCAGACGACCCCGGCCCGCCGCTCCATGCTCACGGCGGGCCGCTACCGCGAGACCGGCCCGGCGCACTGGCCCGTCTTCTACGACACCCTCGACAAGTTCCCCGACACCGGCCCGATCCCGGCGCCGCCGCAGGTCGCCGAGGTGACCGACGTCCTCCTCAAGCACACCGGGACCGCCCTCGCCTCCCCGCGCGCGGTACGCCCCGCGCTGCGCCGGATGCAGGGCGACCTGGAGAAGGCCATGGAGCGTGAGATATGACGAGCACGCAGATCACCGCGCCCGCACCGGCACCGGCCCGACCGGAAATCGCCCCGCGCTCTTCACCCCGGGAGCGCGGAACCCGCCTGCTGGCCACGCTGTTCCTGGCCCCCACGGTCGTCGGCATCGTCGTCTTCACGGTCGTCCCGATCGCCGGCTCGGTCGTCCTGAGCCTCTTCCGGTGGAACGTCATCGACTCGCCGACCTTCGCCGGGACGGCCAACTACCGTGAGATCTTCGGGGATTCGACCGTGCTGGTCTCCTTCCGCAACACCCTGGTGTTCATGGTGTTCGCGGTCGCGCTGCAACTCCTGATCGCGCTGGCCCTGGCGCTCACGCTGACGGGGCGGATGCCGGGGTGGCTGCGGTCGGTGTTCCGGTCCGCGTTCTTCTTCCCGCTGGTGCTGTCCGCCGCCTCGATCTCCGTGGTGATGAAGTACCTCTTCAACCAGGACTTCGGCGTCGTGAACTGGCTGATCGGGCTGGTCGGGATCGCTCCGGTGCCCTGGCTGACGTCCGAGAACGCGGCCATGGCCACCGTCGTCATCGTCTACGTCTGGCAGCAGTTCGGGTTCTCGTTCCTGCTGTTCGTCGGCGGTCTCAACAACATCCCCAAGGAGATCCACGAGGCCGCCGCCCTCGACGGCGCGACCGGACTGCGCAAACACCTCCACGTCACGCTGCCGCTGCTGTCGCCGACGCTGCTGGTGGCGACCGTGGTCGGGGTGATCAACGCGCTCCAGGTCTTCGAGCAGCCGTACGTCCTCACCGACGGCGGGCCCGGCGACTCCACCCGCACGGTCGTGATGGTCATCTACGAGACCGCGTTCGAGCAGTTGCGCTTCGGTGAGGCGTCCGCCGTGGGCGTCCTGCTGTTCGCGCTGATCATGGCGGTGACCGCCCTCCAGTTCCGGCTCAGCCGGCGCTTCGTCCACTACCAGTGAACCGGGTGAGCCCCATGAGCCATGTCGTGTCCCTCAGCCGTGCCCGGCACACCCTCGGACCCTGGGCGCGTATCGCCGCCCTGGCCGTGTGCGCGCTGCTGACCCTCGGCCCCGTCATCTGGACCGTCTCCACCTCCCTGCGCACCCCCGCCCAGTCCTTCGACCTGCCCCCGAAGATCATCCCGACCCACCCCACCGCCGACGCCTACCGGGGCGTGTTCGACCAGCTCGACGTCTGGCTGCTGGCCCTCAACTCCACCCTCGTGACCGCGCTGATCGCCGTCGGCCAGATGATCACCGCGGGACTCGCCGGATACGCCTTCGCGCGCCTCGAATTCCGGTTCAAAAAGCCCCTGTTCGGGCTGGTGCTGGCCACCATGATGGTGCCGCTCCAGGTCACCGTCGTCCCCGTGTTCCTCGTCCTGAAGTCGATGAGCCTCACCGACACCCTGCTCGGCCTCATCGTCCCGGCCTTCCCGACCGCTTTCGGCACCTTCCTCATGCGCCAGTACTTCATGGGCATGCCCAAGGATCTGGGGGAGGCGGCCATGCTGGACGGCGCCGCGCCCTGGCGGATCTTCCGGTCCGTCTACGCGCCGCTCGCAGCGCCCGGCCTCGCGATCGTCGGCGTCCTCGCCTTCAACTACCACTGGAACGAGTTCTTCCGGCCGCTGATCCTGGAGACCTCCGGCCAGAACTACACGCTGCCCCTCGGCCTCGTCTCCCTCCAGGGCAACCTAGGCACCGGCTCCATCTCCGTCGTCCTCGCCGGCGTCGTCCTGTCCATGCTTCCCGCCGTCGCCGTGTTCGTCGTCGGCCAGCGCCCTCTGCGCGAGGGCATCACATCCGCAGGAGTCAACCGTTGAACCTCGACCCCGACGCACCGCGTTTCAGGGTCCGTCCGCCCGCCGGGTGGATGAACGACCCCAACGGGCCGTTCCGTTGGCAGGGCCGCTACCACCTCTTCTACCAGCACAACCCCGCCGCCCCCGTGCATGCGAACATCCACTGGGGCCACGTCTCCAGCCCCGACCTCCTCCACTGGGAGCACCACCCGATCGCCCTCACCCCGACCCCCGACGGCCCCGACGAGGCCGGCTGCTGGTCCGGCTGCGTGGTCGACGACGACGGCGTACCGACCGCCGTCTACACCGGCATCGACCGCCACCACACCGGCCTCGGCACCGTCTGCCTCGCCCGCGCCGTCGTCCCCGACGACGAGACCCTCACCGACTGGAAGCCGCTCCCGGCCCCCGTGGTGACCGGCCCCCCGCCCGGCCTCGACGTCGTCATGTTCCGTGACCCGTTCGTCTTCACCCACGACGGACGGCGACGGGCCCTGCTCGGCGGGGGCCACGCCGACGGCACCCCGTCGGTCCTGCTCTACGACTGCGACGACCTCACCGACTGGCGCTTCACCGGAGTCCTCCTGGACGGCCACGACCCCGTGGCGGCCGAGGCGTTCGGCGACCGGGCCGTCGGCTGGGAGTGCCCGCAGCTCTACGCGACCGCCGACGGGCAGTGGACGCTCGTCGTCTCGCTGTGGGACGGCGACCCGTGGACGACGGGATACCTGACGGGACGTCTGAAACCTTCCCCCGACGGCGAGTTGCGCTTCGAACCCCGCACCGCGGGCATCCTCGACCACGGCCGGGCCCTCTACGCCCCGGCCGTCCTCCCCGAACCGCACCGCACCCTGATGTGGGGCTGGTCGTGGGAGACGCGCGCCCAGAGCGAGGTGGACCGCGCGGGCTGGGCCGGCGTCCTCACCGCACCGAGGGAGGTGGACACCCATCCGGACGGCGCGCTGCGCGTCGTCCCCGCGCGGGAACTCGAACTGCTGCGCGCCGCCGAGCCGTTCGTCACCGGGCCGGGCGGCCGGATACCGGTACCGAAGTCCTACGACCTCACCGTCACCGCGCACGGCCCCACCACCGTGAGCCTGCCGGAGCTGACACTGCGGATGGACCCGGACACGGGCACCGTGACCGTGGAGCGCGGTGACACACCGGTCGTGGTGCGGACGCCGGGCAGGCGGCTGCGGATGCTCGTCGACGGCTCGCTGGCCGAACTGTTCCTCGACGACCGGGCCACGGTGACCGAGCGGCTCCACGGCGGCGCGCCCGAACTCGTGGTGTCGGGGGCGGCGGCCGGCGTCACGGGGTGGGAGCTGGTCCCAGGGACGCCCGGCTGATCACCGGGCAGACGATCCGGCGCGTGGTGGCGGGCGGGGTGCGGCCGGTGTCGATGGAGTCGAGCAGGAGCCGGGCGGCGGCCTCGCCCATCGCGTGGTGGGGGAGCGCGACCGTGGTCAGCGGCGGCGTCAGGAACTCCGCCATGTGCTCCTGGTCGTCGTAGCCGACCACCGACAGACCGCCGGGCACGGGGATGCCCAGCCGGGCCGCGGCGTGCAGGACGCCCGCCGCGACCCGGTCGTTGTAGCAGAACACCCCGGTCGGACGGCGGTCGGCGGGCACACCGTCGAGGAGGCGCAGCGCACCCTCGTACCCGCTGGAGATCTCACCCCCCGAGCGGATCGTCCACTCCTTGGGCACCATGATCCCCGCGACCCGCAGAGTGTCCCGGAAACCCCGCAGCCGCTCCGCCGACGCGATGTCGCCCTGTCCGCCGACCATCGCGACCCGGCGGTGCCCCTCCTCCAGCAGCAGCCGGGCGGCGGTGCGGCCACCGGCCCGTTCGGCGGGGACGACGGCCGGCAACGAGTCGTCCTCGGGCAGGCAGTTGGCGAGCACGGACGGGGTGCGGTGCAGCCCCTCGGGGACGCGGACGCGGCGCAGCGACATCGCGGCGTAGATGATGCCGTCCACGCGGCGGTCGAGGAGCTCGGCGACGGCCGCGTCCTCCTTCGCCGGGTCGCCGCCGGAGTCCACCGTCAGCACCAGGTGATCGTTGTCCCAGGCCGTCTCCATCGCACCGCGCAGCAGCCGGCCCGCGAACGGCGAGGACGCGATCTCGTCCGTGACCAGCCCGATCACGGCCGTACGGCGACGGCGCAGACCACGGGCGACAGGATCGGGACGGTACCCCAACTGGGCTGCGGCCTGCCGGATGCGCTCCTGCGTCGCCAGGGAGAGGTTGCCCTCGGCACGCCCGTTGAACACGAACGAGACAGCGGTGTGGGACACCCCGGCGAGCCGGGCGACGTCCTTCGACGTGGGACGCCCGGAACCCGCCGGCTGTCTCTCCTCAGTGCCGCCCATACCGCGCGCCGCCCTCATCCCCACCCGTCCGGTTGATCACCGCTCACCCTATCCGTGACGCTGGGTGTCCGACACAGGTCAGGGGAGGGGGTCGTTTTTAAACAGGAGTGCGGGAGTCGGGGCGCGCTGTGATACTGCCCCGATGATCAACGTGCCCACCGCCGTGCTGGATTCCCTGCACGGGCTCGCGTTCGGTGACGCCTTCGGCGACCGCTGGTTCGGCATCCTGCGCCGGGAGGGGGAAGCGGCCCTGGAGGCGCGGACGCTGCCCCCGGAAGCGCTGTGGCGGTGGAGCGACGACACCGCTCAGGCGCTGGTGCTCGTCCGGGAACTCGTCGCGGGGGAGGGCGTCGTCGACCAGGACCGGCTGGCGCTGGGTTTCGCCGCGGCCTACGCCGAGGACACGCACCGGGGGTACGGGGCGTCGATGCATGACGTGCTGCGCCGCATCGGTGCGGGCGAGCCGTGGCGGGACGTGGTCACCGGGCAGTTCGGCGGGCAGGGCTCCTGGGGCAACGGCGCCGCCATGCGCGCCGCCCCGCTCGGCGCCTGGCACAGCGCCGACCTCGACACGGTCGCCGAGCAGGCGGCCCGGCAGGGCGAGGTCTCCCACCACCACCCGGAGGCGGTCGCTGGAGCGGTGGCCGTCGCGCTGGCCGCCGCACTGGCGACCCGCAGCCGGGGCGGGCCCGCCCCGTCCCGGCCGGACTTCCTGCGGGCCGTCGCCGAAACGCTCCCCGACAGCGACGTCCGCTCGGGCGTGCGGATCGCGGCCCGGATGCCGGACCACACCTCGGTCACGCACGCGGCGGAGGTCCTCGGCTCCGGTTACCGCATGTGCGGGCCCGACACCGTCCCCTACGCCCTGTGGTGCGCGGCGGGGCATCTCGACGACCTTGAGGAGGGGCTGTGGGTGACGGTCGCCGGGCGCGGTGACATCGACACGACCTGCGCCATCGCGGGCGGGGTGATCGCCGCGCGCACGGGGGTCGCCGGGCTGCCCGCGGCGTGGCACGAGGCGCGTGAGCCGCTGGCGTTGTGAGGTGCCTCGACCGAGGGCCGAAGGGGTGGTGGCCGGTTCCCCCATGGTCCACGTCCACCCCGGGCCGGCTCGGGGCACCCCTGTCCGGCCACCCCAGGGAATAGGGGTTGTCCGGGAGGGCGGGGGCTGCGAGCCTCGGCGCAGAGAAAATCGCCCTGCCGGAAAAGCTTGCTCACATTTCCTTCCGCAGCGTGCTTTCCGTGGGTCCGACCGCTTTCCCCTCGGGAGGGTACGAACATGTCGCAGATAAAGGTGCTCCTCTCCGGCGGCCCCCAGGACTTCCCCGACCAGGACCGCGAACAATTCGTCGCCCGCATCGTCGAGAAGATAAAGCACCGCTGGGGCGCGGGATACGAACACTTCGTGCACGACGGTGAATTCACCACGGTCGACGGCGTGGAAGTCGCCGTGTACCAGTGGGAGCGCCGTACGGCGATCGCCGAATGAATCCCTCCGCCGGACACCACCCCCTGTATCGAGGAAGGGATCATGGACTCTGTCACTGAAGCGGTTCTGGCGGGCGCGGACCCCCAGGACCTCGAACACGCGGCCCTGCCGGACGAGTTCACCGCCGCCCACCTGCGTGTCGAGGACCAGGACGTCTTCCGGGGCGTGGCCGACAAGGACGTCCGCAAGACCCTGCGCGTCGGCCCCGTCCCGATGCCCGAGCCGGCGCCGGACGAGGTCCTGATCGCCGTCATGGCCAGCTCCATCAACTACAACACCGTCTGGTCGGCGACCTTCGAACCGCTCTCCACCTTCCGCTTCCTCAGCTCCACGGCGAAGCAGGGCGGCTGGGCCACCCGCCACGACCAGCCCTTCCACGTCCTCGGCTCCGACGCGGCCGGCGTCGTCGTCCGCACCGGTTCCGCCGTGAGGCACTGGAAGGTCGGCGACCACGTCCTCGTCAACGCGGCCGTCGTCGACGAGCAGGAGGCCATCACCCAGGACGACGGCATGCTCGGCGAACACCAGCTCGCCTGGGGGTACGAGACCAACTACGGCGGCATCGCCCACTACTGCCTCGCCCGCGCCAGCCAGCTCATCCCCAAACCCGCCCACCTCACCTGGGAAGAGGCCGCCTCCGTGCCGGCCTGCGCGGGCACCTCCTACCGCATGCTCGTCTCCGAGCGGGGCGCCCGCATGAAACAGGGCGACGTCGTCCTCATCTGGGGCGCCACCGGTGGCACCGGCGCGTACGCCGTGCAGTTCGTCAAGAACGGCGGCGGCATCCCCGTGGGCGTCGTCAGCTCAGCGGGCAAAGCGGACGCACTGCGCGCGCTCGGCTGTGACGTCGTCATCGACCGCGGCGAACTCGGACTCGGCGGACACGACAGCGACGACGACTTCGCGAACGCCATCGCCGACGGCAAGAAACTCGGCCGCGCGATCCGGCAGGCCACCGGCGAGGACCCGCACATCGTCGTCGACCACGCCGGACAGAACACCTTCGGCATGTCCGTGTTCGCCGTACGGCGCGGCGGCACCGTCATCACCTGCGGCTCCAGCACCGGCTACCGCCACCAGTACGACAACCGGTACCTGTGGATGAAACTCAAGCGGATCATCGGCAGCCACGTCGCCAACCTCCACGAACAGTGGGAGTGCGCCCGC
>DATCQX010000632.1:0-5746 GCA_036569285.1 Streptomyces sp.
GCGGCCTCCAGCCGGATCCGCTCGCGCAACGCCTGCCGTTCAGGCGTCAGCCCACCACCCTGTGGATATCTCACACAACAGGCATACCGCGACGATCACACATCGTCAGCCCTCAACGACATCACGCCGCAAAGGTCAGTAATGGTGCGCCAGTGGTGCAACAGTCCTTGACCGGTCCAGACAACAAACAACCCCCGGGCCATAGACCTGGGGGTTTTCATGGAGCGGGTGACGAGAATCGAACTCGCGCTCTCAGCTTGGGAAGCTGATGTTCTACCATTAAACTACACCCGCGCAAAATCGAAGCTGTGGGGAAAGCCCCGGCGTCCGACTGCTCCGTCACTCTACCCCATCGGGGGGTGGCGTTGCTGGAGGTGGGGGTGGGGAGGGGCGTCTCGGGGGATGGATTCGGGTTCGTGGGGCGGGAGTTGGGGTTTACGGTGGGGGTCTGGAAGAGGGTTCGGGGTGAGCGGAGCGGCGTTAACATGGCCGTCCCTTTCATCCCGTAATGTGACGCCATTCGTCACGGCAGCCCCGCCAGAGGTGACGTGGTTCTTGGGGAAAGGGACTCTGGACTTGATGGAACTCACCGTCGTCCGTTGTGCCGATGGGCACGTGTTCAGCACCGCTTCGTTCCCGATGCAGCAGGCCGACCGGCTCGGCCCCGGACGCCTCGTCCGATGTCCCCGCTGCGCCCGGCTCCGCAGCGCGGTGCCGGTCGGCAAGGCGTCGGCCGGCGCGGTACCGGGCGGCTCGGAGCAGAAGGCGGTGGAGAGGGCGCGGTAGGCGCGACACCTCGCGCCGCATCGCGCCATCCCGCGCTGATTCCTGACGCGTGGAGCCGTCCGATTGGGGCGACTCCGCGCGTCTTGCGTATCCTCGGGACGTGCTTCTCTCAGACAAGGACATCCGGGCCGAGATCGATGCCGGGCGAGTCCGGATCGATCCCTACGACGAATCCATGGTGCAGCCGTCCAGCATCGACGTACGACTGGACCGGTTCTTCCGGGTGTTCGAGAACCACCGCTACCCGCACATCGACCCCTCGGTCGAGCAGGCGGACCTGACGCGACTCGTAGAACCTGAGGGGGACGAGCCGTTCATCCTCCACCCGGGGGAGTTCGTCCTCGCCTCCACCTACGAGGTGATCAGCCTTCCGGACGACCTCGCCTCCCGCCTGGAGGGCAAGTCCTCCCTCGGACGGCTCGGCCTCGTCACCCACTCCACCGCGGGTTTCATCGACCCCGGCTTCAGCGGGCACGTCACCCTCGAACTCTCCAACCTCGCCACGCTCCCCATCAAGCTGTGGCCGGGTATGAAGATCGGCCAGCTGTGCATGTTCCGGCTCAGCTCGCCCGCCGAGTTCCCCTACGGGAGCGACCGGTACGGCTCCCGCTACCAGGGTCAGCGCGGTCCGACCGCCTCCCGTTCCTTCCGCAACTTCCATCGGACCCAGGTGTGACGCCGGATGAGTGACGTACGAGAGAACCTCACCTACGAGCGCTTCGGCACCGCCGTCCGCGAACTCGCCCAGACGATCGCCGACGACGGGTACGAGCCCGACATCGTCCTCTCCATCGCCCGCGGCGGCGTCTTCGTGGCCGGTGGCCTGGCCTACGCGCTCGACTGCAAGAACATCCACCTGGTGAACGTGGAGTTCTACACCGGCGTCGGCACGACCCTGGAAATGCCGGTCATGCTGGCCCCCGTCCCGAACGCCATCGACTTCTCCGACAAGAAAGTCCTGATCACGGACGACGTCGCCGACACCGGCAAGACCCTCAAACTCGTCCACGACTTCTGCCTCGACACCGTCGCCGAGGTCCGCAGTGCCGTCATCTACGAGAAGTCCCACTCCCTCGTGAAGTGCGACTACGTGTGGAAGCGCACGGACGACTGGATCAACTTCCCCTGGTCGGTCCTGCCTCCAGTGAGCAGGTCGGGCGAACCGCCCAAGCCGAACCTGGAAGCGCTGTAGCCCCGCAACGGCGGTAGGCGGCGGGCTCAACCCCCGACCGGGGTCGGCGCCTGCCTTCACACCTGATCCCTCCTCGCGGAACTCGCGCAGGCGCCGCCCGGACGTGACCGGCTGCGCGGGCCGCAACGCCTCTGCGGCCGTCCGGTACGCCGGGTCAAGTCTGCCGAGGCGGAGCCGGAACGCGCGGAGAACGCTCGCCCACGCTGATGCGTGCCGGTCCTGCTCGAACTGGCGGTGAGCCATCGGTGACGGGCGTGGGCTAGGCGGCCGAGGCCGACGCGCATGCGGCGACCGGCACAGGGCGGCGGCATTCGACGCGGAGCGTGGAAGCGCGAAAGGCCGGGCCGGGGGCAACCCTGTCCCGGCCTCGCGAGTCACACAGGCATCACCACGTTTCACGTGTTTCACGTGGTCCGGAAAGGACCCCCTTCTCTGTGATGACTCGTTCCCGCCTGGGGGCCGCGGCCCTGACAGCCGCGCTCGCCACGGCCGGCGGTCTGCTGACCGCCACCCCGGCTTCCGCCGCCGGCTGCACCTCCCCGATCTGGACGGCGCAGTACTTCGCCAACGCCTCGTTCAGCGGCACCCCGAAGCTGACCGCCTGCGACTCGGCCATCGCCGAGAACATGGGCAGCGGCGACCCGGCCGGCGTCACGCTGCCGAACGACAACTTCTCCATCCGCTGGTCCCTCACCCGGGACTTCGGCTCCGGCGGACCGTTCACGTTCAACGCCGCCACGCAGGACGGCATGCGCGTCTACGTCGACGGTGTTCGCAAGATCGACCTGTGGAAGAACGTCTCCACCACCGTCCGCAAGACGCTCAACCTGAGCATCCCGGCAGGCAAGCACACCATCCGTGTGGACTACGTCGCCTGGACCGGCCATGCCTATGCCGGGTTCACCTACGCCCCGCGCACCGCGGCCAGCGTCGACACCGTCAAGCCTCTGCCCCCCACCGGCTTCACCGCCGCGTACAACGCCACGACGCTGAAGACGACCCTGCGCTGGGCCGCCAACAAGGAGATGGACCTCGCCGGCTACCGCGTCTACCGGCGGCTGAGCACCGCCGGCTGGGCCAAGGTCAGCGGTACCTCGCTGCTCACCACCCCGTCCTTCCTCGACGCCCCGCCCGCCACCGGCCAGACCTGGCTCTACGAAGTCCGCGCCGTCGACAAGGCCGGCCGCGAGTCCACCGGCAGCCTCGACGTCCCCGTCACCACCGCCGACCGCACCGGCCCCGCCGCGCCGGCCGGCCTCACGGCGACGGACGGGCAGGGCGGCCTCGCGCTGGCGTGGCAGCCGGTAGCCGATGCCGCGAAGTACACCGTTCTCCGGCAGCAGCGGACCGAACCCGGGCACCCCACGGCACCGGTGACCCAGGTCGCCACGGTGCCCTCGGCCTCCTGGACCGACACTGCCGTCGCCGAGCGGACCGGCTACACGTACTACGTCTCCGCCACCGACGCGGCCGGCAACACGTCGGCGACGCGGACCGCGGTGTCCGCCACACACGGCGACTACGCGCCCGCACCGGCCACGAAGGTGACGGCCGTGTTCGAGCCGCGCACCGGCGTCATCGTCACCTGGACGCCCTCGACGAGCAACGACGTCGTCCAGTACCACCTGTATCGCGACGGCCAGCTGTACCGGGACCAGATCAACGGCAGCACGTACAAGGACGTGGCGGTCAGTCACGGCTCCACGTACACCTACACGGTGGTCGCCGTGGACGAGGCGGGCAACCAGTCCACCGTCTCCGGGCCGGTTTCCGCCACCACCGACGGCGACCTTGTCGCCCCGGCGCCCGTCACCGGTCTGAAGGCGACGGCGCGCGAGGACGGCGTGTCTCTGGAGTGGACGCCGAACACGGAACCCGACCTCAAGCGGTACGAGGTCTTCAAGGCCGAGAAGCACGACGACGGCGAGGGCGGCTTCGTCTGGCTCGGCCACCGCGTCGCATACCTCGGCGAGGACGCCACCTCGTTCCTCCACGGCAGCGCGGCGGACGGCGAGACCGTGATGTACGCCGTGATCGCCGTGGACGACTGGGAGAACCAGCTCCGCGTGGATGATGAGACCGTGAACTGGGTCGAGGTCACCGAACTCGGCACCCCCGCTGAGGGCTGACGCCCGCGCGAACGAAGCCGCGCATCTGTGACGGAGGGGACGGGCACCCCCGGGGGCCCTGCCCCTGGTCCGTGGTGCGGCGGTCGGGGCAGGTGCTCGACGCCTGAGGTATTACGGGGTTTCCCGTACGACGCCGAAATCGAGGACTGCGGCACCGACGACGCCGCCGACCAGCTCCCGACCGGCTACGCCGACCGCGCCAACTGACACACCCGGCCCCGGTCCTTTCAGGGGGCCGGGGCAAAAGCGCCGACCGCCGGTGGGTGCCTCCCGGAGCGGTGAACACGTGCTGCCGGAGGTCGTGAAGAAAGGCCGGCCGCGTCCTACTCGACGTCGACTGCTGGACGGCGCTGCAGCACCGCTTTCCGAGCCCCGTCCAGGCGTACGAAGCCCGCGAGTGGGCGGTGAAGCACCGGGCCGAGCACGGCTGGGACGGGGCCCTGCTCGCCGTCGGCCACAACGCCGGCGGCGCACTGGCAACGGGCGCGTGCCGTACCGTCCGCGAGCGCGGCACCTTCACCCCGCTGCTCCAGATCACCGACTGCTCGCCCCTCGACCTGGTCACCGATCCCGCCGCCGAACCCGCCCGCACCCGACGTCCGCCGATCTCGCCATGGTCGGCCCGCCCGGGCTCGCCACCGACCTCGCTGTACTGTTGCCCGCCCTGGTCATCACGGCGAGGGCGACGCCTACGCCGCGACACCGGCCGCATCCGGAGTCCCCGTGGTCCACCGCATGGTCGAAGGACCGCGCGAGACCGTCCGCTCCGCCCTCGACCTGATGGCCGAACAACTCCGCACAGCCCCCACCGGCAAGCTGTGACCAGCGGAGCACACCCGCACGTCGACTTCACCGACTGGGAGACGTCGGTCGGCTCGGCGGGCTGCGGCGGCGCCTCATGGACTCCCGGCTCCGCATCCCGGTGCCCAGCCCCAGCCAGCCCATCGCCGCGTTCCGTCCCGGGACCGGCCCCGGAAACCTTCGTCCTCCAGCCCGCACGGGCCCGGACCGGCCAGGCCGTGACAGAACGGTTCGGCGAAGCCCCCTCCAGGCACTGGATCTTCACGTGTGGTTTCCGCTCGCCCCGCACCAGCCGGCCATCCACCACCCGCATCCCCGGGACGGCGGCCGACGAGGCCGGGGTCCTTGGCGATCAGGCCGAGCGGGCTCGGGCCGGCGACGGCCTCGGTGAACAGCACCCCGTTCCGGTGGCCGGCGCAGCGGCCGACGGCGCGGAGCCGGGCGGCCTCCCGCGCCGGCAGCGACGTGGGCGATGCGGCGTAGGCGGCCTGGGCCGCGCGGACTTGGTCCCCGTGCCCGGCGACGCCGCACCACACGGACACGAGGGAGTGACCGAGCAGGGAGTCCTTCGCGAAGACCTCCTGCCCGCCGACCGCCACAGGCTCGCCGGGCAACTCCTCGGCCACCACACGGCGTATCCGGTCGGCGGCCAGTTCGTACGGGGCCCCACTTGCGGCCGGTAGTGGTGGCGTTCCACCGACTACGAGCCGGACAACGGTCACTCCTCCACCTCCGCGGTTTCCGAGTGTTCGACGTGACCCACCCCAAGGCGCGGGCACTGTACGAGTCGTGGGGGTACGCCAGGGCCGGCGAGCAACAGCCGTTCGCCGACTCGCCG
>DATCQX010000633.1:0-15031 GCA_036569285.1 Streptomyces sp.
CCAGCGCCGTCCAGGACACCGCCGACGACCTGGGCCGCGAAGCCGCCGTCACCGGCACCCTCCGCCGCGACGAAGGCGGCCCCCAGCGGCTGTTGCTCTCCCTCGGCGAGGCCTACGTCCACGGCGCCCCCGTCGACTGGACCACCTGCATCCCGCAGGCCGACCGCGTCGACCTGCCCACCTACGCCTTCCAGCACAAGCACTACTGGATGGAGATGCCCACGGCCACCGCCCTCGTCGGCCGCCCGGTCGACGCCTGGCGCTACCGCGTGACCTGGCGCCGGATCACCGCCGCCGGGAGCCCGGCGCTGGACGGGCGCTGGCTGCTGGTCGACGCGGCGGGCGACGGCGGTGAGGTGGCCGACGCGCTGCGGGCGGCCGGTGCCGAGGTCGTGGTGGCCGATGCCGTGCGGGAAGGGGCGTACGACGGTGTCGTGTGCCTGCCGGAGACCGCCGTGGACGCGCTGGACACGGTCCGCGCGCTGGACGCGGCCGGGGTGCGGGCGCCCGTGTGGTGGCTGACGCGCGGCGGTGCGGCCGTGTCGAACGGGGACGTCGTCCGGGCGGAGAGCACCCGGCTGTGGGGGCTCGGGCAGGTCGTCGGGCTCGAACACCCCGACCGGTGGGGCGGGTTGATCGACCTTCCGGCCGAGTGGAGCGACGGCGTGGCGGCCCTGCTGCCGTCCCTGCTGGCCGGTGCGGCAGGCGCCGAGGACCAGTTGGCCGTCCGAGGCCCCGCCGTGTACGGGCGCCGCCTGGTGCGGGCGCCGCTCACCGAGCGCGGCCCGCTGCGGCCGTGGCAGCCACGCGGAACCGTCCTGATCACCGGCGGCACCGGCGGCATCGCGGCCCACCTCGCGCGCCGACTGGCAGGCCAGGGCGCCGAGCACCTGGTCCTCACCAGCAGGCGTGGAGCCGATGCCCCCGGCGCGGCCGAACTCGCCGAGGAGATCCGGGCGTTGGGCGCGGACGTGTCCTTCGCGGCCTGCGACGTCACCGACCGCGACGCCCTCGCCGCCGTCCTCGCGGACATCCCCGACGACCGTCCGCTCACCGCCGTCCTGCACACCGCCAGCTCCACCAGCTACGGCCCCGTCCTCGGCGTCGACCCCGGCGAACTGGCCGCCGGCATGGCCGCGAAGGCCGTCGGCGCCCGGCACCTGGACGAGCTGACGGCCGGGATGGACCTGGACGCGTTCGTGCTGTTCTCGTCCGGCGCGGCGGTGTGGGGGAGTGCCGGGAACGGCGTGTACGCCGCCGCCAACGCCTACCTGGACGGTCTCGCGCACGAGCGCCGGGCCAAGGGGCTGCCCGCCACCTCCGTCGCGTGGGGCGGCTGGGCGGACGGCGGCATGCTGAGCGACTTCGACCAGCTGGCCGACCAGTTGGAGCGCCTCGGCGTGCGGCGGATGCGGCCCGAGAGCGCCATGGACGTGCTGTGGGAGGCCGTCGAGCACGGGGAGACGACGCTCACCGTCAGCGACATGGACTGGGAGCGGTTCGCGCCGGTCTACGCGATGTCCCGGCGCCGCCCCCTGATCGAGGAGATCCCCGAAGCCGCGCGCGCCCTCTCGCCGACCGGTGACAGCGGGTCCGACGGTGGGGACGGCAGCGCGGCCGGGCAGCTCCGCTCGACCCTGGCGGGCCTGAACCCCACGGACCAGCGGGCCGCGCTGCTGGACCTGGTGCGCGGCCGGGCCGCCGCCGTCCTGGGCCACGACGAACCGGCCGGTATCGCCGCCGGACGGCCCTTCAAGGACCTCGGGTTCGACTCGCTCACCGCGACCGAACTCCGTAACCGCCTGAACGCGGCGACGGGCCTGAAACTGCCCGCGACCCTCGTCTTCGACCACCCCACCCCGACCGCCCTCGCCGAGCACCTGCGCGCCGAACTCCTCGGCGCCGCCCCGGAGCCGGCCGCGCCCGCGAACACGGTCCGGGCCGTCGACACGGACGACCCGCTGGTCGTCGTCGGCATGGCCTGCCGCTACCCGGGCGGGGTGCGGGGCCCGGAGGACCTGTGGGACCTGCTGGTCGAGGGCCGGGACGAGATGGCCGACTTCCCCACCGACCGGGGCTGGGACGCGCTGAACCTGTACGACCCCGGGCAGGGGACCACGCTGGAGGGGCAGGGCGCGTTCCTGTACGACGCGGGCGACTTCGACGCCGAGTTCTTCGGGATCTCGCCGCGTGAGGCCCTGTCGATGGACCCGCAGCAGCGGCTGCTGCTGGAGACGTCGTGGGAGGCGCTGGAGCGCACCGGGATCGCCCCGCACTCCCTGCGCGGCTCCCGCACCGGCGTGTTCGTCGGCGGCACCCCGCAGGAGTACGGCGCCCTGCTGATGAACTCGGCGTCGCTGGCCGGGGGTTACGCGCTGACCAGCTCCTCCGGCAGCGTCATGTCCGGGCGGGTCTCCTACGTCCTCGGCCTGGAGGGCCCGGCGGTCACCGTCGACACGGCGTGCTCGTCGTCGCTGGTCGCCCTGCACCTCGCCGGGCAGGCGCTGCGTGCGGGGGAGTGCGACCTCGCGCTCGCGGGCGGCGTCACCGTGATGGCCACGCCCGGTTCGTTCGCCGAGTTCGCCAACCAGGGCGGGCTGTCCTCGGACGGCCGCTGCAAGGCGTTCGCCGACACCGCCGACGGCACCGGCTGGGGCGAGGGCGTCGGGATCGTCGTCCTCGAACGGCTCTCCGACGCCCGCCGCAACGGGCACCGGGTCCTCGCCACCGTGAAGGGCTCGGCCGTCAACCAGGACGGCGCCTCCAACGGGCTCACCGCGCCCAACGGGCCCTCGCAGCAGCGGGTCATCCGGGCCGCGCTGGACAGCGCCGGGCTCACCCCGGACGACGTGGACGCCGTCGAGGCGCACGGCACCGGCACGAAGCTCGGGGACCCCATCGAGGCGCAGGCGCTGCTGGCGACCTACGGCAGGGGGCGGGACCCGGAGCGGCCCTTGTGGCTGGGGTCGGTGAAGTCGAACATCGGGCACACCCAGTACGCGGCGGGTGTCGCCGGGGTCATCAAGACGATCCTCGCGATGCGCGCGGGCGTCCTGCCGCGCACCCTGCACGTGGACGAGCCCACCCGGCAGGTCGACTGGTCCTCGGGCGGCGTGCGACTGCTGACGGAGGGCCGGGAATGGCCGTCGGCCGACCGTCCGCGCCGGGCGGGTGTCTCCTCGTTCGGGATCAGCGGCACCAACGCCCACGTGATCCTGGAGCACACACCCGAGCCCGAGCCCGACCCGGTCGAGCCGGCCGCCGCGCCGCTGGTGCCGTGGCTGCTGTCCGGGGCCACCGCATCCGCCCTGCGCGACCAGGCGGCCCGCCTCCACGAGCACCTCGACCCCGGTGCCGACCCGCTGGACGTCGCCCGCTCCCTCGCCACGACCCGCAGCCCCCTCACCCACCGCGCCGCCGTCCTCGCCGACACACCGGAGGCGTTCCGCGCCGGACTGCGCGCCCTCGCCGACGGCACCCCGAGCGGCGACGTCCTCACCGGCACCGCCCGCGAGACCCCCCTCGCGGTGATCTTCCCCGGCCAGGGCTCCCAGCGCGTCGGCATGGGACGGGACCTGTACGCCCGTCACCCCGTGTTCGCGGAGGCCTTCGACGAGGTGTGTGCCGCCTTCGAGGGCCTCGCGCTGAAAGAGGTCGTGTTCGAGGGTTCCGCCGCCGACCTCGCCGCGACCGGGCTCGCCCAGCCCGCCCTGTTCGCCGTGGAAGTCGCCCTGTACCGGCTGCTGGAGAGCTGGGGGGTGCGCGCGGACCTGCTCCTCGGGCACTCCCTCGGGGAACTCGTCGCCGCTCACCTCGCCGGCGTGTGGACGCTGCCCGACGCGTGCCGGGTCGTCGCCGCCCGCGCCCGGCTGATGCAGGCCCTGCCCGCCGGGGGCACGATGGTGTCGGTGCGCGCCGCCGAGAGCGACGTCATCGGAGTCCTCGCCACCTGCGCGGACGCGGGTGACGTGGGCATCGCCGCCGTGAACGGCCCCGCCGCCGTCGTCGTCTCCGGCCCCGAGGACCAGGTGCGGGCCGTCACCGCCGAGTTCGTCGGGCGCGGGTACCGCGTCAAGGGGCTCGCGGTCAGCCACGCCTTCCACTCCGCGCTGATGGAGCCGATGCTCGCCGACTTCGCCGCCGAACTGGCCCGGGTCGAGTTCCACGAGCCGCGCCTGACCGTCGTCTCCAACGTCACCGGCGGCGCTGCCACAGCCGCCGAACTGTGCTCGCCCGCCTACTGGGTGCGCCAGGTCCGCGGCTGCGTACGGTTCGCGGACGGCGTGCGCACCCTCCTCGACCGGGGCGCGCGGACGTTCCTGGAGGCCGGTCCCGGCAGCGCCCTGACCGCCATGGCCGAGGAGACCGCGGGCGAGCACACCGGCGACGCGGTGACCTGCGTGGCGGCGCTGCGCTCGGCGGACCGCGCGGAGGGCGACGCCCTCACCACCGCCGTCACCCGGCTCGCCCTTGCCGGACACCCGGCCGACTGGACCGCCTACTACGTCGGCACGGACGCCCGCACGGTCCCGCTGCCGACCTACGCCTTCCAGCACCGCAGGTACTGGCTCAAGGTGCTCGGCGCCACCGCCCAGGACGCCACCGCCCTCGGCCTCGACGCCGCCGGCCATCCGCTGCTCGGCGCCGTCACCACGCTCCCGGAGACCGGCGGACTGCTGTTCACTGGCTCCCTCGCCGCCGACCGGCACCCCTGGATTGCCGACCACGCCCTGGGCGGCATCCCGGTCCTGCCCGGCACCGCGTTCCTCGAACTCGCCCTGCACGCGGGCCGGTACGCGGACTGCGACCGGGTCGAGGAACTCGTCGTCCACGCACCCCTCGCGGTCACCGGCACCACCGCCCTGCGCATCGGCGTGGACCCCGCCGACCCCGCTGGCCGACGGCCCTTCGCCCTCCACGCCCGCACTGGCGAACCCGGCGCCGAGTGGACCCGGCACGCCGACGGCGTCCTCACCCCGGCCACCCCGGTCCCGGCCGTCACCGAGGCCGCCTGGCCGCCCCCGGGCGCCCAGCCGGTGCCGCTGGACGACTTCTATCTCACCACCGCCCAGCGCGGCCTGGAGTACGGCCCCGCCTTCCACGGCCTGACCGGCCTGTGGAGCACCGACGGCGCCCTGCACGCCGAGGTGGTCCTCCCCGAGCACCTCACCACCGACGACGACGGCCACCTCCTGCACCCGGCACTCCTCGACGCCGCCCTCCAGCCCCTCGCCCTCGGCGTGCTCGCGGCCCGGGGTGCGGACGCCGTGCCGGTCCCGGCGGGGCTCCCGTTCGCCTGGTCCGGGGCGAGCCTGCACGCCGCCGACGCCCGCGCACTGCGCGCCACGCTCACCGCGGCCGACGACGGCACGGTCGCCGTGCACCTCACCACGCCCGGCGGACAGCCTGTCCTCACCGTCGACGCGCTCACCCTGCGCACCCCGAGCGCCCTGCGGGCCCAGGCCGCTGACCTGTACCGCCTCCAGTGGCAGCCCCTGCCCCTCCCGGCCGCCACCGACCGGGCCGCCTGGGCACTGGTCGGCCTCGACCCGAGGCAGCTGCGGCCGTCCCTGGCCGCCACCGGCCGCGACGTCGTCCCCTACGCGAACGCCCGCGTCCTCGCCGACGCCCTGGCCTCCGGCGCGCCCGCCCCCGCCGTCGCCCTCGCCTGGTGCGACACCCCCGACGGCACGAACCCCGTCACCGGCGCCCACACGCTCACCCGCGACACCCTGACGCTGCTCCAGGAGTGGCTGGGCGACGATCGGCTGACGGACATTCCGCTGGCCCTGGTCACCCACGGTGCGGTCGCCGTCGGCCCGGACGACGCCGCCCCGGATCCGGCACGGGCCGCCGTGTGGGGTCTCATCCGCGCCGCGCAGAGCGAGCACCCCGGCCGGCTGATCCTGGTCGACCTCGATGGCTCGGGCGCCCTCAAGGAGACGCTCGCCGCCCTCCCGGCAGCCCTCACCGGACGCGAACCCCAACTGGCGCTGCGCGCCGGCGCCGTCCACGTGCCCCGGCTCACCCGGCTCCCGGCCGCCGAGGACAGCGGCCCGGTGTTCGACGCCGACGGCACCGTCCTGGTGACCGGCGCGACCGGCGGCATCGGCGCGCACGTCGCCCGTCACCTGGTCGAACGGCACGGTGTGCGGCGGCTGTTGCTCACCGGGCGGCGCGGAGCCGACGCCCCCGGGGCCGGTGAACTGGTCGCCGAGCTGACGGCGGCCGGGGCCCGGGTGACCGTCGCCGCGTGCGACGCCGCCGACCGCGCCCAGCTCACCGCAGCCCTGGCCCGCCTGGACACACCCCTCGCCGGAGTCGTCCACCTGGCCGGTGTCGTGGACGACGGGCTCGCCCTCGACCTCACCCCCCAGCGCCTCGACGCCGTCCTGCGGCCCAAGGCGGACGCGGCCTGGCACCTGCACGAGCTGACGGCCGGTGAACACCCCGTCCCGCTGGTGCTGTTCTCCTCGGCCGCCGGTGTCCTCGGCAGCCCCGGGCAGGCGAACTACGCCGCCGCCAACACGTTCCTCGACGCCCTCGCCCAGCACCGCCAGGCCCTCGGCCTGCCCGTCGTGTCCCTCGCCTGGGGACCCTGGCAGGGCGTCGGCGGCATGGCGGACGACGGCAGCGGACGGCCCCGGGGCACCGGCGGCGGACTGCTGCCGTTCACCCCCGACACCGGGCTCGCCGCGTTCGACACCGCCCTCACGGCCACCGAACCGGTACTCGTCCCGCTGCGCCTGGACCTGAGGGCCGCCGCCGGACTGCCCGCCGGCCAGATCCCGGCGGTGCTGCGCGGCCTCGTGCGGGGCGACCGCCGCCCGGCCGCGGCGACGGCGACAGCCCTCCCGGTCACCGACAGCACGCTGGCCGGACTGGACCCGGCCGCCCGCGCCGAGGCCCTGCTGAGCCTCGTGCGCACCGAGGCGGCGCGTGTCCTCGGCCACGACGGCCCCGACGGCATCGACGCCGACCGGGCCTTCGGCGACCTCGGCTTCGACTCCCTGACCTCCGTCGAACTGCGCAACAGACTGGCCGGCACGACCGGACTGCGCCTCCAGCCCACCCTGGTCTTCGACCACCCGACCCCGGCCGCCCTCGCCGCCGCGCTCGACGACCGCTTCACCGACCCGGCCCCCGCCACGGGCACCGCGTCCGCCGCACCGGCCGACCCGACGACGGCCGTCGCCGACGCGGTGGAGGCGCTCTACCGGCACGCCGTGTCGGTCGGACAGTTCGGCCAGGCGGCCAAGGTCCTGATGAACTCGGCGGGCCTGCGCCCCTCCTTCGCCTCGGCCGAGGACGCGGGGCGGGCCCCGGGACTCGTGCGCCTGGGGGAGGGCGACGGCACAGGCCGGCCCGCGCTGATCGGCCTGCCGTCGACGTCGGTGTGGGCCAGCGACCAGGAGTTCGTCGCGCTGGCCCGGCCGCTGCGCGGACTGCGGGACACCTACTCGCTGATGATGCCGGGCTTCGCCTCCGGGGAACTCGTCGCACAGAGCGTGGAGGCGGCGGCCGAGCACGCGGCGCGAACGATCCTGCGCACGCTGGACGGGGCCCCGTTCGCGCTGGCCGGCCGCTCCTCCGGCGGCTCCCTCGCCTACGCGGTCGCCGCCCAGCTGGAGGAACTGGGCGCACCGGCCGTGGGCGTCGTCATGCTGGACACCTACCTCGCGGGCACACCGCAGACCGAGTACATGGTCCACGTCATGGAGTCCCGGTCCCTGGAACGCGAGGCCGAGTTCGGCCGGATGACAGGGCTCCGGCTCACCGCGATGGCGTCCTACTTCTCCCTCTTCGAGACCTGGGCACCCGGCCCGCTGCGCACGCCCGGCCTGCTGCTGCGCGCCTCCGTGCCGGTCATGCCGGACCCGGGGCACGCGCAGGAGGTGCCGAAGGAGTGGCAGACCGTGTGGCCGGTCCCGCTGACGGTGACGGACGTGCCCGGCGACCACCACTCCATGATCGAGGAGCACGGCGACACCACCGCGGGGGTGATCCACGACTGGCTGACCGGCCTCGGCACATGACTCCGGCATTTCCTCCGAACCCTCTTATTGTGCGAATGGAACGGAGGAGATTTGCCGAAGGGGAATTGACCGGTCATCGCGCGGTAATTCCGTGCGCTGGAATGTAAGGAATGAGCCACCGCAATGTAAACGTGTCAATCGTCGCTTGAAACTTCCATAACCGAGACTATAGTTTGACGTGCTCCAGTACGCCGAAGGCTTTTACACCGTATTTACAGTGGGTCTCGGACCGGAAGTGGAATGCGATGATTCGAAGTTGTCGAGAAGGCCAACTCGTGTCCATGAAAACGCTGTACGCCTCCTGTACACGCGGCCATCCTCTCAGTGTCGTCCTGGAGGGTGGTGCGGGATGCGGCAAGACCGCCCTTCTCGACCTGTTCGCCCAGTACTGCACCGGACAGGGGGCGAAGGTCTTCACCGTCGCCCCCGTCGTCGCGGCGGACAGAGCGGCCTCGGCCCAGGAGGTACAGCACCTCGTGGAGAGGATGGAACATCTCTCCCGCGACGTACCGGTCGTCATCTGCCGCAACGACCCCCAGAGCCGGGACGAACACGTCACCCGCCTCCTCCTCGACGTCATGCGCAGGCTCGGCGACAGGCCGGTGATGCTGGTCCTCACCCTGCTGCCGTTCGGCGGCGCCTTCGCCCCCGCCCTCCACCGCGACCTGCTCCGCCAGCCCGACGTCCACCGCATCCGGCTGCACCCGCTGACACAGCAGCAGTGCCGCGAGACATGGACGACCCTGCGCGGCACCTCCTCCCCGCACGCCGCCGAGACGGCACACGCCGTCAGCGGCGGAAACCCCCTCCTGCTGCACGCCCTCGCCGAAGAGGCCGGCACGTCACCCGGCGTGACCCAGTGGCCCCAGCCGCACGGCCTCTTCGTACAGGAAGCCGTCGCCTGCATACGCGAGAGCGGCCCCCTCGCCCTCAAGGTCGCCGCAGGCATGGCCGCACTCGGCGAATCCGCCTGCCCCGACAGCCTGGCCACCGTCCTGAACCTGAGCCCCGTCGCCGTCGACTACGGCCGCAACCTCCTGGGCGCCGCCGGATTCCTCCAGGGCTGGCACATCCGCCACCCCCTCGTCGCCGCCGGAATCCTCGAAGCACTGGGACCGGACCAGCGCGGCGCCCTCGACACCGAGGTCGCCGGACTCCTCTACCGGCGCGGCGCCGGCCCCGGCGAACTGGCCCGCCTCCTCCTGCGCACCCGCACCGCCGCCTGCCCCTGGCAGCTCTCCGTCCTCGAACAGGCCGCCGCCGAGGCACTCGGCAAGGATGACGTCCGCCTCGCCGACGACTGCCTCGCCCTGGCCGAGGAAGCGGCCACCGAGTGCGCGGACTACGTCCGCATCGTCCACAAACGCTTCGGCGTGACCATGCGCACCGCCCCCTGGACGGCCGCCCCCCGATTCCTCGAACAGATCACGGGCGAACCCTGCCCCGACGACCACCAGCTCTGTCAGGCCCGGATCGCGCTGCGTGCCAGGCTGCTCATGGAATGCGGCCGGCTGGAGGAGGGCGTCACAGCCCTGCGGACGGCCCTGCGGCCGGACGAGGCGGCAGAGAAGGACCCCGGCCCCGGGGAAGCCCACTGGCCCTGGATCTTCCAGGCCGTCCCGGACCTGCGCGACGCCGGAGCCCTCTGTTCCGGCGCCGGACAGAACCTCACCGACCTCCTCACATTCGGCTTCGGCTTCGGCCTCAACCGGCTCAGCTCCCACCGCACCGACGCCCGCCAGGCCGAGGAACACCTGCGCACCCTCGAACTCGGCGACAACACGATCACTCTCATCGTCCCCGCACTCCTCTCCCTGATCAGGGAAGGCCGCCCCGACCTCGCCGGCGCCTGGGCCGCGCACTTCACCCGCGAAGCCGCCGCACGCGGAGTCGAGGGCTGGCGGCAGCTCCTCACCGCCGTCCGCGCCGAGGCCGACCTCGCCCGAGGCTGGCTCACCGAGGCCGAGGGCCACGCCCGCGACGTCCTCGACGCCTGCGCCGGAGAACCCGGCTACTGGCTCCACGGCGGCCCCCTCGCTGTCCTCATCGACGTCTGCGCCGCCACCGGCCGCTACGAGGAAGCCACCCGGCTCCTCGACCGGCCGGTACCCCCCGACTTCGCGCAGAGCTACTTCTCCCTCCCCTACCTGATGGCCCGCGGCCACTTCCTGTCCGGCCTCGGCCGCCCCCACCTCGCCCTCTCCGACTTCCTCACCGTCGGCCGCCGCGCCGCGCGCTGGGAACTGCCCGGCTGGATGCAGCCCGCCTGGCGCATCTACGCGGCCGAGACCTGGCTGAGGATCGGCAACGAACAGGAGTGCGCCCGCCTCCTCGCCGAACACGAGGACGCCGCCTCGGGCACCGAACCCATCCACTACGGCCAATGGCTCAGGGTCCGGGCCCGCCTCGCCGGCCGGCAGGAACGCCCCGCCCTGCTCGCCCGCGCCGTCGAACGCCTGCGGCACACCAGCGGCGGCTGGGTACTGGCCGAGGCACTGACCGACCTCGCCGACGCCCACCGGGAACTCGGCCAGAGCGGCCCGGCCGAACAGGCCCTGTGCGAGGCCAGGCAACTCGCCAAGGAGTCCCGCTCCGGAGTCCTCCTCGAACGGATCGCCGCCCTCAGCGACGGCGACCCCGCGGCAGGCCGCGCCCCACGAGGCCCCCACTCCCTGAACCTCGCCTCCATCCTGAGCGAGTCCGAACTCCGCGTCGCCGCCCTCGCGGCCCGCGGCAGCACCAACCGCGAGATCTCCGAGGAACTCTTCATCACCGTCAGCACGGTGGAACAGCACCTCACCCGCGTCTACCGCAAACTCGACATCACCTCCCGCCAGGAGCTCCCCCTCTACGTCGAGGCAGCCCTGCGCGAAGCGGTCTGACCCCCGCGGAATCAGACCGGACAACAACCCCCACCCCCCCACCCCCCCACAAGACCAATCAGCCTGCCCGGTGGACACACGGGCAGGCTTTCGTTTTCCCCTATTCGGCCATGGCTGAAGGCCGAGACCCAGGAAAATGCCCGGACCTCGGCCTTCGAATCGGACAGGACCCGCCTCGAATCAGACAGAACCGGCGGAGAGCCTCCTCGCCATTTCCACAAGAGACGCCGCGTCCAGCGAAGCGATCCGCTCAGCCGGCTCCTCCTCCACCTCCTCGGCTCCAGCCGCCGCAGGCGCCTCAGCACCCGGCGCGAGAGCCAGCAGCGCATCCAGCAGACCGCTCTCCCGCAGCCGCTCCAGAGGAACCGACAGCAGCAGACTCCGCACCCGCGCCTCGCTCTCCTCCACCCGCACCCCACCCCCCGGCTCCTGACCCGCACCCTCGAACAGCCGCCCGCCGACGAACGCGGCCAGAGCCTCCAGCCGAGGATGGTCGAACACCAGCGTCGCCGGCAACCGCAGCCCCGTGGCCGCGTTCAACCGGTTACGCAGCTCCACAGCCGTCAGCGAGTCGAACCCCATCTCCCGGAACGACCGCTGAGCATCGATCAGCGCAGGCGCCGCATGCCCGAGCACCGCCGCCACCTCACCCCGCACCAACGCCAGCAGCGCACTCTCACGCCGCTCCACCGGCAGCGCGGCGAGCCGCCTGCGCAGCACGTCACCCGGCTCCCGGGACTCCCCGGCCGCCCGCCGCCGCACACCCCCGCCGGAACCCGCGAGCGACCGCAGCAGCACCGGCAGCGAACCCCGCGCACCCCAGGCACGCAGCGCCGCCGTGTCCACCGGCGCCGCGACGACCGCCTCCCCGGCGGCGGCACCGGTCAGCGCCGCGTCGAACAGGGCCAGCCCCTCCTCGTCCGACAGCGCCTTGAAACCACCCGAGCGCAGCCGCCGGTGATCGGCGGCCGTCAACCCCGCGGTCAGCGCGCTCTCCGTCTCCCACAGACCCCACCCGACAGACACGGCCGAACCGCCGAACCTGCGGGCATAGGCGTCCAGGAAAGCGTTGGCCGCCGCGTAGTTGGCCTGCCCCGGCGAACCGAGCGCCGCCGCGGCCGAGGAGAACAGCACGAACCGCCGCACACCCGGGCGCAGTTCAGCCAGCCGCGCCAGATGCTCGACGCCGTACGCCTTCGGACGCAGCACCCCGGCCAGCCGCTCCGGAGTCAGCGCGGACAGCGCCCCGTCGTCGGTGACACCCGCGCAGTGCACGACCGCCGCGAGCCGCAGCCCGAGGTCGGACAAGACCGTGTGCAGCCGGGCCGGCGCATCGGGGTCACCGATGTCGCCGGCCACGACCACGACCTCCACATCCGCGCTGATGCTGGTCAGCGCGGTGCGAAGCGCGTCGGCCCGCTGGGTGCGAGGGCCGCCGCGAGACAGGAGGGTGAGATGCCGTACGCCGTGCAGTTCGACGAGACGCCGGGCGACGAGCGCCCCCAGCGTCCCGGTACCACCGGTCACGAGCACGGTCTCACCGGCGGCGAAACCGGACGCCGGAAGCGTCAGGACGGCTTTGCCGGTGAGGGTGGCTTGGGCGAGGGCGCGGAAGGCGTCGGGGGCGTGGTGGAGGGGCCAGGTGGTGGTGGGGGGGGGGGTGAGGGTGTGGGTGGTGAAGTGGGGGTGGAGGGTGTCGAGGATGTGCTGGATGTGGTCGGGGCCGGCGTCGGCGAGGTCGAAGGGGTGGTAGGTGACGCCGGGGTGGTCGGCGGTGATGCGGTGGGGGTCGCGGAGGTCGGTCTTGCCCATCTCCACGAAGCGCCCGCCTCGCGTGAGGAGACGGAGGGAGGCGTCGGTGGCTTCTCCGGCGAGGCAGTTGAGGACGACGTCGACCGGGGGGAAGCGTTCCTCGAACTCCGTGTCGCGGGACGAGCTGATGTGGTCGTCGTCCAGCCCTGCGGCGCGCAGGGCGTCCCACTTCCCGCGCGAGGCGGTGGCGTACACCTCGGCGCCGAGATGCCGGGCGAGCTGCACGGCGGCCGTACCGACACCCCCGGCACCGGCGTGGATCAGGACACGCTGTCCGGGCTGGAGTTTCCCGAGGTCCACCAGCCCGTACCACGCCGTCAGAAACACCACCGGCGTCGCGGCGGCACGGGCGAAACTCCAGCCGTCCGGCACCCGCGTCAGCAGCCGCTCGTCCGCGACCGCCTCGGCGGCGAAGGCACCGTCGAGCATCCCGGTCACCCGGTCCCCCACGGCGAAGCGGGTGACGCCGGGACCGGTCTCCAGGACCACACCGGCCCCCTCGATGCCGAGGTCGGCCTTGCCCGGGTACAGGTCGAGGGCGATGAGCGTGTCCCGGAAGTTGACGCCGGCCGCCCGGACGGCGATCCGTACCTCGCCGGGGGCGAGTTCGGCACCGGCGAGCGGGTCCGGGACGAGCGCGAGGTCACCGAAGGAGCCGCGCGGCACGCAGTCCAGCCGCCACGGGCCTGCCGGGACCTCCAGTGCCTTCGTCCCCGCGACCCGCTCCAGCCGCCGTCCGAGCACCCGGCCCTGACGGACCGCCAGGTCGGGTTCCCCGGCCGCGAGGAGCGCGGCGACGGGCAGTTCACCGCCGTCCGTGTCGACGAGCACGATCCGGCCGGGGTGCTCGGCCTGGGCCGCGCGTACGAGCCCGGCGGCAGCGGCGTGCGCGGCGTCGGGTGGGGTGGGGACGGGCTCGGTGAGCAGCCCGGGGAGCGGGACGGGGGTGGCTCGCCGGGTCACGAGGAGCAGCGGGACGCCGTCGGCGCGTTCGTCGGTCAGCCAGTACTGGAGGAGTTCTAGGACGTGTCCGGTGACGGTCGTCAGGTCGCCGTCGGGGCATTCCGCGATGACGGCGTCCACCGTTTCGCCCGTCCACGCGGCGAGGGTGGCCGTCCTGGCGGGGGCGAGCCCATTCGGCGGGGTCAGCGGGCTCCAAGTGATCCGGTACAGCGGATCTCCCTCAGCCTGGGCCGGCTGGGTCTCCCGCAGGACGAGGCCGCGCACGGTGACGACCGGCGTCCCCTCCGCGTCGACCGCGTGCACGGTGACCGTCCCGTCTTCGGCCCGCGCGATCCGGGCGCGTACGGCGTCGGCGCCTGCCGCGTGGATCCGTACGCCGGTCCAGGCAAACGGGAGTCGGGGGGCGCCGTCGGGCGGGAGGTCGACGCCGAGGGCGTGCAGGACGGCGTCCAGGAGCGCGGGGTGCAGGGCGAAGCGGGGCGCGTCGGGGCGTTCGGCCTCGGGGAGTTCGGCTTCTGCGTAGAGGGTGCCGTCGGGGGTGCGCAGGACTGTGCGGAGGCCTTGGAAGGCGGGGCCGTAGTCGAAGCCGGCGTCGATCAGGCCGGGGTAGAACCCGTCGAGCGGGAAGGACTCGGCGCCGGTGTCGGGGAGGGTGAAGGTCTCTCCGGCGTTGTCGGCGGCGGGTGCGAGGTGGCCCTCCGCATGCCGCGTCCAGGGCAGGGTGTCGTCGTCGGTGGCAACGCGGGAGTGCACCGCCACCGCGCGCCGCCCGTCCTCGTCCGGCTCCCCCACGGTGAGCCTCACGTCCGCTCCCGCCTCGTCCGTGAGGGCCAGCGGGGTGGCCAGGGTCAGTTCGGCCAGTTCGGGGCAGCCCAGCCGTTCGCCGGCCCAGCAGACCAGGTCGACGAAGCCGGTGCCGGGGAGCAAAGGGGTGCCGAGGACGGCGTGGTCGGCGATCCACGCGTGCGTGGCCCGTGAGATGCGGCCGGTGGCGATCACCGTGCCGGTCTCGGGCGAGGTGATCCAGGTCCGCAGGATCGGGTGGTCGGCGGCACCGACCCCGGCGGCGGCCAGCGCCCCTGCGGGTATCGCGGCGTGCGCGGGCCAGTAGCGGCGGTGCTGGAAGGGGTAGGTGGGCAGGTCGGTGCGGCGGGCGCCGCTGCCTTCGAAGACCGCGCGCCAGTCGACGGCGATGCCGTGGACGTGGGCCTCCCCCAGCGCCGCGAGCAGCGCTTCGGGTTCACTGCGGTCCCGGCGCAGCGCGGGCACCGCCGCCAGCCCCGGCCCCGACTCCCCCACCAGGCTCGACAGCGAGCCGTCCGGGCCGAGTTCGAGGAC
>DATCQX010000634.1:0-6539 GCA_036569285.1 Streptomyces sp.
CCCAAGCACCCCCCATACGCGAGAATGCCCCCGTGACCTCAGCGACCCGACAGCCCGAGACCTCCGCCGCCGCCCACCCCCCGCGCCTGATCGCCACCGACCTCGACGGAACGTTGCTGGGGGACGACGGAAGGGTGTCCCCCCGGACGGTCGCCGCGCTGGCGGCGGCCGAAGACGCGGGGATCGAGGTGTTCTTCGTGACCGGCCGCCCGGCGAGGTGGATGGACGCGGTGAGCGCGCACGTCCACGGCCACGGCCTGGCGATCTGCGGAAACGGGGCGGCGGTGGTCGACCTGCACGGCGGCCCGGAAGCCCACAGCTTCGTGAAGGTCAGGGAGCTGGCCCGGGAGAACGCCCTGGACGCCGTACGCCTGCTGCGCGAGGCGGCGCCCGGCACGCTGTACGCGGTGGAGCAGACGTACGGGTTCCACCAGGAGCCCGACTACCCCAAGATGCACATGGAGATACCGGACTCCCTCGCCCCTGCGGAGGACCTGCTCGCCCCGGACGGCCTCGGTGCCCAGGAACCGGTCCTGAAGATCCTCGCGTTCCACCCCACCCTGGACCCGGACGAGTTCCTCACCCTGGCCCGCGAGGCCATCGGTGAGCGCGCCTCGGTCACCCGCTCCAGCCCCAGCGCCCTCCTGGAGATCGCGGGCCCCGGCGTCTCCAAGGCCAGCACCCTCGCCCTGTGCTGCGCGGAACGCGGCATCGCCCCCGAGGAGGTCGTCGCCTTCGGGGACATGCCGAACGACGTCGAGATGCTCACCTGGGCGGGCCGCTCCTACGCGATGGGCAACGCCCACCCAGACGTGATCGCGGCGGCGTCGGGCCGGACGGCCGCGAACAACGAGGACGGCGTGGCGGTCGTGATCGAGAAGCTGGTGGCGGAACGGGCGTAGCGGCTGAGAGCGAGGCGCCGGACCCGGATGTTTCACGTGAAACCGGAAGGGCCGCGCGCAGCAATGTTTCACGTGAAACGTGAGGGCCGTATGCCGCGCATGTTTCACGTGAAACGTGGGGGTTGTGCGCCACTGATGTTTCACGTGAAACCGTAAGAGGCGTTCGCCTTGGCAGGCGGCCCACACCTGCACAACCCCCTGCCCCGGATCACCCCAACGGCACCCCTCGATCCGCCAACCAAGGCACCGGATTCACCGCCGACCCCATATCCGGCGTCACCCGCACCTCGAAGTGCAGATGAGGCCCCGTGGAGTTCCCGGTGGTCCCGGTCTGCCCGATCCACTGCCCGGCAGCCACCCGCTCCCCCGGATCGACGGCGACGGAGGCGAGGTGGGCGTACTGGGTGAAGTACCCGCCGGGATGGCTGATGACGACCTGGACACCGAACCCGTCCCCGCAACTCACCCGGACGACCCTCCCGGCACCGACCGCACGGACGGGCGTCCCGATCGGCACGGCGAAGTCCTGCCCGGTGTGCCGGTGGGCCCAGCGCGCGCCCCCGCTGCCGAAGGGGGCGGAGAGCCGGTACTCCTCCACCGGCGCGACCCACGCGCGCGCGGAGTACGACACGGGCTGCGGCAGCCGGACCGCCCCGGGACAGGCCCCCGCCGCGACGGACGCCGCCGCCTCCCCCTGGAGCCGCCACCGCGCCTCCTCCAGCTTGCGCTCAATGTCCCGCTTGAGCCCGGCGAGTTCGGCGGTACGCCGCTCCAGCGCCTGCCAGGCGGACACCGCCCGCGCCCCGTCTGCGGCGAGCCGCTCCTCCACCGCCTGGCGCTTACCGAGCGCGCTCCCAACGGCCAGGTTCGCCTGCGCGAGGACGTGCTGACCGCGCATCAGCCGGTCGGGATCGCCGTTCAGCACGATCCGGACGGCCATCGGCAGCCCGCCCCCGTCCCGGTACTGCGCCCGCGCGATCCGCCCGAGGTCCTCGCGCAGCCGGCCGAGTTCACGCAGCTCCTGCGCGCGCAGCTCCTCGTACCGCTGAGCCCTGGCCCGCTGCGTCTCCGCCTCACGGCGTCCGGCGTCGTACTCCTGGGACGCGGCGGCGGCCTCCTCGTACAACTTCGCGACCTGCGCCCCGAGCCCATCACCGAACCCGGTCTCGCCGTCGCCGGAGTGCCCGGCGGCGAGGGTGGGGCGGGCCGAGAGGACCACCGCCGCGCACAGCAGGGCCGGAACGAGCAGGGGGCGACGGCGAGGTGAGCGCATGTCAGTGATCGTGTCCCAGGGGGCCGGGGGCGTGCCCGTTCACGTCATGCGACCGGGGGACAGCGCATCCGGATGGCCCAACGCCGAGTGACATGCCGTCACATCCGGTTGACGCGAGCGAGCACCTCCTCAGCGTTCAGTGCGGCGCCTCCCACACCACAGTCGTCCCCGCACCGCCCGCCCCGATCCCCGGCCCGTACCAACTGCCCCCGCCGAGCGACTCCGCCCGCCGCGCGAGGTTCAGCAGCCCGCTGCGGCGACCACCGTCGGCGATGCCGACACCGTCGTCCGCGACAGTCAGCCGTACGCCGTCACGGTCCCCGGAGAGAGTCACAGTGGCATCGACGACGACGTCGATGCGTGTCGCGTGGGCGTGCCGGAAAGCGTTGGAGAGGGCCTCGCGCAGGGCGGCGACGAGGTTTTTGCCGGTCTCCTCACCTACGAGGGCGTCGACGTCGCCGGTGAACCGGCAGCCGGGCGCGAACCCGAGCGGCACGGCGGCCATGGCGACCTCGCGCTGCACCTGTGTACGCAGGTGGGAGGGGGTGTCGCCGGGGCCTTGGCGGAGGGCGAAGATCGCGGTGCGGATCTCCTGGATGGTGACGTCGAGTTCGTCGACGGCCCGCCCGATCCCCTCCCGCACCTCAGGCGTGACGGCCTCGCGCTGCGCGCCCTCCAGCGTCAGCCCTGCCGTGAACAGCCGCTGGACGACGAGGTCGTGCAGGTCACGGGCGATCCGGTCGCGCTCCTCGAACACCACGAGCCGCTCCCGGTCGCGCTGCGCCTCGGCCGCGACCAGCGCGAGCGCGGCCTGCGCGGCGAACCGGCGGGCGAGTTCCCGCTCGACCCCGGTGAACATCGGCCGGTCCCGTGCGCGGGCCATGCAGAGCGTGCCGAGGAAACGGCCGTCGCTGCGCAGCGGAAGGAGCAGGACGGGGCCGAACTCGGGCCCGTGGGAGATGACCGTGCGGGGGTCGGTGGCCGCGTCCTCGACGAGGACCTCCTGCCCGTCCAGGAGCGCCGCGACGAGGTCGCTGTCCGGCGGGATCACCTCACCGAGCATCCCCGAGGGCCGGTCGGCGGCGACGGCCGCGATCTCCAGGCCGCCCTCCTCGGCGGGCAGCAGGACGGCTCCGGCGGCGGCCTCGGCGAGGGTGCGGGCCTGTTCGGCGACGACTTGGAGCGCGTCGTCGGGGTCGTCGTCGGCCAGCAGCGCGGTGGTGACGGCGACGGAGCCGTCGATCCAGCGCTCCCTCTGACGTGCCGCCTCGTACAGCCGCGCATTGCCGATCGCGATGCCCGCCTCACCGGCCAGGGCGCGCGCGAGGTCGAGGTCGCCGTCGTCGAACGGCCGCCCGTCGCGCCGCTCGGCGAGACAGAGGCTGCCGTAGAGCTCGCCGTGCGCCCGGACCGGCACGGCGAGCGCCCAGCCGGCGCCGTCACCCTCCTCGACGGCCGCGTCCCGCACGCCGAGGAGGGTGACGGCGGCCCCGGGGATGCGGTCCAGTTCGCCGCCGACGGCTCGCAGCGCTTCGAGGAGACGGCTCTCGGCCGGGTCGACTGCCATGAGGGAAGGGTAATTTGCCCTATTTATCACGCAAGGCAACCCACTCAGCGGGCCCTCTCAGCGAGCCACCTCCCCCGCCACCACAAACCCCCTCAGCCGACCCCCACCAGCCCCTCCACCGCCGACTCCCGCTCCACCATCCGCCGCAACGACCCCTCCACAGCCGCCAGCTCCGCATACGCCCCCCGCTGGACAACCCGCCCCTCCTCCAGCACAACGACCTCGTCCACCGCGTCCAGCCCGGCCAGCCGGTGGGTGATCAGCAGGGTCGTCCGCCCCTCGGTCGCGGCCAGCAGATCGGCCGTCAGCGCGTCGGCGGTGGGCAGGTCGAGGTGTTCGGCGGGCTCGTCGAGGACCAGCACGGGGAAGTCCGCGAGGAGTGCGCGGGCCAGCGCGAGCCGCTGCCGCTGCCCCCCGGACAGCTTCGCTCCGTGCTCGCCGACGAGCGTGTCGAGGCCGTCCGGCAGAGCGTCGGCCCACTCCAGGAGCCGCGCCCGCCGCAGCGCGTCGCGCAGGTCGGCCTCGTCCGCGCCCTTCCGCGCGAGCAGCAGGTTCTCGCGGACGCTGGAGTCGAAGAGGTGCGCGTCCTGCGCGCACAGCCCGACGAGCCCACGGACGTCGTCCCCGTCGAGCGCGTTCGCGTCGACCCCACCGAGCGTGTACGTCCCGGCCCGCGCGTCCAGAAACCGCAGCAGCACCTGCGCGAGCGTCGTCTTCCCGGACCCGGAAGGCCCGACGACGGCGATCCGGCGCCCCTCGACGAGGGTCAGGTCGACCCCGGCGAGCGCGTCGCGCCCTTGCCCGTCGTACCGCGCCACGAGCCCCTCGACGACCAGCGGGAACGGCGTGGCCGGCGCCTGCCGGGGCCACTCCGGCTCGTGGACAGGCACGGGGGAGTCCAGCACCTCGTACACGCGCTCCGCGCTGCGCCGCACCCGCTGCCGGTACCGCACGGCGAGCGGCAGCCCGAGGACGGCCTCGAAGGCGGCCAGCGGCGTGAGGACCACGACCGCCATCGACACCCCGTCGAGACGCCCGGAGACGACCCCTTGAGCCCCCACCAAGGCCGCCGCGGTGACCGTCAGCCCCGACACCAGCGCCGTCAGCCCGTCCCCCAGCGCGGTCGCAGCGGCTCCCCGCGACGCGATCCGCGTGAGCACCCCGTCGGCCTCCCGCGCCTCCTGCGTACGGCGCCGCAGGGCGCCCGCGACGGTGAGTTCGGCGGTGCCGGTGAGCAGGTCGGCGACGCGCGTGGCCAGCACCCCGCGAGCGGGCGCGAGGCGGCGTTCGGCCCGCCGGGACACCGCCCCGGTGACCAGCGGCACGCCCGCACCGGCCAGCAGCAGCCCGACGGCGAGCACGGCGCCCGCCTCGGGCAGCAGCCACCCGGTGAAGGCCACGGACCCGGCCGACACGACGACGGCCGCGCCGACCGGCAGCAGCCAGCGCAGCCAGTAGTCCTGGAGGGCGTCCACGTCGGCGACGAGCCGCGACAGCAAGTCTCCGCGCCGGGCCCGCCGCAGTCCGGCGGGCGCGAGCCGTTCGAGCCGCCGGTAGACGGCGACCCGCGTGTCGGCGAGCATCCGCAGGACGGCGTTGTGCGAGACGAGCCGCTCCGCGTACCGGAACACGGCCCGCCCGATCCCGAACGCCCGTGTCCCCGTCACCGCGACCATCAGATACAGCACGGGCGGTTGCTGCGAGGCCCGCGAGATGAGCCACCCGGACGTCGCCATCAGCCCCACCGCGCTGCCCAGCGCCAGGCTCCCGAGCAGCGCCGCCAGCAGCAGCCGTCCGCGCCGGGGCCCGGCCATGGCCCGCACCCGCGCCAGCACACCCCCGCGCACGGCCTCGACGGGCGTCTCCCCGGCCCGCTCCTTCGGCTCCCCCGGCGTGAAGAAGTCGGCCTGCGTGCCGCCGCGCTCCTCCCGGACGACGGCTTCCGGCGCCCGGTCCACGGCACCGGCCCCCGCCTCCGCGAGCCGCACCACCCGGTCGGCCACCTCAAGGAGCGCCGGCCGGTGCACCACGAGCAGCACGGTCCGCCCCTCGGAAAGCCGCCGCACCGCCGCGACGACCTCAGCCTCGGTCGCGCCGTCCAGCGCGGCCGTCGGCTCGTCGAGGAGCAGCACCGGACGGTCGGCGAGGAACGCGCGCGCCAGGGCGAGCCGCTGCCGCTGCCCGGCGGAGAGCCCGGCCCCGTCCTCGCCGAGGACGGTGTCGAGCCCGGCGGGCAGCGCGTCCACGAATTCCAGGGCGCCCGCGTCGGCGAGGGCCCGGCGGACGGCCGTGTCGTCGGCGTCGGGGCGGGCCAGCCGGACGTTCTCCGCGATCGTCGCGGCGTACAGGTGGGGGCGCTGGGGGACCCAGGCGATCCGGGAGCGCCACTCCTCCAGGTCGAGCCCGGCGAGGTCGGCGCCTCCGATCCGGACCTGGCCCTCGGCGGGGCGGGTGAAGCCCAGCAGGACGTTCAGCAGCGTCGACTTGCCCGCGCCGCTCGGTCCGACGAGGGCGACCGTCTCGCCGAGTTCGACGGTGAACGAGGCGTGGTCGACGGCGGGGACGGCCCGGCCGGGGTAGCGGACGGTCACGCCGTCGACGGTGATCGCGCCCTGCGGGACGGCGACGGTGCCGGCTGCCGGGAGCGGCTCCTCCAGCACCGCGAAGATCTCCTCGGCGGCGGCGAGACCCTCGGCCGCCGCGTGGTACTGCGTGCCGACCTGCCGCAGCGGCAGATACGCCTCCGGCGCCAGGATCAGGATGACCAGCCCGATGTAGAGGTCCATCTCTCCGTGGA
>DATCQX010000635.1:0-2698 GCA_036569285.1 Streptomyces sp.
GTGAGTGCGTTTCGGCAAGTCACCGTTGCCGTCAGCGTCGCGGCGTGGGTCGCCGCCATCGTCGTCCTGATCTCCCGTGGTGCGTCCGGGAGTTAGCCGTCCGCTGATTCCGGCGTCCAGATAGAGGACCCCGCCCGCTGCGGCCGTTTGCCCCCGATGGCCGGCGGGGGGGGGCTTGTTCACAGAACAGAAAGGAGCACCCTCGTGGCGATGACAGTGCAGGTGTGCAACGCACTTTCCCTCCTGCCTCTGCTGGATCTCGTCTCCGCCGCAGAAGCTCACGGCGAAAGCGTCCCCGTCAAGGATCACGCTCGGTACGACGGTCCCCTGCGCTGCGAACTCGCTGTGGAACACGACGGAGCGCACTGCGTTTACGTGAAGGAGTGGGACGACGGAAGCGGCTATCTGTGGTGGCGCTGGCTTCCCAACGGGCCTGGGAAGCTTGTGTCCGCGCTTGCCTGCGAGGCGATGTCGGGCGGCGACGACCCCCCGGCGTGTTACCTGATCGTGGACCACCCGCGCGAACACTCGTGGGAGGTGTTGTGAACCCGGAGCGGGTTGCCGCGAGGCAACGTGTGCTGGAGGAGAGGGAGTTGGTGGTGCGGCGGTATCGGACAGGCGTCCCGCTCAGCGGTCTCGCGGAGGAGTACGGGGTGACCGCCGGCTGGTTGGGGAGGCGGTTCGACGAGTGGGGCGAGCAACGCCGGGGTCTGGTGGCCGCGTTGCTGTACCGCAGGGCGGGTGCGCGGGTGTTCAGGGGGCGCGCCCGGCGCCGCAGCAGTGCTGAAGTACGGGCTGCACGCGCGGAGTTCGTCAACGCGCGGGAGAGTGTGGTGGAGCGGCACCGGCAAGGCGTGTCGGCGGCGGCGCTGGCCCGGGAATTCAGGGTGAGCCCCACATTCGTCGCGGAACGACTGGCGGAGTGGGGAGAGAGGCGTCCGCAGGCCGAGTAGCGTCCTCATGACAGCACACCGTCCGGGAGTAACCCTCACGGCCCAAGACAGAGGTGACGCGGCTCTTCAGTGGTTGTACGCGCCGAGGTGGGTGGAGGAGCGGAGCGGGCTCTTGCGCATCTTCGCGGTGGCGGTGGCAGTCGAGGAAGCGGCACCCCCGGTCGGGGTGCCAGGCCAGCCGCCCCACGTCCGCTTTCAAGAGTGCAGGCGAGCCCCGGAAACGCTGGGGCACCCCGTTTCAAGGCTGATGAGAGGCCGTGGCGGGAATCGAACCCACGTAACTCGCTTTGCAGGCGAGCCCCTAAACCACTCGGGCACACGGCCGTGATGTTGCTGTTCGGTTGTCGGTCGTGGTGGGGATCGGACCCGCGTGACTCCCCGCGAGCGGAGCTCGCTGTTGGATGCAGTGCGGGCGAGCCCCTGAACCACTCGGGCACACGGCCGTGATGTTGCTGTTTAGTTGTTCGGTCGTGGTGGGGATCGAACCCGCGTAACTCCCCGCGAGCGGAGCTCGCTGATGGATGCAGTGCAGGCGAGCCCCTGAACCACTCGGGCACACGGCCGTGATGTTGCTGTTCGGTTGTCGGTCGTGGTGGGGATCGGGCCCGCGTGACTCCCCGCGAGCGGAGCTCGCTGATGGATGCAGTGCGGGCGAGCCCCTGAACCACTCGGGCACACGGCCGTGTATCGCAGTGTTCGGGCGGTTAGCCCGGGTTTTGGGGTTTCCCCCGGCTTGGTGGAGAAACCGTATGGCGGGGTGGTCGGCGGGTTCAAGGGGATCGGTGGGGCTGCAATGTGACTGCCACACTGCGTTCATGGGGTGGCTTGTTAGCCTCGGCTGATATGAAGCAGCTCAGCTTGGGGCCGGATCTCCAGCGTTCCTTGGAGGATCTTGCGGATGCGGCGGGACGCACGGTGGAGGACCTGGTCGGGGAGGCCGTCCGGCGTTATGTGGAGGAGGAAAGGGGGCGTGTCTTGGAGGTCGCCGGGCGGCTCGGGCACGCGCATGCCGAGTTGCTGAAGAGGTTGGGGGAGTAGAGGTGGTCAGGTTTCTTACCGTTGCCGAGGTGGAGCAGGTTGCCAGGGTGGCGTTCGGAGGGCAGGCGCCGGAGGCGAGGGATGCAGGGTTGCTGGAGTCGGCTGTGCACAGACCCCGTGCACGGATGTTCGGGGAGGAGGCGTACCGGGGTGTGTACGAGCAGGCCGGCGCACTTCTGCACGCCCTCGCCGTCAATCACCCCCTCGTCGACGGCAACAAGCGCACGGCCTGGCTCGCGGCGGTGACGTTCCTCGGGATGAACGGCGTCGACATGGCCGGGTGTGATCAGGAAGCGGCGTATGCGCTGGTCGTGGACGTGGCGGCCGGCATCGAGGGGGACGTGGGTGTGATCGCGGGACGACTGAGCGCGTTGTGACGTGAGTCCCAACCGGGGGTGGCACGGCCTCGTCCGGCCCTCTCCCGAGAGCCCGCGCCGGTAGGGTGGCCCGGTTGTCATACGTAGCCGAGACCCACCCGGAACGGAGACACCGGAACACGTGATCCCCGAACAGCGGGAACCTCCCGGAACCGGGACCTGACCCCGAAACCTCTGGAACCAGAGCCCCTCGGCCTTGGCCCCCGGAGCCTGGGACCCACCCGCCACCGGAACCTCCCGGGCCCGGCCCGGACCCTGGATCCGGACGCCGGAACTGGCACCGGAACCTTCGGGAACCGGCACCGGAACCCCGGCACTGGACCCTGGGCC
>DATCQX010000636.1:0-9916 GCA_036569285.1 Streptomyces sp.
GCACGGACCGCTCGCCGGAGTGCGCGTGGTCGAGCTGGCCGGCATCGGCCCCGGCCCGTTCGCCGCGATGCTCCTGGCCGACCTCGGCGCCGACGTCGTCCGCGTGGACCGCCCCGGCCGCCCCGCCCTCGCGGTCGACCCGGACCACGACGTCACCAACCGGGGCAAGCGCTCGGTGGTCGTCGACCTCAAGTCTCCCGGGGGCGCGGGACAGGTGCTCGACCTGGCCGCCCGCGCGGACGTCCTGATCGAGGGCCTGCGCCCCGGGGTCGCCGAGCGGCTGGGAGTCGGCCCGGGGGAGTGCCACGCGCGCAACGCCCGCCTGGTGTACGGCCGGATGACCGGCTGGGGCCAGGACGGCCCCCTCGCGCAGCGCGCGGGACACGACATCGCGTACATCGCCGTCACCGGCGCCCTCGGCATCACCGGCAGCCCCGACCGCCCGCCGTCCGCCCCGGCGAACCTGCTGGGGGACTACGCGGGCGGCTCGCTCTACCTCGTCGTCGGCGTCCTCGCCGCGCTCCACCACGCGCGCGCGACGGGCACCGGACAGGTCGTGGACGCGGCGATCGTCGACGGCACCGCGCACCTGACGGCGATGCTCCACGCCATGCTCGCGGCCGGCGGCTGGCAGGACCGGCGCGCGGCGAACCTCCTGGACGGCGGCTGCCCGTACTACGGCACGTACGAGACGGCCGACGGCAAGCACATGGCCGTCGGCGCCCTGGAGCCGCAGTTCTACGCCGAGTTCACGGCCCTCCTCGGCCTCGAAGGCTTCGAGGACGCCCGCAAGGACCCCTCCCGCTGGCCCGCCCTGCGCGAGGCGACCGCCGCCCGCTTCAGGTCTCGCACGCGGGACGAGTGGACGGCCGTCTTCGCGGGCACCGACGCGTGCGTGGCGCCCGTGCTCACCCTGCGCGAGGCCCCGTACCACCCCCACCTCGCCGCGCGCGGCACCTTCACCGACCACGCCGGCCTCACCCAGCCCGCCCCCGCGCCCCGTTTCTCCGCGACCCCGGCCACCATCCGCTCGGCCCCGCCCCGCCCCGGAGCGGACACGGCGGACGTCGCCCGGGACTGGGGCATAGCCAGCCTCACGACCGACTGACCCGACCGCCGGCCCACTCCGCCCCCGAAGCCCGAAAGGCCCACCCCCGTGAGCACCGAAGCGTACGTGTACGACGCGATCCGCACCCCGCGCGGACGCGGCAAGGCCGACGGCGCCCTGCACGGCACGAAACCGATCGACCTCGTCACCGGCCTCCTGCACGCCCTCCAGGAGCGCCTGCCGAGCCTCGACCCGGCGGCGATCGACGACATCGTGCTCGGCGTCGTCGGCCCGCACGGCGATCAGGGCTCCGACATCGCGCGGATCGCGGCGATCGCGGCCGGACTGCCCGACACGGTCGCCGGGGTCCAGGAGAACCGCTTCTGTGCCTCCGGCCTCGAAGCCGTCAACTCGGCCGCGGCGAAGGTCCGTTCCGGCTGGGAGGACCTCGTCCTCGCGGGCGGCGTCGAGTCGATGTCCCGGGTCCCGATGGGCTCCGACGGCGGCGCCTGGTTCAACGACCCGATGACGAACCTGGCCGTGAACTTCGTGCCCCAGGGCATCGGCGCCGACCTCATCGCCACGATCGAGGGCTTCACCCGGCGTGAAGTCGACGAGTACGCCGCCCTCTCCCAGGAGCGCGCCGCGACCGCCCTGAAGGAGGGCCGTTTCGAGCGGGCGATCGTCCCGGTCACCGACCGCGCGGGCCTCACCGTCCTCGACCACGACGAGCACCCGCGCCCCGGCACCACCGCCGACTCCCTCGCCCGGCTCAAGCCGTCCTTCGCGGACATCGGCGAACTCGGCGGCTTCGACGCCGTCGCGCTGCAGAAGTACCACTGGGTCGAGAAGATCGACCACGTCCACCACGCGGGCAACTCCTCGGGCATCGTCGACGGCGCCTCGCTCGTCGCGATCGGCTCCCGGGAGGTCGGTGAGCGGTACGGCCTCACGCCCCGCGCGCGGATCGTCTCCGCCGCCGTCTCCGGCTCCGAGCCGACCATCATGCTCACCGGCCCCGCGCCCGCCACCCGCAAGGCCCTCGCCAAGGCGGGCCTGACGATCGACGACATCGACCTCGTCGAGATCAACGAGGCGTTCGCGGCCGTCGTCCTGCGCTTCGCCAGGGACATGGGCCTGTCCCTGGACAGGATCAACGTCAACGGCGGCGCGATCGCGCTGGGCCATCCGCTGGGCGCGACCGGCGCGATGATCCTCGGCACCCTCGTCGACGAACTGGAGCGCCAGGACAAGCGCTACGGCCTCGCGACGCTGTGCGTGGGCGGCGGCATGGGCATCGCCACCGTCGTCGAGCGCGTCTGACCCCCCTCCCGACGGATCACCGAGAAGGCACCCTCCATGAACTCCACGACCATCCGCTGGGAACAGGACCGCGCGGGCGTCGTCACCCTCGTCCTCGACGACCCGGACCAGTCCGCCAACACCATGAACGCCGCCTTCCGTGCCTCCCTCGCTGCGGTCACCGACCGTCTGGAGGCCGAGAAGGACACGGTCAAGGGCGTGATCATCACCTCCGCGAAGAAGACGTTCTTCGCCGGCGGCGACCTGCGCGACCTCATCCGCGTCACCCCCGACACCGCGCAGGAGCTTTTCGACGGCGGCCTGGAGATCAAGCGGAACCTGCGCCGCATCGAGACCCTCGGCAAGCCGGTCGTCGCCGCGCTCAACGGGGCGGCCCTGGGCGGCGGCTACGAACTCGCCCTCGCCTGCCACCACCGCATCGCCCTCGACGCCCCCGGCACGAAGATCGGCTGCCCGGAGGTCACCCTCGGCCTGCTTCCCGGGGGCGGTGGAGTCGTCCGCACGGTCCGCCTCCTCGGCATCGCCGACGCCCTCCTGAAGGTCCTCCTCCAGGGCACCCAGTACAACCCGGCCAGGGCCCTCCAGAACGGCCTGATCGACGACGTCGCCGCCACCCGTGACGAACTCCTCGCGAAGGCGCGCGCGTTCATCGACGCGAACCCCGAGTCCCACCAGCCCTGGGACAGGCCGGGCTACCGCATCCCCGGCGGCACCCCGGCCAGCCCCAGGTTCGCGGCGAACCTGCCCGCCTTCCCGGCCACCCTGCGCAAGCAGACCGCGAACGCCCCCTACCCGGCGCCGCGCCGCATCCTCGCCGCCGCCGTCGAGGGCGCCCAGGTCGACTTCGAGACGGCGCAGGTCATCGAGGCCCGCTACTTCGTCGAACTGGCCGCGGGGCAGACCGCGAAGAACATGATCCAGGCGTTCTTCTTCGACCTCCAGGCCGTCAACTCCGGCGCCAGCCGCCCCCAGGGGATCGAGCCCCGCCAGGTCCGCCGGGCCGCCGTCCTCGGCGCCGGGATGATGGGCGCGGGCATCGCCTACGCGTGCGCGCGCGCCGGGATCGACGTCGTCCTCAAGGACGTCACCCCCGAGGCCGCCGCCAAGGGCAAGGCGTACTCCGAGAAGCTGTGCGCGAAGGCCGTCGCCAAGGGGCGGATGCCCCGGGAGAAGGCCGACGCGCTGCTCGCCCGCATCACCCCGACGGCCGACCCCGCCGACCTCGCGGGCTGTGACGCGGTCATCGAGGCCGTCTTCGAGGACGCCTCCCTCAAGCACAAGGTGTTCCAGGAGATCCAGCACGTCGTCGCCCCCGACGCTCTCCTGTGCTCCAACACCTCGACGCTGCCCATCACCGCCCTCGCCGAGGGCGTCGAGCGGCAGGGCGACTTCATCGGGCTGCACTTCTTCTCGCCGGTCGACAAGATGCCCCTCGTCGAGATCATCAAGGGCGAGCGGACCGGCGAGGAGGCGCTCGCGCGCGCCTTCGACCTGGTCCGGCAGATCCGCAAGACCCCGATCGTCGTCGGCGACTCGCGCGGCTTCTTCACCTCACGGGTGATCGGCCAGTTCCTCAACGAGGGCGTGGCGATGGTCGGTGAGGGCATCGAGCCCGCGTCGGTCGAGCAGGCCGCCGCGCAGGCGGGCTACCCGGCGAAGGTGCTCTCCCTGATGGACGAGCTGACCCTCACCCTGCCGCGCAAGATCCGCGCGGAGTCGAAGCGGGCCGTCGAGGAGGCGGGCGGCACCTGGACCGCGCACCCCGCCGAGGCCGTCGTCGACCGCATGGTCGACGAGTTCGGCCGCGAGGGCCGCAGCGGCGGCGCCGGGTTCTACGACTACGACGAGACCGGACGGCGCACGTCCCTGTGGCCGGGTCTGCGCGAGCACTTCACGCGCGCGGGCGCCGGGATCCCCTTCCGGGACATGCAGGAACGCATGCTGTTCGCGGAGGCCCTCGACACCGTCCGCCTCGTCGAGGAGGGCGTCCTCACGTCCGTCGCCGACGCCAACATCGGCTCCCTCTTCGGCATCGGCTTCCCCGGCTGGACCGGCGGCGTCCTCCAGTACATCAACGGCTACGACGGCGGCGTCCCCGGCTTCGTCGCCCGCGCGCGGGAACTCGCCGCCGCCTACGGAGACCGCTTCACCCCGCCCGCGCTGCTCGTCGAGAAGGCGGAGAAGGGGGAGACCTTCACCGACCGGTGACGTCCTCTTCATCCCCCCGACACCTTATTTCTGTGACAAGTTCCGCTTTGTGGCGTAGGTCACCGCGTAACCGTCCGTGATCGGGGAAGGTGGTCCGCTGGCCTGTGCCTTTGTACCGAGGGCACGGGCCGACGCACGTCCGGACACCCGCGCGGTACCCGCGAGGGCGCACCAGAGAGTGGAACCACCGTGAGTAAGGACGCCGTGCAGACGGCCCCGGCCGACGCCCCCGCGCAGACCCACGCGGACGCGGGCGACGCCGGGTACAGCAAGGGCCTCAAGCACCGCCACGTCAACATGATCGCGATCGGCGGCGCCATCGGCACCGGCCTCTTCCTGGGCGCGGGAGGGCGCCTGCACAACGCCGGTCCGGCGCTCGCGCTGGCCTACCTGGTCTGCGGCGTCTTCGCCTTCTTCGTCGTCCGCGCGCTCGGCGAGCTGGTCCTGTACCGGCCCTCCTCCGGGTCCTTCGTGTCGTATGCGCGGGAGTTCCTCGGAGAGAAGGGCGCGTACGTCGCCGGCTGGATGTACTTCCTCAACTGGTCCACCACCGGGATCGCCGACATCACCGCGATCGCCCTCTACACGCACTACTGGAGCGCGTTCACGAGCATCCCCCAGTGGGTGCTCGCCCTGATCGCCCTCGCGGCCGTCCTCGCGATCAACCTCATCTCCGTGAAGATCTTCGGGGAGATGGAGTTCTGGTTCGCGATCGTCAAGGTCGCCACCCTCGTCGCGTTCATGTTCGTCGGCGTGTTCCTGCTGGCCACGCAGCACAAGGTGGGCGGCGAGACCCCCGGACCGCACGTCGTCACGGACAACGGCGGGATCTTCCCGCACGGCCTCATGCCCGTCGTCCTCGTCATGCAGGGCGTCATCTTCGCGTACGCCGCCCTCGAACTCGTCGGTGTCGCGGCGGGGGAGACCGCCGAGCCGGAGAAGGTCGTCCCGCGCGCGGTGAACTCGATCATGTGGCGCGTGGGCCTCTTCTACGTCGGCTCGGTCGTCCTCCTCGCACTCCTCCTGCCGGGCTCGGTCTACTCGGCGGACGAGAGCCCCTTCGTGACGGTCCTCTCCAAGATCGGCGTCTCCGGCGCGGGCGACGTCATGAACCTGGTCGTCCTCACAGCCGCCATGTCGTCCCTGAACTCCGGTCTCTACTCCACCGGCCGCATCCTGCGCTCCATGGCGATGGCCGGCTCCGCGCCGAAGTTCACCGCCCGCATGAACCGCAGCCAGGTCCCCTACGGCGGCATCCTGCTGACCTGCGCCGTCTGCGTCCTCGGCGTCGGCCTCAACTTCCTCGTCCCCAGCCAGGCGTTCGAGATCGTCCTCAACATCGCCTCCCTCGGGATCATCAGCACCTGGGTGATCATCATGATCTGCCACCTCGTCTTCGTCCGCCGCGCCCGCGCGGGCCTCGTCGAGCGCCCCCACTTCCGCCTCCCCGGCAGCCCGGTCACCGAGATCGCCACCATCGCCTTCCTCCTCGTCTGCCTCGGCATGATGGGGAACGACGCCGAGGTCGGCCGCAAGACGATCCTCCTGATCCCCGTCATCGCCCTCGCCCTGACCGGCGGCTGGTACGCCCTGCGCCGCACCCACGGCAAAGAGTTGGCCGACCTGACGAAGTAGCAGGTCAGGGCCGATTGTCAGTGGCGCCCTCTACGGTTGTGGCATGTCGGAGATCACGTACACGAGGGGTGACGCCACCACACCGTCGGTGAAGGGCGTCAAGGTGATCGCCCACGTCTGCAACGACAGCGGCGGCTGGGGCAAGGGCTTCGTCCTGGCCCTCTCCCGCCGCTGGCCACAGCCGGAGGCGGCGTACAGGGCCTGGCACCGAGGCCGCGCGAAGAACGACTTCGCCCTGGGCGCGGTGCAACTGGTCCAGGTGGAGCGGTACATCTGGGTCGCGAACATGATCGGCCAACGGGGGACACGGACGGGAAGCAAGGGGGCCCCGGTCCGTTACGAGGCGATCGACGCGGCCCTGGAACGCCTGGAGCCCTCGGCGCGGGAGCTGGGAGCCTCGGTCCACATGCCGCGCATCGGGTGCGGGCTGGCGGGAGGCACATGGTCCCGCGTGGAGCCGCTGATAGCGGAGCGGCTGGCGGGCAAGGGCGTCGCGGTGACCGTGTACGACCACGGGGAGGAGTGATGGGCCGGTTCGGGAGGCTTGTTGATCCCTTTACAAGTGTCCCCTTCTGCACACGAGTTGGCCAAGGTAGCGTCCGGCGCATGTCTCTACGCAAGCGCTCCATGACCTGGAGACCCCTCGCGGCTGCCACGCTCACCCTGCTGGCGGCCTCGCTCCTCACCCCCACCGCGGCGCAGGCGGGCAACCGGGAGAGCCTTCCGATCTACTCCTACGACCGGGCGATACGCCAGTCCGTGTGGGTCGACACGGGCCTCGACGGCGACGGCGACGGCAAGAAGGACCGGGTCGCCGTCGACATCGTCCGCCCGAGGGAACTCGCCCAGCAGGGCCGCAAGGTCCCGGTGATCATGGACGCGAGTCCCTACTACTCGTGCTGCGGCCGGGGCAACGAGAGCCAGCTGAAGACGTACGACGCGAACGGCAACGTCGTCCAGATGCCGCTGTTCTACGACAACTACTTCGTGCCGCGCGGCTACGCGTTCGTCGGCGTCGACCTCGCCGGCACCAACCGCTCCGACGGCTGCGTCGACATCGGCGGCCCCTCGGACGTCGGCTCGGCGAAGGCCGTCGTCGACTGGCTCAACGGCCGCGCCAAGGCGTACACGACCCGCACCGGCACCACCCCCGCGAAGGCCGACTGGACGAACGGCCGCACCGGCATGATCGGCAAGAGCTGGGACGGCACGATCGCCAACGGCGTCGCGGCGACCGGCGTCAAGGGCCTCAAGACGATCGTCCCGATCAGCGCGATCTCCTCCTGGTACGACTACTACTTCCAGCAGGGCGCCCCCCTCTACGACGGCGGCCCCGACGAACTCGCCGACTACGTCGACAGCCCGGACGCCCGCGCCAAGTGCGCCGCCGTGCAGCAGCGGCTCAAGAACGGCGCCCCCCGCACCGGCGACTGGACGCCCCTGTGGACCGGCCGGGACTACGTCAAGGACGCCGGCAAGGTGAAGGCCAGCGTCTTCGCCGTCCACGGCATGCAGGACCTCAACGTCCGCACGAAACACCTCGGCCAGTGGTGGAACGCCCTCGCGAAACACGGCGTGAAGCGCAAGATCTGGCTCTCCCAGACCGGCCACGTCGACCCCTTCGACTTCCGCCGCGCGGCCTGGGTCGACACCCTGCACCGCTGGTTCGACCACGAACTCCTCGGCTACGACAACGGCATCGACCGCGAGCCCATGGCCGACGTCGAACGCCACCCCGACCAGTGGGAGACCTCCCGCGCCTGGCCCCCGTCCGGCACACAGGCCACCACCCTGCGCCCCGCGACCGGCCCCCACCCCGGCGTCGGCGCCCTCGGCCTGCGCAAGGGCACCGGCACGGCGACGTTCACCGACAACCCCGCGCTGGACGAGACCGACTGGTCCGCGAAGATCGACACCGCGACCCCGGGGAAGGCCGGCTTCGTCACCGGCCCCCTCACCCGCGCGCTGCGCATCGCCGGCTCCCCGACGGTCACCGTCACCGCGACGCCCACGACCCGGACGGCCCACCTCTCCGCCGTCCTCGTCGACCTCGGCCCCGACACCATCCGCGACTACGCGGCGTCCGGCGAGGGCATCAAGACGCTCACGGACCGCACCTGCTGGGGCGCGAGCACGGCCGGCGACAGCGCCTGCTTCAAGGTGACGGCCGCGCAGACGAAGGCCGTGGACTACAACGTCGTCAGCCGGGGCTGGGCCGACCTCGGCACCTCCGCGAACCCCCTCCACGGCGTCCCGCTCACCCCGGGCAAGCGGTACACCCTCACGATCGCCCTCGGCGCGACCGACCACGTGATCCCCAAGGGGCACCGCCTCGCCCTGATCGTCGCCGGCACCGACAAGAACCTCATCGAACCCCCGGCCGACACCCCCACCCTCACCCTCGACCTCGCCCGCACCTCGGCGAACGTCCCCCTCGTCGGCGGCGCCCCGGCCTTCGCCCGCGCCACCTCGGGCACGACGGCCGTCACGCCGCAGAGGATCGCTCCGCTGGTGGGCGTGGGCTCGGTCCCGGAGGCACGGCGCGTGCCGTGACGGATGGAGGAGCGGGGGTGTGAGCGTCGGCAGGGCTGAGCGGCAGTGATCGTCGGCGGGGCGAGGAGGCGGTGACTGTCGGCGGGGCAGCGCTCCGACCGATGGCCGTCGCCGCCGTGCACGGCTCCGAGAGGCGGCGAGGCGAGGAGGCGGTGACCGTCCAAGGACGGGGTCGCTCCTGCCGACGGGGGCGGTCCCGACCGGAGGTGGGGCATCGCCACCGCGTACAACTTCGGCTGACGGCCGTCGCCACCGCGCACGGCTCCGACCGACTGCGCCTGCCCCCGCGTACGACACCCCCGCCTCGGACGGCGCCGCAGGATCCACCTGCGGCGCCGTCCCCGCTCACACCCCCTCCACCAGCCCCGCGGCCTCCCGAGCGCACCCCCACGCGACCGTCACCCCCGCACCCCCGTGCCCGTAGTGATGCACCACCACCCGCCCGTCCCCAGACTCCTCCCGTTCCAGCCGCACCGTCCGCCGTGCCGGTCGCAGCCCCACCCGATGCCCTAGGACGCGAGCCCCTGCGACCTCGGGCCGCAGCACCGCGCACCTGCGGACGATCGCCTCCGCGACCGCCGGGTCCGGTGTGAGGGACCAGGCGTCCTCCTCGGCCGTGCCGCCCAGGAGAAGCCGGCCGGGCTGGGGAAACATGTAGGTGAGGGAACCGTCCGAGCCGTCGGACACCACCCAGTGCTCGACGCCGGGGTTCTCGACGACCACCAACTGACCCCGGACGGGCCGCACTTCGAGATCCCCGGCCAGCTCCCGCGCACCCAGACCGGCGCAGTTCACCACCACAGGCGCGTCCGCCTCCGCGAGCGCGGAAACCGTACGCGCCTCGACCGTCCCGCCCGCCCGCTCCAACCGCCCCCGCAGCCACGGCAGATACGCCGCCATGTCGACCAACGGCAGCCGCGCCCAGAGCCCCACCCCCACCGGATACTCGTCCGGCGCGGACTCCCGCAGCCCCGGCACCTCCCCGGCCAGCCACTCCACCTCCGCCAGGGACGTCTCCCCGAGCACCCCCGCGGCCATCCGCACCCCGCCCTCCCCGCGCGCCGCCAACTCCCGGTACACGGCGAGCGACTCCAACGCCCAGGCGCGCGCGGAGACTTGGGGCTCGATGTGATACGGCCACCACAGAGC
>DATCQX010000637.1:0-6343 GCA_036569285.1 Streptomyces sp.
GCCGAGCTTCGGCAGCAGCCCGAGGACGACGAGGATGCCGCCCGCCGCCGCGACGACCCACCGGCTGCGCACCCGCGTCATCCCGACGAGCCCCACGTTCTGCGCGTACGCCGTGTACGGGAACGTGTTGAACACCCCGCCGAGCACGGTCGACAGGCCGTCCGCGCGCAGCCCGTCCGCGAGCGGACCCGCCTTCACCTCACGGCCGGTGAGCTCGCCGACCGCTATCAGGTCACCGGTCGTCTCGGTCATCGTCACCAGCGCCACGACCAGCATCGAGATGATCGCCGACGCCTCGAACACGGGCGCCCCGAAGTGGAACGGCGTGCTGATCCCCACCCAGTCGGCGTCCCCGACCCCGCCGAAGTCCGTGAACCCGAAGGGGATCGCGACCGCGAGGCCCACGACGATCCCGACGAGCACCGCGATCCGCGACAGGAACGGCGGCGCGAACCGCTGCACGGCCAGGACGACGGCGAGGACGAACGCGGCGAGCCCGATGTTCTTCGGCGCCCCGAAGTCCGCCGAACCCACCCCGCCCGCCGCCCAGTTGCCCGCGACCGGCAGCAGCGACAGGCCGATGACGAGGATCACCGTCCCGGTGACCAGCGGCGGGAAGAACCGCAGCAGCCTCCCGAACACCGGTGCCAGCAGCATGATCGCGAGCCCCGCCACGATCACCGACCCGTAGATCGCGGGCAGTCCGCCGCCCGTCGTCCCGATCAGCACCATCGGCGACACCGCCGCGAACGTGCAGCCCTGCATGACCGGCAGCCGCACCCCGAACCAGCGGAAGCCCACGCACTGGATGAGCGTCGCGATCCCGCACACCAGCAGATCGGCGGTGATCAGGTACGACAGGTCGGCCGCCGACAGCTTCATCGCCCCGCCGACGATCAGCGGGACGGCCACCGCGCCCGCGTACATCGCGAGCACGTGCTGGAGGCCGAAGGCGGCGAGGTGGCGTATCGGCGGCACCTCGTCGACGGGATGGACGGTCATGTGCGCTCCTGGGCGGAAGGGGACGGAAAGCGACAGCACGTGACCGTAAAACGGTTGAACAGAATGTTGATGTCCGGGGTGTTGCCGCTGTGTATCCCTGCGGCGTGACGCCCGGCGGGCTGCGCTGACAGGGTGTCGGGGGGAACCGGTGTGCGTGTCTTTTCGTATGGAAAGTGATGATGCGGTTACGTTGCGTGTGTGCTAGAAGCATCTTTTCTTAATCTTTCTGATCGCCCCGCCGAGGACGCCGAGGTGTCCGTGTGGCCCGCGTGGGAAGTGCGGGAGAGCGCCGGCGCGACCGCCTGGTACACCGTCCGGCTGGCCTTCCCGGACCGGGCGTGGGTCGAGGTCCTCGCGGTCCTGTCGGACGGGGCCGTCTCCATCGAGGACGTCCGGGCCCAGCCCGCGCTGTCCCTGATCGACCTGACCGTCCTCGCCGACTGGATCGAGGGCCCGCTGTTCGAGGTGTGCGGTGGGGAGGAGGCCGAGGAGCCCGAACACACCGGCCCGCGCCGGGCCCGGCCCGCCTGGCCGCGCGGCACCGAGGGGCGCTGGCTCGTCGCCCAGGAGTACCGGGCCGCCCAGGAAGAGGGCGTCGACCCCGTTCTCGCGGTGATGGACGCGACCGGGCACAGCAGGCGCCGTTCCCTGCGGCTGATCGCACAGGCCCGGGACGCCGGGTACTTGACGCCACGTCACATCAAGCGCTGAGCGGGGCAGTTGACGCCGGGCGCCGCGCATCGGCCGTCCGGCGTCTTGTTCCCGGCGGTCAACTCCCGCCGGTCATCCCAGCATTGAGCGCATCCGGGCGATCTCGCTGGTCTGCTGGGCGACGACGTCGTCCGCCATCTCCTCCGCCTGGATGTTGTTCCCCTGCGACTTGACGTCCGTCGCCATCGTGATCGCCCCCTCGTGGTGGGTGATCATCAGGGTGAGGAAGAGCCGGTCGAACGCGGCGCCCTTCGCCGCCCGCAACCGGGCGAGCTGGGCGTCGGTCGCCATGCCCGGCATCGCCTCGTGACCCGCGTGGCCCTGCGGGTTCTGGGGCTTCTTGTACGACGTCAGCCAGTCCCGCATGACCGCGATCTCCGGCTTCTGCGCGGCCGAGATCCGCTGCGCGAGCGCCTTCACCGCCGCCGACCGCGAGCGGTCCGGCACCAGTTCGGTCATCTCCAGCGCCTGGGCGTGATGGACGATCATCATCTGCGCGTACGTCACGTCCGCCGTGTTGGGCGAGTCGTCCTGGGCGCGGTGCTCGGCGGCCTCCTCGGCGGACATCGTCCGGTTCGCCTCACCCGGCTTCCCCGGCACCAGCACCGAAGGCCCCGTACCGTGCGCGCCCTCGGGCTTGTCGTCCGACCCCGAGTCGCAGCCGGTCAGGGCGAGCGCCACCAGGGCGGCGGTGACCACGGACGCGCGGCGAAAGCGCACAACGACCTCCAGTTGAGGGCGAGTTGGAACGGCTGTGAACGTCCTAGCACGGATCCGTGCCCCACTGATCAAAAAGTTATGTGACGATCTTGTTGCCATCTGTTGGTATGGGCATGACGAAGACGATACTTCGGGGGACCGTGAACCGTCCTGAGAGGGACGGCGATGAGGGAGGACACAGTGAACCTGTTAAAGGACCCCCGAACGCGGCGCAGACGTCTGGGAGTCGTCGCGGGTGTGACCGGACTGCTCGCCGCGCTGCTCACCGCGGCCCCGGCCCTCGCGACCCCCGACCCCGGGGACTCGCCCGCCGCGGAGCGGACGGTGTCGCAGAGCGACCGTGCCGACGTCGCCGAGGCGATAGCCGCCGGCGAGATACCCGGCGTCGGCGAGATCGTGCACTCGGACAACATCACGCACCTGGCGAACGTCCCCAAGGACGTCCTGCTCGACAAGAACTCCGACCTCGCGTTCCAGGGCAAGTACGCCTTCGCGGGGAACTACGACGGCTTCCGTATCTTCGACATCAGCAACCCGAGGAAGCCCCGGACCGTCTCCCAGGTGCTCTGCCCCGGCTCGCAGAACGACATCACCGTCGACGGCAACCTGCTGTTCGTGTCCACCGACTCCTCGCGCAGCGACAGCAGTTGCAACAGCACCACCCAGCCGGCGACCGAGAAGTCGTCCTGGGAGGGCATGAAGATCTTCGACATCACCGACAAGCGCAACCCCAAGTACGTGGCGGCCGTGGAGACCGCCTGCGGCTCGCACACCCACACCCTGGTGCCCGAGCGCAGGAACGTCTACATCTACGTCTCCTCGTACTCCCCGAACGCCGCCTACCCCGACTGCCAGCCCCCGCACGACGGCATCTCCGTCATCAAGGTGCCCCGAGGCGCCCCCGAGAAGGCGGCCGTCGTCGGCTTCCCGGTGCTGTTCCCCGGTGAGGGCCCCGACGGCGGCGGCAACCCCGGCTCGCCCACCAACCCCGGCGTCTCCAAGACCACCGGCTGCCACGACATCACCGCCCTGCCCGAGCTGGACCTCGCGGCCGGCGCGTGCATGGGTGACGGCATCCTGTTCTCCATCAAGGACCCGGAGCACCCGAAGGTCATCGACCAGGTCCAGGACAACGTCAACTTCGCGTTCTGGCACTCCGCGACCTTCAACCAGAAGGCCAACAAGGTCGTCTTCACCGACGAGCTGGGCGGCGGCGGGGCGGCCACCTGCAACGCCGAGATCGGCCCGAACCGCGGCGCCGACGGCATCTACGACATCGTCGGCAAGGGCGACCAGCGCAAGCTCGTCTTCCGCAGCTACTACAAGATCCCCCGCTACCAGGCCAGCACCGAGAACTGCGTCGCCCACAACGGCTCGCTGATCCCGGTACCCGGCCGCGACATCATGGTCCAGGCCTGGTACCAAGGCGGCGTCTCCGTCTGGGAGTTCACCGACTCCGACCGGCCCAGGGAGATCGCCTACTTCGAACGCGGCCCCGACAGCGCCACCACGCTCACCAGCGGCGGCTCGTGGTCCGCGTACTACTACAACGGGTACATCTACTCCAACGACATCAGCAACGGCTTCGACGTCCTCAAGATCGACGACCGGCGCACCGATCCGGCCAAGTGGATCCGGCTGGACAAGCTGAACGTCCAGACACAGCCGGACTATTTCGGCTGGTGATCCGCGTTCGACGCGTGATCCGTGTCGAAACAGCGTGACAGATCCAGGTCACGCACCCCGCCGGGCGCCTCGGCGCCCGGCGGGAACCCCTGCGTCCACTCCAGCCCGTACCGCGCGAACAACTCAGCGCGCAGCCTCTCCATCGATATCGGCACGTTCGGCAGCACCATCCCGTAGACGGCGCCCATGAGCTGCGCGCGCAGCATCGGGTAGTCGGCGTCCACGTCGTGCGAGCCGTGCCGTACGACGGTGTCCCGCAGCAACTCCGCCAGCCGACGCTGCTCAGGACACTGCACGAACCCCTCCGTGTCCAGCAGCCCGGCCATGTGCTGGCGCATCAGCACGGTACGGTCCCGGGCCAGCCCCAGCACCGCGTCGATGGCCCGCGCCATCCGCTCCCCGCCGTCCTCCGTGCACGGCGCGCACTCCAGCGCCTCCTGCAACGTCCGGTGCATCAGCCGGTGCACGGCCGACTGCACGAGCTGACGCTTGCCCGGGAAGTAGTACGACACCAGCCCGCGCGCCGACCCCGCACGGTCCGCGATGTCCCCCAGCGTCGTCGCGTCGTACCCGCGCTCGCCCACCAGCTCCAGCGCCGCCCGCAGCAGCCGCTCCCGGGAACGCCGTCGCAATTCCTCATTGACCGATGCGCTGCGCGGGGACATCCTGTAACTCCTGCGTTGACTGGTCGGCAGCCAACTATAGTCGACGCGGTGTTGCCGGCCGGAGGTCCTGGGTCGGGTGATGCGGGGGATCGCCCGAACCAGGACACCCGGACGGCTCAGCCCACCAACCGGAGCAACGGCCGCAGCCCGTCCGGCCGCTGCGCCACCGGCAGATGGTCCACGAAGTACACCCGGCAGCCCAGCGCCGCCGCCCCGCCGTCCGCCCGCCGGTCGTCCCCGACCATCACCGTCGCACGCGGATCGGCCCCCAGAGCCTCGCACGCGATCGAGAACAGCTTCGACTCCGGCTTCTGCACGCCGTGTTCGAACGACAGGACGTACGCGTCCACGAACCGGTCCAGACCGTGCGCGCGGAACACCGGACGCAGATCCCACCCGATGTTGCTCACCACCCCCACCCGCACGTCCCGCTCCCGCAACGCGCCGAGCACCTCGACCGCGTCCGGGTACGGCGCCCACGCGGCCGGCGTCATGTGCCGCTCGTACAGCGCGTCGTGGAGAGCGGGATCGGGCAGCGGGACCCGCCGGGACAGCCCCGTGTACGCCGCACGGTGCGCCTGCGCGCTCTCGTCCCGCACGCTCCACAACCGCGCCAGCTCCTTGGGCACCCGCACGTCCCCCTTGCCGCCGGGCAGCGCGCCCACCTCGTCCAGGGCACGCGCGTACTCGGTCAACTCGGCCTCGGACAAAGAGAGTCCGGCGTCGGCGGCCACGGCTCGGAGCCAGGAGTCGGTGGACTCGATACGGAAGAGGGTTCCGGAGAAGTCGAACAGGACTGCGGTCATGCGGTGGACCTTACCTGGGGCGTGCGCGGCGCAGGGCGGGTGACCTGGGGGAGGCGAGGGGCGTGGGCAGGGGGAGCGCGGTGGCCTCGGCCGTGCGGGTCAGCGGCGCGGGTCGGCGGAGAGGAGGCGGCTGTGCGCCTCGATCGCGGCGACGACGATCAGCGCGCCCAGCAGCCAGCCGCCGAGGACGTCCGTCGGCCAGTGCACGCCCAGCCAGATCCGGGTCAGGCCGACGCCGGCCACGGACACCGCCGACACCGCGACCGCCGCGCGCCAGACGACACGGGAACAGCCGTGCACGTGCAGCAGCCAGAGCAGCAGGCCGAAGGCGACCGTCGCGGTGAGGGCGTGGCCCGAGGGGAAGGCCGCGTAGTGCGCGGAGTCGAGGGGGTCCGGCCACACCGGGCGGTCCCGGCCCACCGCGCTCTTCAGGCCCTGTTGCACCAGCGTCCCCACCGCCGAGGTCACCACCAGCCACAGCGCGGTACCCCATGCATGCCACCGGACCACCAGACCCACGGCCACCGCCCCGAGCAGCAGACGCATCGTCAGCGGATCCCACACCCAGTCCGTGAGGATCCGGCACGCCTGTGTGACCGACGGGGAGTCCACGGCCCAGCGGTGTGTGGTGCGTGACATATCACCGTCGGCGTCCATGAGCGGCGCCCACTGGGCCCAGACCAGGGCGAGGAGGAGGGCGAAGGAGACACCGAGGAGGAGGGCGGTGCGGACGGTCGCGGGGTGGACCGGAGG
>DATCQX010000638.1:0-5532 GCA_036569285.1 Streptomyces sp.
GGGTGAGGGGCGGCGCGTAGACGCGAGCAGTACGCCGCTGGCGGGTGAGCGCCTACTGGCTCGGGTGGTTTGGGTGAGTGGGCGACTGCGGGTCCGTTGTGGCTGGTCGCGCCCACGCGGCGGTAGCCGCATATCGGATACAGCCCCGCGCCCCTAAGAGGCGGCTGCGCCGCCATATCCACGCGCCCCCACCCCTCACCCCCCCGAAGACAACGCCCCCCTCCGCGGAGCAATCCCCTCCGGCACAGCCCGCGCCCGCGCCGGCGTCCCCGTCCAACACGTCCCCCTCCGGGCCAACAACCTCCGCAGCCACAGCTCCAGAGCAACCAGATCAGCAAGCCCGGCGAGAGGCAACGGCTCCCCCGCGGCCGCGTCCCGTACCGCCTTCCGCACCACCCGTGCCTCCACGAGCCCCGCCTCGGCGAGCAACGGCGTCTCGAACAGTGACAGCACGCTCCCGGTCGCGGCCCGCAACCCCGCGCGGGCTGTAGCCGTCGCGGACCCGGGCGTCGGGGTGCCCCAGCCGGGCGGTAGATCGGCGACGCCGGAAGCGGTCAGTACCCGGCGCAAGATCGCGGCCCGAGCCCCCGGCTGAACGCGAAGTGTCTCCGGCAACGCCTGGCACGCGCGGACGACTTGGTTGTCGAGGAAGGGCGCGTGGAGCCGCTGGGAGCGGATCTCCGTGGCCTGCTCCAGAACCCGGAGGTCGGAGGCGTGGCGGGCGAGGGCGGCGCGGGCGCGGTGGTCGCCGGGTCTCTGTCCGGGGCCGCCCGCGCGGGATGTCGAGGACTGAAGGCGAACCGATACTTCAGCCAGGGCCTCCCCGGTGAGCCACCGGGCGGCGGGCCCGGCGGGAGCCCAGGTGAGCCCGGCCAAAGAGGCGCCCACAGCGCCGGGGACGTCCTCGAAGCGGCGGGACAGCAGACGGTCCGCGAGGGATTCAAGGCCGGCGGCGTAGGGCGTGCGCGCGAGCCTGCGGGCGGCGCCGTACACGCGCGCGGGGACGAGGACGGAGCCGTCCGCCTTGGTCAACGCGGCGACGGGCCGGACGAGATGACGGCGTTTGCGGTCCATGAGGAGATCCGCGAGGCGGGCGGGGTTCGCGTCGAGGGCCTGGCGGGCCCCGTGCCCCGTGAAGTGGTCCGCGCTGCCCGCGGCGAGGCGCGCGCGGTGGCGGGGCGCCTGGACGAGGGAGGGGCCGGGTTCGTCGGTGAGAGGGCCGTCCAGGGCGGCGTAGGGGAGCATGTCGGCGTCGCCGGTGACGACGACGTGGTGGAAGCGGGGGTTGGCGGCCAGCTCGCCGGCGCGCTCCAGCTCCTCTTGCTGACGGCGGGAGGTGAGGTCGTTGAAGGTGACGGCCAGCAGCCGCTCCCCCGCGCCGGTGCCGTGCCCGAGCAGCGTCCCCGGCATCCCCGGCAGCCCCGCCGCGAGCAGCGCGAGTGTCCCGGACGCCGGTCCGCCGGTGAGGTCGGCTCCGATGCCGGGCACCGGCATCCCGCGCGCGGCGCGCCGTTCGGCGGGCCCCATGCCGGGGACGGGCCCGGGGTCCATGTCGGGGACGTGCCGGGGCGCCGACAGTCTCGTCCGCACCGCCTCGACGAGCGCGTCCCGCACTCCTTCGACGGCGCTGTCCGCGTCGACGGGCGCGGCGGCGACGGCGAGTGAGGCGACGGGTTCGTAGTTGACGACCTCGCGCGCGCCCGCGCGCAGCACCAGCGCGTGCCCCGGCGGAACGCGCCGCACGCCGTCGTAGGGCGTCGAGTCGAGGAGGGCGGCCGGTACGTCGGGGGCGGCGAGGAGCGCGGCGAGGTGCCCGAAGTCGAGGTTGGCCTCGACGAGGTCGGCCAGCGGCAGCGCGGCGGTCGCGTACGCCGTCCCGCCCGCCCAGGGCGTGTGGAACACCGGGCGCGCGCCCGCCAGATCGCCGCAGACGGTGATCCGCCGGTCCACCTGGACGACGGCCGTGTAGCTGCCGGGCCAGGCCGTCAGGTGCCGCAGGGCCCCGCCGCGTGCCGTCAGCAGGCCGATCCGCAGCTGGTCGTCGGACGCGCCGCACAGGCCGAGGACGGCGATGCGCGTGCGGTCGTCGACGCGGATGACGCGGATCTCGTCGGGGCGCCAGTCGCCGACGGCCCACAGGGGGTCGGGGTCGCCCCACAGGAGCTGCGAGCCGATCGGCTGGACGACCTCGCCGTCCAGGCCGACGGCGCCGCCGCCGTCGTACCCGTCAAAGGGGTCACCGAAGCCGGGAGAGGACCCGGAGGCGGTCAAACTCCAACCCACCAACCACCGCATCGACGCCTCCACAGGCTGTGGACAACCGGTGCACCGTACGAACCGATTCACCATGCTGCCACGAAGAACGCGCCCGTGACGGGAGGCGGAACGCCTGGAAGGCACCTCAACGCGCCCATGCGCGCGTGCCGTTGCCGAAGGAGGCGCCCGCGTGCGCCCCCGCGCTCCGGTCGCGAATGCGCCCCCGGTACGCTCCCCCTGAACGCCCTCTGCGCCCTCGATTCCCATGGTCGGGGCCTTGATCACCCGACGATCCGAGGGGCGTTTTTCAGCCAAATCCACAGCGCGGCGCGGCCGTTGCCCCGACTTTCCGGAAAAGCCGCGCACACGCTCCGTACACGGCCCGCACGACCCTGTGCGAGCGCGCGATCCGGGAGACGGAGTTCGCCCCCCGGACCGTTCCGCCGCCCGCGGGGATGTAGGCGGCGGTGTCCCCCAGCCCACTGGTATCCAGTCCAGCGGGCCGACCCACGCACCGCCCATCGAAGCGCTCCCGCGATGGCCGGAGAAGAGCGCACGCACAGGCGCACGGCCACACAGCGGGAGCACATCGCGACGGACCGCTACGGAGCCCGTACTTCCGTACGGGCAACAATCCCGCCAACCGGAACAATGCCTCTTAACGCTTGGGATGCGGCGAACTACGCTGGGTTTACGAATGCCGGGCGGTTATGCCAGCGCGGCAGCCGTCTGTGTCGAGGGGTGGCGCAATGTCCAGGGAGCAACGCGGGCCGAACGAGAAACTCGGCGCCGTTCTCGCCCTCGCGGGGATCAGCAACGCGGGTCTCGCGCGGCGCGTCAACGACCTCGGCGCACAACGCGGGTTGACGCTGCGCTACGACAAGACGTCTGTGGCGCGCTGGGTGTCGAAGGGCATGGTCCCCCAGGGGGCAGCACCGCACCTCATCGCCGCCGCGATCGGCCAGAAGCTGGGACGGCCCGTCCCGCTGCACGAGATCGGCCTCGCCGACGCCGACCCCGCGCCCGAAGTGGGCCTCGCCTTCCCCCGGGACGTCGGGCAGGCCGTCCGCTCCGCGACCGAGCTGTACCGGCTCGATCTCGCGGGCAGGCGCGCGGGCGCCGGCGGCATCTGGCAGTCCCTGGCAGGGTCGTTCGCCGTCTCGGCGTACGCGACTCCCGCCTCCCGCTGGCTCATAACCCCGGCCGACAGCTCCGTCGCACGCGAGTCGCCCCTGTCCGAGGCGGCCGGGGCGCCGGTCAGAGTCGGCCACAGCGACGTCCGGAAACTGCGGGAGGCCGCGGAGGACGCGCGCCGCTGGGACTCCAAGTACGGCGGCGGCGACTGGCGTTCGTCCATGGTGCCCGAGTGTCTGCGCGTGGAGGCCGCGCCCCTGCTGCTGGGGGCGTACTCCGACGAGGTGGGGCGCGCCCTCTTCGGCGCCACCGCCGAACTGACCCGGCTCGCCGGGTGGATGGCCTTCGACACCGGTCAGCAGGAGGCCGCCCAGCGGTACTACATCCAGGCCCTGCGCCTCGCGCGCGCGGCAGCGGACGTCCCCCTCGGCGGGTACGTCCTCGCCTCCATGTCGCTGCAGGCCACCTACAGAGGCTTCGGTGACGAGGGCGTCGACCTCGCGCAGGCCGCCCTCGAACGCAACCGCGGCCTCGCCACCGCCCGCACCATGAGCTTCTTCCGGCTCGTGGAGGCGCGCGCGCACGCCCGCGCGGGCGACGCACACGCCGCCGGTGCCGCGTTGCGCGCCGCCGAGGGGTGGCTGGAACGGGCCCGGGACGGCGACAGCGACCCCTCCTGGCTCGGCTTCTACTCCTACGACCGGTTCGCCGCCGACGCCGCCGAGTGCTACCGGGACCTGAAGGCGCCCCGCCAGGTCCGCCGGTTCACCGAACAGGCCCTGTCGTCGCCCACCGAGGAGTTCGTGCGCTCCCACGGGCTGCGGCTGGTGGTGTCCGCCGTCGCCGAGCTGGAGTCCGGGAATCTGGACGCCGCGTGCGAGCAGGGGGTGCGGGCCGTGGAGGTCGCCGGGCGGATCTCCTCCGCGCGGACGACGGAGTACGTGAAGGATCTGCTGCACCGGCTGGAGCCGTACGGGGACGAGCCTCGGGTGGTGGAACTCCGGGAGCGGGCGCGGCCGTTGCTGATGACGCCGGCGTAGGCGGGGCAGCCTGGGTGTCTCGGGGCGGCTTCACCGAAATCGACGTTTGAAGCCGTTGTCAGTGGCGCAGTGCACTATCGAAGGTGGAGGTGGTGCTCGTGGGCCGTGGTGTTGCGTACGACTGTGACGTGCTCGTCGTCGGTGGGGGGATCGTCGGGCTCGCCACCGCGTACGCCGTCGGGCGGGCCGCCCCCGGGACGCGGATCGTCGTGCTGGAGAAGGAGGCCGGGCCCGCCCAGCACCAGACCGGGCGCAACAGCGGGGTGATCCACAGCGGGATCTACTACCGGCCCGGGTCCCTCAAGGCGCGGTACGCCGTCGGCGGGGGCGCCGAGATGGTCAAGTTCTGCGCCGAGTACGGCGTGCCGCACGAGGTCACCGGCAAGCTGATCGTCGCCACCGACCGCGCGGAACTGCCCCGGCTGCACGCCCTCGTCCAGCGCGGGCGGGAGAACGGGATCTCCGTCCGTGAGCTGGGGGGCGCGCAGATCCAGGAGTACGAGCCCGAGGTGTGAGGGCTCGCCGCGATCCACGTGGGGACCACCGGCATCTGTGACTACGGCGCCGTCGCGCGCGTCCTCGCGGAGGAGTCCGGGGCGGAGATCCGGTACGGGGCGGAGGTCGTCCGCGTGGACCGGCGAGCGGATCTCGGGGTCGCCGTCCAGACGGCTCGCGGGGACGTCGTGCGCGGGCGCGTGCTCGTCAACTGCGCCGGGTTGTACTGCGACGCGGTCGCCCGGCTGACGGGGGACGAACCGGCGGAGCGGATCGTGCCGTTCCGGGGGGAGTACTACGAACTGACCCGGCCCTCTCTCGTGCGCGGGCTGGTGTATCCCGTCCCCGATCCCGCGTTCCCCTTCCTCGGGGTGCACTTGACGCGGGGCATCGACGGAGGCGTCCACGTCGGCCCCAACGCCGTTCCCGCGCTGGCCCGGGAGGGGTACGGGTGGGGGGTCGTCCGGGGGTCCGAACTCGCCGGCACCCTGGCCTGGCCCGGCGCCTGGCGGATGGGGCGGCGGCACTGGCGGTACGGGGTGGGGGAGATCCGGCGGTCGGTGTCCAAGGGGGCGTTCGTGGACGCCGTGCGGCGGATGTTGCCCGG
>DATCQX010000639.1:0-5974 GCA_036569285.1 Streptomyces sp.
GCGCGTGACATTGGCTCTCTCGCCTACGGGGCGCCTAAGTCGGTGTCGAGGGCACGATCGTGCTCAGCCCTTCGGGCCTCCGCGCGCTCGCGCCCTCGACACCGACGCGCCCCTTCGGCTCCTTCGCGGCCGGTGGCCGGAAACGGTGCGAGGTGGGTGGGCACGCACCCGGCGAGGGTGGAGACGGTGCCTGGGTAGGTTGGGACGTAACCCGCGTTGGTGGAGTCGGTGCGTGGGTGGGTTGGGGGCTTGACCGGCGTTGGTGGAGTGGGTGCCCGGGTATGGCGGCGCAGCCGCCATCTAGGGGCGCGGGGAACTGCGCGACCAGCCACAACGCACCCGCAGTCGCACCCGCACCCAAACCACCCGAGCTAGTAGGCGTGGCTCGACGGACCAGCTACAGGTACACGAACATGGCGGCGCAGCCGCCTTTCAGGGGCGCGGGGAACTGCGCGACCAGCCACGACGGGCCCGCAGTCGCCCACGCACCGGCAACCACCCGAGTCGGTGGGCGCTTACCCGGCATCGGGAAAGGTCGTGGTGGAAGGAGTCTCGGCGCCGCCGGAGTGACGGGTGGGGCTGGGTTGGTTGGTCAGGGACGGGAAGGGAACACCTCACGCATGCCGCATATCGAGCCGCCTCAGCGGTTGGTCCGGGCGCTTTCGGAGAGCTTGCCGGGGGCTGACGCCTGGCTGGAGGGGGTGCCCGGGGTTGTCGAGCGGGCTGTTGACACGTGGGGGGTGAGTGTCGAGCGCGTACAGGTACCCGGCGGGCGCAGCAGCCTCGTCGTCCTTGTCAGGCGGGCGGACGGGAGCCCCGCCGTGCTGAAGATCGCCCCCGACCGGTTCCGCCCGACCGCTGAGCTGGCCGCGCTGACGCACTGGGGCGGACTCGGCGCCGTCCAGGCGCTCGGCGGCGGCGACGGGGCGTTGCTGCTGGAGCGGCTACGGCCGGACGTCTCCGTGCGGACCTTGCCGGAGGCGAAGGCGACGCTGGAGGCCGCAGGGGCGCTTCGGCGGCTGTGGGTGGAGCCGCCCGCCGACAGCGCGGGGGTGTTCGAGAGCGTCGTCGAGCGGACCGGGCGGCAGGCCGAGGCCATGCGGGCCGCGCTGGACGGGGATTCCGCCGTCGCCGCGCTGGTGGACGCGGCGCTCGGCGTGCGCGCGGAGCTGGTCGTGTCGGCTCCCGAGACGCGGTTGCTGCACGGGACGTTCCGGCAGAGCAAGGTGCTCGCGGGTGAGCGGTCGCCGTGGCTGGCCGTGGGGCCGGATCCCGTGGTGGGTGAGTGCGCGTTCGATCTGGCGCGGCTGGTCCGGGACCGGGTGGAGGACCTGGTGGGGTCGCCGTCCGGAGCGGCCGTCGCCCGGCGTCGCGTCAAGAAGCTCGCGGAGGCGTTGGACGTGGATCAGGAGAGGCTGCGCGGGTGGGTGCTGTTCCGCGCGGTGGAGTCAGGGGTGCGGGCGCTGCGGGTGGGACGCCCCAGGGACGCCGAGCTGCTGCTGGAGTTCGCCGACTGGCTGTGACGCCGCCGTCCGCTCCTCCCCCTCCGACAGCCTCGGCCGTCCCCCTCGCCACGTTCGGGGAACGGCCTCGGCGCGCCGTCTCTCAGGCGGTCAGGCGGGCGATCGCCTCGTCGACCGTCAGCTCCTCGCGCTCACCGGTCTTGCGGTCCTTCAGCTCCAGGACGCCTTCGGCGGCGCGGCGGCCGGCGACGAGGATCTTGGGGACGCCGATCAGTTCGGAGTCGGTGAACTTGACGCCGGGAGAGACGCCCGCGCGGTCGTCGACGAGGACGCGCAGGCCGGCCTCGCGGAGCTTCTCCGAGACGTCGAGGGCGAGTTCGGTCTGGAGGGCCTTGCCGGCGGCGACGACGTGGACGTCGGCCGGGGCGACCTCGGCGGGCCAGCACAGCCCCTTGTCGTCGGCGGTCTGCTCCGCGAGCGCGGCGACGGCGCGGGAGACGCCGATGCCGTAGGAGCCCATGGTGACGCGGACGGGCTTGCCGTGCTGGCCGAGGACGTCGAGCTTGAGGGCGTCGGCGTACTTGCGGCCGAGCTGGAAGATGTGGCCGATCTCGATGGCGCGGTCCAGCTTGAGGCCGGTGCCGCAGGCGGGGCAGGGGTCGCCTTCCTGGACGACGACGACGTCGACGTACTCGTCCACCTCGAAGTCACGGCCGGCGACGACGTTCTTCGCGTGCGTCTGGTCCTTGTTGGCGCCGGTGATCCACGCGGTGCCGGGGGCGACGCGCGGGTCGGCGATGTACTTGAGCTTCTCCTGGCGGCCCTGGGGACCGATGTAGCCGCGGACGAGGTCGGGACGGCCGGTGAAGTCCTCGGCGGTGACCAGCTCGACGGCGGCGGGCGCGAAGTGCGCCTCGACCTTGCCGAGGTCGACCTCGCGGTCCCCGGGGACGCCGACGGCGACGATCTCGCCGTCCACCTTGACCAGCAGGTTCTTCAGCGTCGCGGAGGCGGGGACGCCGAGGGCGGCGGCCAGCGTCTCGATCGTCGGGGTCTCGGGGGTGGGGATGTCCTCCAGCGCGGGGGCCGTGGCCTCCTGGGCGACGAGGGGGAAGCTGACGGCTTCCGTGTTCGCCGCGAAGTCGCAGTTCGGGCAGTCCGCGAAGGTGTCCTCGCCGGCCTCGGCGGGCGCGAGGAACTCCTCGGACTTGGAGCCGCCCATCGCGCCGGCGGTGGCCGCGCAGATGCGGTAGTCGAGGCCGAGGCGCTCGAACACCTTCTGGTACGCCTCGCGGTGCAGGGCGTAGGACTTCGCGAGGCCCTCGTCCTCCGTGTCGAAGGAGTAGGAGTCCTTCATCAGGAACTCGCGGCCCCGCAGGATGCCGGCCCGGGGGCGGGCTTCGTCACGGTACTTGTGCTGGATCTGGTAGAGGATGACGGGGAGGTCCTTGTAGGACGACGCCTGGTCCTTCACCAGCAGGGTGAAGATCTCCTCGTGCGTCGGGCCGAGCAGGTAGTCACCCCCCTTGCGGTCCTGGAGGCGGAACAGCTCCGCCCCGTACTCGTCCCAACGGCCGGTCGCCTCGTAGGGTTCCCGGGGCAGCAGGGCGGGGAGCAGGACTTCCTGGGCGCCGATGGCGTCCATCTCCTCGCGGACGATCCGCTCGACGTTCGACAGGACCTTCTTGCCGAGCGGCAGCCAGGACCAGATGCCGGCTGCGGTGCGGCGGACGTAGCCCGCACGGACGAGGAGCTTGTGGCTGAGGACCTCGGCGTCGGCCGGGTCGTCGCGCAGTGTTTTCGCCATCAGCTGGGACATGCGCTGGACCGGTGCGTTCGCCATGGTTCTCGTACTCCTGCCGGATAAAGGTGATGGCTAGGAGATTAACCGTCGGCCCTGGGTGGTCGGAAATCCGTGCGCCCCCGGCGCAGCGGCAGGGGTGCGCCCATCACGGCGTACGGGCGCGGAGCGCTCGGGAAGAGGACTCTGCGGGCCAGGTCCTGGTAGCCGAGCGAGCGGTACAGGGCCCTGGCGGGGCTGTCGATGTCGATCGCGGAGAGGATCGAGCGGGGCTGTGGGACGTCGTCCGTGATCGCCGTGATGAGGGCGCGGCCCGCGCCGCGGTTCTGGTACGCCGGGTGGACGTGGAGTTCGGTGATGACGAAGGAGTCGTCCAGCCAGTGGGTGTTGCCGAGCGCCCTGAGGTAGGGCTCGACGACGGTGGACCACCACTGCGCACGGTCGTTCGGCATGCCGTACACGAAACCCACGAGGCGGTCTTCGGCCGTGGTGACGCCGAGGGCGCGGGCGCCCGGGTTCGTCATGTGGCGCAGGACGATCTGCCGTCTGACGGCCACTTCGTCGGGGGCCAGGCCGAACGCGATCGCCTGGACCGACAGCGCGTCGTCCACGCGCGCCGAGAGGTCCAAAGGGCCGATGACCAGGTCCATGCCCGGAGCCTACAGGGGTGTGGCGCGTGGGTTCGGACGAGATCGGCCCCGACTCAGAAGAGGACGCTCATGAACGCGCCGACCTCTTGGAAGCCGACCCTGCGGTACGTCCGTCTCGCGGGCGTGTTGAAGTCGTTCACGTAGAGGCTGACGACGGGGGCGACGTCCGCGAGGGCGTAGCGCAGGACGGCGGCCATGCCGGGGGCCGCGAGCCCCCTCCCCCGGTACTCCGGGGCCACCCACACGCCCTGGATCTGGCAGGCCTCCCTCGTCGCCGCGCCGATCTCCGCCTTGAAGACGACCCGGCCGCGGTCGTCGAGGCGGGCGAAGGAGCGGCCCGTGCCGACGAGTTCGGCGACCCTGGCCTGGTAGAGGAGGCCGCCGTCGCCCGCGAGCGGGGAGACCCCGACTTCCTCCGTGAACATCGCCACGCAGGCCGGCAGGATCGTTTCCATCTCGTCCTTGCGGATGCGGCGGACGTACGGGTCGGGGGCGATGTCCGTCGGCATGCGGTCCGTGACCATCAGGGGCTGCCGCGGTCTGACGTCCCTCGCCGGGCCCCAGTGCGGTTCCAGCAGCCGCCACAGCTCGGCGGTGGGCTCCGCCGGGCCCACGATGGACGAGCAGCGCCGGCCGGCCCTTCTCGCGCGGTCCGCGAAGGCGCGTACGGCTCGGGGGGTGGCGCAGATGGGGACGAGGTTGGCGCCGGCGTAGCAGAGGGACGTCAGCATCCCCGCCTCGTACCAGCCCCACATCTCCCCGCCCAGCCGCCACGGATCCAGCCCGGCGACTTGCACCCGCGACGTCACGAACGCGTTCGCGACCGGCTCCCTGCCCAGGACGGCGAGAGCTGCGTCCAGGTCGCTCGGTTCGAGGACCCGGGAGGTGGTGTGGGTCAGCACGGGCGGGCCTCACGGTGGGGTGCGCAGGATCCCCCGCACTGTACCTGCGGAAGCTGACCCGCGCCTCTCCACGCCGGCCAGTGCGCCTCATGGGGTGGGTGGTGTGGGTCGGTTCGGCGGCTGCGGGTGCATGGTGGCTGATCGCGCAGTTCCCCGCGCCCCTAAAAGACTGGGGTGACGGTCGTGGGGACAGTACCGGTCCGCTGCTCTGGACATGGCTCGCCTGCGGCGCGGGGCAGGACAACGAAGGAGGGCAGGTTCAGAAGCACAGGCCTACACCGATGTAAGGCGACCAGCCACAACGAACCCGCAGACTCTCCCCCGACAGCCACCCCGTCTTTCAGGGGCGCGGGGAACTGCGCGACCAGCCACGACGGCGCCGCACTCGATCACGCACCGGACCCACCCTCCCCCGGGGTCGAAGGGGCGGAGCCCCTGGGGGATGGGATGGGTAGGGGCGGCGGGGGCGAGGAAAGTCAGCCGGCGACGGCGATGGTGGGTTCGCCGGAGGCGACGCCCTCAGCCTGCATCTGCTCGGCGAGCTTCATGGCTTCGTCGATCAAGGTTTCCACGATCTTGGATTCAGGAACGGTCTTGATGACTTCGCCCTTGACGAAGATCTGCCCCTTGCCGTTGCCGGAGGCGACCCCCAGGTCCGCCTCGCGGGCTTCGCCGGGCCCGTTCACGACGCACCCCATGACGGCGACACGCAGCGGAACGTCCATACCGGTGAGCCCGGCGGTGACCTCTTCCGCGAGCTTGTAGACGTCCACCTGAGCACGCCCGCAGGACGGGCAGGACACGATCTCCAGCCCCCGCTGCTTGAGGTTGAGGGACTCCAGGATCTGGTTCCCGACCTTGACCTCCTCGACGGGCGGGGCGGACAGGGAGACCCGGATGGTGTCCCCGATGCCCTGGGAGAGGAGCGCCCCGAAGGCGACGGCGGACTTGATGGTCCCCTGGAACGCGGGCCCGGCTTCCGTCACCCCGAGGTGCAACGGGTACTCGCACTGCGCCGCGAGCTGCCGATACGCCTCGATCATGACGACGGGGTCGTTGTGCTTGACGGAGATCTTGATGTCCCGGAAGTCGTGCTCCTCGAACAGCGACGCCTCCCACAGCGCCGACTCGACGAGCGCCTCGGGCGTGGCCTTCCCG
>DATCQX010000640.1:0-6164 GCA_036569285.1 Streptomyces sp.
GGTGGACCTGCCGGTCGGCCTTGAGGGCGAAGACGTGCGGGGCGTAGTTGTCGCGGGCGAGGAGCTTCAGCAGGACGGGCAGGCCGCCGAAGGAGGTGTTCGCGGAGAGGGCCAGCAGGATCATCGTCGTGAACTGGAGGACGTAGAAGGCCCAGTTGTGGCCGAGGGAGGCGTCCGCGAGCTGCGCGAGGACGGTGACGCCGGCGACGGGCTGGAGGTGGAAGCGGCCGATCAGGACGGACAGGCCGATCAGCATCGCGCCGAGGACCGCGCCCAGGGCGACCTCCGCGCGCTGGGCCCGCTTCACACGCGGCACACGGAAGGTGGGGACCGCGTTGGCGATGGCCTCGACGCCGGTGAGGGCGGCGCAGCCGGACGCGAACGCCTTCAGCAGGAGCAGCGCGCCGACCGACGTCGCGTTGTCCGCGAGGACCGAGGCGTGGCCCGAGGCGGTGACCGTGCTGACAGGGGCCGAGCGCAGCAGGCCGGCGCCGATCAGGGCGAAGACCGAGCCGACGAACACGGCGGTCGGCACGATGAACACCTTCGCCGACTCGACGATCCCGCGCAGGTTGACGCCCGTGATCACGACGAGGACCGCGAGGCACAGCCACAGCCGCTGCCCGTACAGGGAGGGGAACGCGGAGGTGAGGGCGGCCACTCCGGCGGTGACGGCGACGGCGACGTTCAGGACGTAGTCGAGGACCAGGGAGGCCGCCGCGACCAGGCCGGTGCGGGCGCCCAGGTGCGCGCGGGCGACGGCATAGGAGCCGCCGCCGTCCGGGAACGCGGCGATGACCTGCCGGTAGGAGGCGACGAGGACGGCGAGGAGCGCGGCGATGGCGAGGGTGACCGGCATCGTGTAGCCGAGTCCGCGCGCACCGGCGGCGGCGAGCACGAGGACGATCGCCTCGGGGCCGTAGGCGACCGACGCCATCGCGTCCAGCGAGAGCGCGGCGAGTCCCGTCACGGCGGTCAGGCGGTGCCGTTCGCCGGTGTCGGGCGGCTCCAGGGTGCGAACGGCGGTGGTCGGGACGGACATGGGTGGGGCTCCTTCGTGCGGCTGCCCTCAGAGTCGTCCGCACATGACCGTTTCCGATCATTCCTTGCGCCTTCTTCACGCCGGACCTGCCCGTTTTGACGGCCCTCTGACGCCCCGCCGCTCAGACGGTCATCCACCCGAGGACCGGCGTCGACTGGAGGTAGACGATCACCGCGAAGGCGAGGAGGAGGCCGAGGCTCCAGCCGAGGACCTTGCGGAAGATGACGCTCTCGCTGCCGGCCATGCCGATGGCCGCGGCGGCGACGGCGAGGTTCTGCGGGGAGAGCATCTTCCCGAGGACGCCGCCGGTGGAGTTGGCGGCGGCGAGGAGGACGGGGTCGAGGCCGGTCTCGTGGGCGGCGGTGACCTGGAGGACGCCGAAGAGGGAGTTGGAGGAGGTGTCGGAGCCGGTGACGGCGACGCCGAGCCAGCCGACGACCGGCGAGAAGAACGCGAACGCGGCGCCGGTCTGCGCGAGGGCCGTGCCGAGGGTCGCGGTCTGCCCGGAGAGGTTCATCACCCAGGCCAGGGCGAGGACGGACGTCACGGTGACGACGGTCCAGCGCAACTGGCGCAGCGTCGCGCCGTACGCCTTGAGCGCGGAGGCGGGGCGCAGGCGATACAGGGCCGCCGTCAGGAGTCCGGCGAGCAGGAGGACCGTCCCGGCGGCCTTGAGGTGTTCGAGTTTGAAGGTGACGGCCCCGGCCTGCTGCCCGGCGGCGGTCCGCACGTCGAGGCCGGGCCAGGAGAAGGCGGTGACGCCGTGCACGGCCAGCCAGTCCTTGACGGGGCCGAGCTGGGTGACGGCGAAGAGCGCGACGATGATCAGATAGGGGGCGAAGGCCATGAGGGCGCCGCCCTTGAGAGGCGGTTCGGCGCCGGGGCCCGGCTCCTCGTACGTGTCGATGCCCCCGCCGACCGTGACCAGCGCCGGATGCCACACCCGCAGGAACCCGAGGACCGCCACCAGCGCGACGACGCCCGCGACGATGTCGGTGACCTCGACGCTGATGTAGTTGGCGGCGGCGAACTGGGCGGCCCCGAAGCCGACCCCGGCGACCACCGCGACGGGCCACGTCTCGCGCACGCCCCGGCGCCCGTCGAGGAGGAACACGAGGACGAGGGGGACGAACACGGCGATCAGCGGCGTCTGCCGGCCCGCCATCGCGCCGAGGTCGTCCAGCGGCAGCCCGGTCACCCCGGCGAGCGTGGTCAGCGGCACGGCCATGCTGCCGAAGGCGACCGGCGCCGTGTTGGCGACCAGGGCGACGGTGGCCGCCTTGAGCGGGACGACGCCGACGGCGACCAGCATCACGGCGGTGATCGCGACGGGGGCGCCGAAGCCGGCCAGGGCCTCGATGAGCGCGCCGAAGCAGAACGCGATCAGGATGCCCTGCACGCGCTGGTCGGCGGAGACCGCGTGGAAGGACCGGCGCAGAACCGCGAACCAGCCGGTGACCTCCGTCATCCGATAGATCCACAGGGCGTTGACGAGGATCCACAGCACGGGGAACAGCCCGTAGAAACCGCCCTCCACCGCGCCGGACAGGGCCTGCCCGGCGGGCATCCCCCACACCGTCACCGCCAGGAGCAGCGCGAGGGCGAGGGCGGCGAGCGCCGCGTACTGGGCGCGGACGCGCAGGAGGCCGAGCAGCGCGAAGAGGGTCAGCAGCGGTGTCGCGGCGAGGAGGGCGGACCAGTACAGCGATCCGGCCAGCGGGTCGAGCACTTGACGGTACACGTGGGCCTCCCGGTGCGGCGGGTTGCTGCCGTGAAGCGTGATGCTCCGGTCAACCTTCCCCTCATCCGCGGCCCCCAGCCATGGTTTTGCGTCAACTTCCTTTCAAGCAGGGGTAGTTGAAAGACACACCACCGCTACTCTCTCCGCATGCGATCACAGCGTGGACACGACAATCTGGCGCAGGTCCCGCGAGACGGGCGAGCGGACGCGTACCCGATGCCGAGCGTGCCGTACGGGTGGTACGCGGTGGCGCGGAGCGGGGAGGTGAAGGCGGGGAAGGTGACGAGCCTGCACTACTTCGGGCGGGCGCTCGTCGCCTTTCGCGGACAGGACGGGCGGGCGGCGGTGCTGGACGCCCACTGTCCGCACTACGGAGCGCATCTGGGGGCGGGCGGGAAAGTCGTCGACGGCGCGGTGGAGTGCCCGTTCCACGGGTGGCGGTTCGGGGCGGACGGGCGGTGCGTGAAGGCACCGTTCGCGCCACGCGTGCCGAAGGTGGCGCTGGGCGGGTTCCCCGTGCGGGAGCACAGCGGGCTGGTGTTCGTGTATGTGGGCCCCGGGGAGCCGGAGTGGGAGGTGCCGGAGGTCCCCGAGACGGGCGACCGGGGGTACGCGGCGCCGATCGACGACACCTGCCGGGCGCGGGTGCACGTGCAGGAGATGCGGGAGAACATCGTCGACGAGTCGCACTTCCACTTCATCCACGGGCAGCCGGAGCCGCTGGCGCAGGAGTGGCGGGAGGACGGGCCGTACGCGGAGGCGCGCGGGCGGATCGGGCGGCGGGTGCTGGGATGGGACGTCGACAACACCTTCGACGCGTTCATGTACGGGCCGGGCGTCATGGTCGTCCGCACGCAGGGGCCGGTGCTGTCGCTGACGGCGATCGCGTTGAGCACGCCGGTGGACGACCAAACGAGCGAGCTGCGGATGCTGTACTACCTGCGCAAGCCGCCCCGGGCGCCGTTCCTGACGCCGCTGCTGAAGCTGGTGTTCCGGTCGCAGGCGCTCGGGGAGGTGCGGGAGGAGGTGCTGATCTGGGACCACAAGGTGCACCTGCCGAAGCCGGTGCTGCTGCCGCACGAGAAGGGGATCCGGGCGCTGCGGAAGTGGTACGCGCAGTTCTATCCCGAGTCATAGTTGGCTCACGTCGTCGAAGGTCGTCGAGAGGGAGAGCACGTCGTGAGCACCGTCCCGGGTCCGCTGTCCGGCCGTGTCGCCCTGGTCACCGGGGGCGGTGGCGGGATCGGGCAGGGCATCGTCCGCCAGCTCGCCCGCGCGGGTGCCGGGGTCGTCGTCCACTGCCGTCAAGAGGCCACGCGGGCCGAGGAGTTGGCGCGGGAGGTCGGGGACGCGGTGGTGGTGCGCGGGGATCTCACGCGGGAGGAGGAGTGCCGGCGGGTGGTCGGGGAGGCCGTGCGGTGGCGGGGGCGGCTCGACGTGCTGGTGAACAACGCGGGGGTGCAGCCGGTGAAGGACCTCGCGGCGCTCACCGTGTCCGACTGGCGGGAGATGCAGGACGCCAACGTCACCAGCGCGTTCGTCTGCACCCGGGAGGCGGCGAAGGTCATGGCGGCGCAGGGTGGCGGCAGCGTCGTCCACATCGCCTCCGTCGAGGGCACCCGCCCCTCCCCCGGGCACGCCCACTACAGCGCCTCCAAGGCCGCCCTCGTCGCGCACGCCCGCGCCGCCGCCCTCGAGTACGGCCCCCTCGGCATCCGCGTCAACGCCGTCTCCCCCGGTCTCGTCGACCGCCCCGGCCTCGCCGACGACTGGCCCGAGGGCGTCGCCCGCTGGCACGCCACCGCTCCCCTCGGGCGTCTCGGCCGCCCCGAGGACGTCGGCGCGGCCTGCGTGTTCCTCGCGTCCGACGCGGCGTCCTGGATCACCGGGGCGGACCTTCCGGTGGACGGGGGCGTGAGCGTGCGGCCCGGGTGGTGACCTTGCGTCAGAAGTAGCCGGAGGTGGGGTCAACCCCTCCTGCCGTCCGGGGGTCTTCCTCAGTGAGCCGCAGGCCCCGGACGCGAGAAGGTGAAGGGGCCGTTCTGAACCGACCCCGGGAAGTGCCGTGTCCAGTGCCTCCATCGTCCCCCCGCCGCCCGGCCGCCTGCGCGCCCGCGTACTCGTTCCGCTCGCCGCGCTCCTCGTGCCCGCCGTCGTCCTCGGACCCCATCTGCTCGCGGCCGACGGCTCGCAGGGCGGGTTCGGGGATCAGGGGACGCTCGTCGGGGCCGTCAAGGAGGGGTTCGTCCGGTACTGGGCCGCCGGGCAGGCGGACTACTCGCCGGAGCTGGGGAGCGTCGTCGACTACTGGTTCCGGTTCCATGTCGCCAAGGCGGCGATCTCCGCAGTGCTGTTGGCCGTGCTGGTAGCCCTCGGGATGCTGGTGTGGCGAGCGTTCCTTCGCAGCGAGGGGGTCCGCCGGGCGGGGCTCGCCGTGGCGGGGAGCGTCGTCAGCGGCGCCGGACTGCTCTCGCTCCTGGTCGTGGTGGCGAACGTGCAGGGGGCGGTGGCGCCGTTCACGTCCGTGCTGACGATGCTGCCGACCGGGGCGCATGCTGGTTCTGGGGTGTACGGAAGCACCCTGGACCAGGTGCGGGCCGGGTTGGGGAGGCCCGAGAGCGCTCCGCCGGCGCTTGCGGAGATGATCGACGACAACGTGCGGTATCACGTGAGCATGGTGGTGATCGCTGGGGTGATGGCCGTCGCGTTCCTCATCGCGAGCGTCCTGGTGTGGAGGCGCTTCGCGCGGACGACGGAGCGGCGGGCGCGGGGTCTGCTGGCCGTGTTCGGCGGGCTCGGGGTCGTTCTGACGCTGCTCGTGCTGGTGGTGGGTGTGGGGAATGTGAGTGTGGCGGCGCATTCGGCGCGGGGGCTTGCGGACTTTTTTGGGGCGTGAGGTGCCGTCGGCCTGGGCAACCGGCACCGGCAATCGGGTTGAGCCGCCGGGCGGCGGGCTCGTAGGGTCCCGGCATGTCCCTACGTGATCAGTTGCGCCGAGCCCTGCCCGAGGCGATGCGGGCCCGTGAGAAGACCGCCGTGAGTGCGCTGCGGGCCACGCTGGCCGCGCTCGACAACGCGGAGGCGGTGCCGGTGGACGCGTCGGCGCTGCGGGGGCAGGCGATCGGGGAGGTGCCGGTGGGGGCCGGGGCGACGGAGGCCGAGCGGAGGGTGCTCGGGGAGCTGGACGTCGTCCGGATCGTGCGGGCCGAGGTCGACGAGCGGCTGCGGGCGGCGGAACAGGTGGAGGGGACGGCGCACGCCGGGCGGCTGCGGGACGAGGCGGAGGTGCTGCTGCGGTTCCTGGAGCCCGGTCTTGCTGCGGGGCACGGCTCCGGAACGCCCTGACGTCCAGGAAGCGGCTGGTCAAGGGTGGTACCAGCT
>DATCQX010000641.1:0-4077 GCA_036569285.1 Streptomyces sp.
GTGCCCCGACGACCGTGCGGTCGGGGGCCGTGCGCGCCGCGCGTTCCTCCTCGCTCAACCTGCCGATGAGCTGGGCGAGTTCCTCGATCGGGCGGCGGGTGGCGGCCGTGTGCAGGGCCTCCTGCTCGCAGTGCGGTTCGAGAGGGGTGCGGTGCAGGAGCGCCATCAGGTGGGTGACGTCCTCGACGGGGCGGCGTTCGGCCGCGGCGCGGATGATCTCGTCGGCGCCCTCGGCGGGGCGGGGCGGGCGGGTGAGGAGGGTGACGAGGCGGGTGACGTCCTCGACGGAGCGGTCCACCCCGGCGGCGCGCAGGGCGTCGGAGGCGGCGCGGGCCGAGGCCGGCGACTGCTCCAGGAGGGTGATGAGTTCGGCGAGTTCCTCCAGCGGCCGGTCGGCCACGGCGGCGCGGACGAGGCCGTCGACGGCGGCGCCGTGCGGAGGACTGTCGGGGGGTGCGGCGGCGGCTCGCGGCGCCTCGCCCCCGGGTATGGCGGTCGGATTCGGACGGACGGACGGAGAGCGGGTGGTCATGCTGTTCTCCATGAAATGGGTGCGGCCGCCTCTGCGCCCCCGAGGTGCGGCACGCGGCTACCCTGCTCATTAGGGACACCCGTACGGCTTCGCGCCACTCGGGTGAGCCGGTGGAGTGAGCCAAGCCTTCCCGAACCTGTGTGCCCGTGGTCCGACGGCGCGCGAGGCGATATGAACGCCCTCCCTGGGTACTCCCATTGACAGGGGCCGCGAACAGGCGGGCCCCCGGACCTCCGGGAGGGGACGTGGACACGACCACGACGGTGCTCGTCGTCGGCGCCCTGCTCGCGGTCGCCCTGCTCGTCTGCGCCGTCGTCGTGGCCGTCCGGCTGGTGCGTACCCGGCGGGAGTTGCGGCGCGCCGGGCTGCCGACCGGGCCGCGCTGGATCTTCTGGGGCGCGGTCCTCTACTTCGTCCTGCCGACCGACCTGCTGCCCGACCCTGTGTACCTGGACGACATCGGGGTGCTGCTGCTCGCGCTGCGCTCCCTGCGGACGTCGTCCAAGAACGCCGTCTGACCCCGGCCGAAGACGCTGTCCGGCCACGTCCCGGGCAAAGGATCCCGGCCGGCCCGGATCAACCTTCTCGCCCCACCGCGCAGTCTCATGGGCTGAGCGCCGCTCCCGCAGCGATCACGCAGCGTGAGGAAACCAATCACCCGTTCGATTCGTATAAGTCAATGGAAGCCCAAGGAATCACCGGGCGAAGCGACGACGCGGCAGACGACGGCTCGGTCGGCGCAGCACCGAAGAGGAGAGACGATGCAACCGTTCGCGCTCAACTACGCACGCCCCGCGGCGGAGCCGGCGACCACCGCTCCGTACGCCTACGACCCAGGAATGCAGTTGAACGTGCTCTCGGACGGCAGGATCGCCGCGGCGGACCTGGCCCTGCTCAGGGAGTTGGGGACGACGACGTCGACAGCGGGCTCCAAGACGCACTTCGACGACTGAGATGACCGTTCTCATCCTCACCTGCGAGGAGGACGTGACGGCGGACATGGTCGTCGTCCACCTCAACGCGTCGGGGGTTCCGGTCGTCCGGCTGGACCCCGCCGACCTGACCGGCGGGGTCTCGCTCTCCGGCGAGTACGTGCACGGCTCCTTCCGCGGCCATCTCTGGTCCGCGGGGCGGCTGTTGAGCATGGACGGCCTGCGGTCGGTGTGGGTACGCCGCCCCGGCGTGCCGGCGGCGCGGGCCGCCGAGCCGTCCGAGTGGCTGACGGAGGAGTCCTCGCAGGCCCTGTACGGGATGCTGCGCTCGACGGGCGCGCGCTGGATGAACCATCCGGACGCCGCCGCGCGGGCCCGGCACAAGCCGTGGCAGCTCAGTGCCGCCCAGCGGGCCGGGCTGCCGGTGCCGGCGACCCTGATCACCACGTTTCCGCAGGCCGCGCGGGAGTTCGCGGAGCGGTTCCCGGATCTGGTGGTGAAACCGGTGTCCGGGGCGCATCCACAGGAGCCGCCGCGCGCGGTGCCGACGAGCAGGGTCGCGCCGGACGCGGACTTCTCGGCGGTGGCGTTCGGTCCGACCCTGCTGCAACGCCGGGTCGCCAAGCGGGCGGACGTCCGGCTGACGGTCGTCGGGGAGCGGATGCTGGCCGCGCGCAAGGGAGTCGCTCCGGACGCCGACCCCTCCGAGGTGGACGTCCGATTCGCGTCCCCGGCGATGCCGTGGACGCCGGCGGAGGTGCCGCCCCGGGTGGCCGAGGGGGTGCTCGGGTATCTCCGGGAGGCCGAACTCGCTTACGGCGCCTTCGACTTCGCGGAGGACGCGGACGGCACCTGGTGGTTCCTGGAGTGCAACCAGTCGGGGCAGTTCGGGTTCGTCGAGGTGGAGACGGGGCAGCCGATCGCCCGGACGATCGCGGAGTGGCTGGCGGAGCCGGGGGCGGGGGCGCGGGAGCCGTGTGACGGGAGTGATTCGGTGGTGTCCTGACGCGCTCAGCTCTTCTCGGCCGGTTCCACCGAGAAGCCCACCTCGCCGCCGGGTTCGTCACTCAGGGTGTCCGGCAGGCCGCCGACGGCTTGGCACAGGTGCTCGGCCATCCCTCGCGTCAACTCCCGGTCCGGCGGCGGGACTTGGTGCGGACCGTCGTCCTCGGCCTCAGCGCGCGAACGAGCGTGGTCGTACCGGGGCAACGCGAGCCGGCCGCCGCCCTGGAGGAAGCCCCGGGCGGCGGCCGCGACGACGACCCGGATGCGGCGCGCGTAGGTCTCCGGCACGATCTCGGTGAACAGGGTGACGCAGACGAGCCCGTTGCCGTCGTCCATCCCCCACGGCAGCGTCCACTCCAGCGCCCCCGGCACCGGGTCGGCCCCGATGACGGCCTCCGCCTTCCGCTCAGCCGGTCGCGCGGCCAACACCGCGAGCACGGGCCGTAGTTCACGTGCGACGTAGTCGTGCCACACCTCGACCGCCATACGCGTCCCCCTTCTCAGGCCGCCTGCCCGCACGCAGGGCCGTGTACGCCCCACCTTGACGCAACAACTTCCCGTGCGTGCCGATCTCGCGGAACCGGGGCTCGGCCATGACAACGATCCGGTCAGGGCGTTTCGTGCCGGTCGTCCGCCCGGTGAGACCGTCCTTTCCAGGTCTTGCGCACAGTCCAGGGGCATGTGTCACGCTCGTGCGCATCTGGCCCGTTCCCGGAAGAGGCGGACGTCAATGCGTATCGGACTGCTCGGCACAGGGCCCTGGGCCCGGCTCGCCCACGCTCCCGCGCTCGCGGGGCATCCCTCGCTGGAGTTCGCCGGGGTGTGGGGGCGGCGGCCCGATGCGGTGAAGTCGTTGGCCGGGGAGTACGGGGTTCGGGCGTACGACGATGTCGATGCGCTGATCTCCGACGTGGACGCCGTCGCCGTGGCTCTTCCGCCGGACATCCAGGCGGAGTTGGCGACGCGTGCCGCTCGGGCGGGGCGGCATCTGCTGCTCGACAAGCCGCTCGCGCTGTCCTCTCGGGAGGGGCGGGGGTTGGTGGAGGCGGCGCGGGAGAGTGGGGTCGCGTCCGTGGTGTTCTTCACGGCGCGGTTCGATCCGGTGATCTCCTCGTGGATCGAGGAACAGGGCGACACCGATGGGTGGTTCACCGCTCGGGCCGAGTGGCTGGGGGCGGTGTTCTCCTCGGGCGGGAGTGAGTTCGCGCAGTCTCGGTGGCGGCGGGAGAAGGGGGCGTTGTGGGATGTGGGGCCGCATGCGTTGTCGGTGTTGCTGCCGGTGCTGGGGGATGTGACGCGGGTGGGGGCGGCTGTGCATGGGCCCGGGGACACGGTGTTTCTGGTGCTGGAGCATGCGGGTGGGGCGTCCAGCACGGTGACGTTGAGCCTGACGGCTCCTTCGGCTGCTGCCGGCAGTGCGGTGGAGTTGCGCGGGGAGGCGGGGGTGGCCGTGTTGCCGCAGGGGGTGAGCGGGGCGGTGTCGGCGCTGGGTTCCGCGGTGGATGCGTTGCTGGAGGCGGTAGCTTCTGGGCGGCCTCATGCTTGTGACGCGGGGTTCGCTTTGCGGGTGACTGAGGTGTTGGAGGTGGCGGAAGGGGTGTTGGGGGC
>DATCQX010000642.1:0-4446 GCA_036569285.1 Streptomyces sp.
CTCCTGGCCTACTTCCTCGTCCCCCTCAAAGACGACAAGGCGAGCAAGGCGACCCCCTCGGTGAGCCCTTCGCCGGACCGCTGGGCGAAGCTCCCGGCGGACTGGAAAGCCTGGCAGACGACCGTGTACGCGACAGCGGAACGCGGTGTGAAGGAGGCCCCGAAGCGCACGGAGAGCGGCGGCAGCAACGCGCAGCCGGCCTGCGTCGAGGGCGACGGCTCCGTCTTCTGCTCGGGCAACTCCGTCCTCCCCGTCCGAGTCGACGTGACCACCGGCCGCATCCTCTGGCGCGCCAGAGTCCTCCCCAAGGGCACCCCGGTCGACCGCTACAACTCCAGCCCCCTCGGCGTGCGCGACCGCGCCTTCCTCGTCGCGGAGGGCGTCATGAACGCCGCCGGGAACGACACGGACTCCCGAGTCGCCGCGTACGACATCGACACCGGGAAGCGTCTGTGGTCCCGCCCGTTCCAGTCGGGGCTCGCGGACACGACGGTCGTCGGTGAGGTCGTGATCCTCCCGGACGGCGGCTCCGTCACCGCCCGTGACCCCCGCACCGGCGACGAGTCGTGGACGGCGACCCAGCCCACCGGCTACAACTGCCAGTACCGCGCCGACGGCACCGCCCTCTACGCGGACTGCACGAACTACCACACCGCGTCCGGCACGGACCGAGTCCTGTTCACCGTCGACCTCATCGACGGCAAGACCGGCCGCCTGCGCTCCGCCCCCTCGGTCAACGCGGCCTTCGCCGGCACCCTGGACGACGGCAAGCTCGTTTACGTCGAACAGCACTCCGACGACCGGACGTTCACCCGCATCGACCTGATCGACCCCACCGCCGACACGGTCCGCGTCATCACCCTCGCGGAGCCCCAACAGGGCACCCCGGCCATCGTCCACGGCGTCCTCTGCTTCGCCACCTCCAGCGGCAGGGTCACGGGCGTCTCCCCGCTCACCGGCGTGCGCCGCTGGCAGACGGCGACGACCCTGGAACGCCCCGGGGCTCCCGTCCCCGACACCCTGCGCAGCCTCTTCCTGACCACGCCCAGCGGGCGCGTCGCCGCACTCGACGCCTGGTCGGGCAAACTCCTGTGGGAGACGCCGCCCCGGGCCGCCGAGGTCGAGTACTTCGGCGGTTCCTCCGAGCCACCGCTCCTCACCGAGGGCGCGCTCACCATCTCGACCCCCGACGGCACCCTCTTCAGCCTGGATCCCGCGAACCCGAGCTGATGTGAAAGTTCCGTGAAGGGCTGGCCGGAACAGGACTCACCACTCACGGCGGTGCGTGCCACGCTCATCGCCTCGCACCGGTGAGTTCCTCTTTCCCGACCAGAAAGCAGGGCAGTCGCATGGCCGTTCCCAGACGCCGCCTCTCCCACCTCCTTGCCTCCGCCGCGGTCGCACTCCTCATCACCGCCCCGAGCCTCGTCCTCTCCGCCCCGGCCACCGCGGCCCCCGCACCCACCCTCGCCGCCGTCTCCCCCTACGGCTCCTCCATCGGCTCCGCCCGCAACGCCGACGGCCGCCTCGAACTCTTCGGCACCAACAGCGCGGACAACATCTGGCACCGTGCGCAAGTCAGCTTCGGCAGTGCGAGCTGGACCGCCTGGACCCAGTTCGACGGAGCCCTTCGCTCCATCGCGGCCGAAACGAACGCGGACGGCCGCATCGAGGTCTTCGGCGTCAACGGCGCGGGCCAGGTGTGGCACCGCTCCCAGATGACGCCGGGCGGCACCTGGTCGGCGTGGGTCCAGTTCGACGGCGCCTTGACGTCCATCGCGGCGGCCCGCAACGCCGACGGCCGCCTCCAGATCTTCGGCTCCAACAGCGCGGGTCAGGTCTGGACGCGCACACAGGACACCGTCGGCGGGGCGTCCTGGTCGAGCTGGGTCCAACTGGACGGCGGCCTGTCACAGGTAGCGGCCGAAACCAACGCGGACGGCCGCATCGAGCTGTTCGGCGTCAACAGCTCCGGCCAGGTGTGGCACCGCTCCCAGACGTCTCCCGGCGGCGGATGGTCGGCATGGGTCCAGTTCGACGGCGCCCTGGACTCGATCGCAGCAGCCCGCAACGCCGACGGCCGCCTCCAGATCTTCGGCTCCAACAGCGCGAGCCAGGTGTGGACACGGTCGCAGACGACGATCGGCGGGGCGTGGTCGGCGTGGTCTCAGCTGGACGGGGGCCTGTCGCAGGTGGCGGCGGAGACGAACGCGGACGGGCGGATCGAGCTGTTCGGGGTGAACAGCTCGGGGCAGGTGTGGCATCGGTCGCAGACGTCGCCGGGGGGTGGGTGGTCGAGTTGGGTGCAGTTTGATGGGGCGTTGAGGCCGTAGCTCAGAGGAATTCGGCGGTTTGGAGGTCGAAGCCGAAGGGTTCGGGGAGGGGGATGGACTTACCGAACGGCACGGTGGTGAGCTGGCGGTAGTCCTCCTTCTCAGGTTCGCTGAACAAGGTGACGGAGGATTCGCCACGGTCGACGAGGAGGTACAGGGGGATGCCGGAGCGGGCGTAGGAACGGCGTTTGAGCTCGCGGTCGGCTTGGGGCCTGGTGGAGGTCACTTCCAAGACCATGGTGACGCCATCGGAGGGCATCCAGGAACTCGCACCGCCGAAGAGGTCGAGTTCGACAGGGCCGAAGGTGGCGTCTGGGAGCACACGGTTCTTGGGGGAGGCGCCGCCGATCTCCAGCACCAGGCCCTTGTTACCGGAAAAGTCCATGTCGACCAGTGACTGTCTGATCACTTGTCGCACGACCCTGCTGATGTACTTCTCGTGATCCCCGTCCGGCGGCGGCGTCACAACGATCTCCCCCTCGATCAGCTCGGCCCGGAAACCCTCCGGGACGCCCAGGGCGAGAAAACCCTCCAGCAGGACGTCTTCCTGCGTGAACGGCTCATGGGCCATGGCAGTCATGTCACGCCCCTCCCTTTTCTGTCGCTCGCCAGACTGGGACATCGGGGATCACCTGTCCGAGAAATCGGAGACCGTTCCCTCGATCGTGGCACACGAAGACGGCCGAGGCCCGCATGCGCTAGGCCCCGGCCGCCACCGGTCACCCCTTCATCGACCTCACGAACACGTCCCAGGCGGGCGCTGGGACAGTGAGGATGGGGCCGTCGGGGTTCTCGCTGTCGCGGACGGGGACGGTGCTGAGGCCGTCGGCGACTTCGAGGCAGTCGCCGCCGTTGGCGTTGCTGTAGCTGCTCCGGCGTCAACGGGCCGAGTTCAGCTCGGGGGTGTGTCGCATTGCTAGTGGTCCTCCATCGCCTGTTGGATCACTGCCGTCGAAGCAGCAAGAAAACACCGCAGGGCGCCCCCTCGAAAAAACCGAGAGAGCGCCCCGCGCACCACACCCAGAAATACCCTTTACGGCAGAGCCAACATCCGCTCCAACGCCAACTTCGCGAACTTCTCGGTCTCCTTGTCGACCTCGATGCGATTGACGAGCTTCCCGTCGGCCAAAGACTCCAGCGTCCACACAAGGTGGGGCAGGTCGATACGGTTCATCGTCGAGCAGAAGCACACCGTCTTGTCGAGGAAGACGATCTCCTTGCCCTCGGGCGCAAACCGATTCGCGAGCCGCCGCACAAGGTTCAGCTCGGTCCCGATGGCCCACTTGGACCCAGCCGGAGCCGCTTCCAGCGCCTTGATGATGTACTCGGTCGACCCGACATAGTCCGCGGCGGCGACCACCTCGTGCCGGCACTCGGGGTGCACCAGCACGTTCACCCCGGGTATCCGAGCCCGCACATCCTCCACGGACTCCAGGCTGAACCGCCCGTGCACGGAGCAGTGCCCCCGCCACAGGATCATCTTCGCGTCCCGGAGCTGCTCGACGGTGAGCCCACCGTTCGGCTTGTGAGGGTTGTAGAGGACGCAGTCGTCGAGGGACATCCCCATGTCCCGCACGGCGGTGTTCCGCCCGAGGTGCTGATCGGGAAGGAACAGCACCTTGGAGCCCTGCTCGAAGGCCCACTCCAGCGCCCGCTGGGCATTGGAGGACGTGCAGATGGTCCCCCCGTGCCGCCCGGTGAACGCCTTGATGTCGGCGGAGGAGTTCATGTACGAGACGGGGACGACCTGCTCGGCGATCCCGGCCTCGGTCAGCACGTCCCAGCACTCGGCGACCTGCTCAGCCGTCGCCATGTCCGCCATCGAGCACCCGGCGGCAAGGTCGGGCAGGACCACCTTCTGCTCGTCGGAGGTCAGAATGTCGGCCGACTCGGCCATGAAGTGCACACCGCAGAACACGATGTACTCCGCCTCGGGCCGAGCCGCGGCGTCCCGCGCCAGCTTGAAGGAGTCACCCGTGACGTCCGCGAACTGGATGACCTCGTCGCGCTGGTAGTGGTGGCCGAGGACGAACACCTTCTCGCCGAGCTTCTCCTTGGCGGCGCGGGCGCGCTCGACCAGGTCGGGGTCGGACGGAGACGGCAGGTCGCCGGG
>DATCQX010000643.1:0-3200 GCA_036569285.1 Streptomyces sp.
AGTTTTTTCAGTGAAGAGAGATACACCCGCTCACGGGCGACCGTGGGCGGTGCCGGGCCGGGGCCTCCCCAGCTTCGACCTGGTCGTGCCTCGCGCACACATCCGGCGCCACTGGCTCCGGAATCTCCTCACCGATCGGACCGTCGCCCGCCCCAAACCCCCCGGGGCGGCGGCACCCCGATCCGGACGGCCGTCCCGGAATCACCCCCCCCTGTTCCGGGACGGCCGACCTCCTTCCTCCAGAAGTGCGCACCACCCGCAGGCCCCGGTTCACCGAATCGGGGTCTTCTTTTTTATTGGGTCTCACTTTTTCAGAATTGACGATACGGTACGTCTCGTCTCGTTCGGCTCTCTCGGGAGGTCCCCATGGAACGCTTCGTCGACATCGCCCCCGGCACCCGCCTCTGGGCCGAGGAACGCGGCGCCCCCGACGCGCCCCCGCTCCTGCTCGTCATGGGCGCGCAGGCCTCCGGCCTCGGCTGGCCCGACCCCTTCACCGACCTCCTCGCCGCCCGCCACCGCGTCATCCGCTACGACCACCGCGACACCGGCCGCTCCCCCTGGGCCTTCGACGAACGGCCCTACCCGATCACCGCGCTCGCCGAGGACGCCGTCGCCGTACTGGACGCGTTCGGGGTCTCGCGCGCGCACGTGGTGGGCCTGTCGCTGGGCGGGATGCTCACCCAGCTCCTGCTCGCCGACCACCCGGAACGGCTGCTCAGCGCGACGCTCATGGGCACCGGGGCACTCAGTGGGACGCCGTACGACGGCGGGGAGTTGCCCGGCATCGAACCGGACGTCCTCGCGCTGTGGTCCGAACCGGTGCCGGACGACCTCACGCTCGAACAGGAACTGGACCGCAGGGTCGCGCACTGGCGCCTGCTGCACGGCGGACTGCTGCCGTTCGACGCCGGGCACTACCGGGCGCTGGAGGCGGCGATCATCGCGCACACCGGGCATCACCGGGTCAACACCGCGCACGGCAGGGCGGACAGCGACGGGATGCTGCGGACGGACGCGCTCGCGCGCAACACCGTGCCGACACTGGTCGTCGAGGCGCCGGCCGAGCCAGTGTTCCCGCCGCCGCACGCGCGCCACCTCGTCCAAGTCGTCGGGAACGCGCGGCTGGTGGAGGTGCCGGGGATGGGGCACGCGCTGCCGCCGGAGGTGTGGGAGGTGCTGGCGGGGGCGATTCTGGAGCACACCGGGGCCTGAAGGCGGGCTGTGTTCCGGGAGGGCGCTTCGGGAAGGGCGGCTCTTCGGGGAGGGCGTGCGCGTGCGGCTTCCGCGCCGGTCGCCCCGCGCGGTGCACGTCGCGCCGGGGCAGGCGTAGGCGGCTTCCCGATCCGGGCCGGGCCGCGCGGCGCTTCCTGAGAAGCTGGGCCCCATGTCGATCAGCGCCCGCCTCCTCGCCGTCCCCGCCGCCCTGCTGGCCCTCCTCACCTGGCAGGTGGCGGTGGGCGGGCCGCTGCTGCGGTGGGACGAGCGGCTGAGCGGCGCTCTGCGGCACCCCGACAGATTCTCCGAACTTCTGTCGGATCTCGGGAACGTTCAGGTGGCGCTGCCCGTTCTGCTGGTAATCGCGGGATTCGTCGCCTGGTCGGGGCGCCGGGCGGGCGAGCCGCGGTGGTGGGGGCCGGCCGCCCTGGCCCTCGCGGGGATGGCGCTGGTGCCGCTGGTCGTCGTCCCGCTGAAGATCTGGACGGAGCGGCCGGGCACCCCGGCCGTCCCGCCGGCGACGGGGTACTTCCCCTCGGGGCACACCGCCACGGCGATGATCGCCTACGGCGGGGCGGCGCTGGTGCTGCTGCCGCGGCTGAGGTCGGCGCGGGCGCGGCGGACGGCCGTCGGGGTGGCGGTCGCGCTGGTGGCGGCCGTGTCGTACGGGCTGGTGCGGCGGGGCTACCACTGGCCGTTCGACGTGATCGCCAGCTGGTGTCTCGGGGTGCTGCTGCTGGCGGCGATGCGGCAGGCGGTCGTCCGGACCGGCGCGCCAAAGCGGAGTGTGGGCGCCCTGCAGTCGGACGAGTAGGACAAACGCCGGAAGGGGCGCCCGGCCATACGGTGGACAGCGACTGTCGACTTCGCGGAAGGGCTTGCCCGATGACCTCCACCCACGCCTTCTGGCTGGCCGGCCGTGAGGCCACCGGCACGGACACCTTCGACGTGACGTCGCCCTGGGACGGGCGGCTCGTCGGGAAGGTCAGCGTGCCGACCGACGCGCAGGTCGAGGAGGCGGTGGCCGCCGCGTACGCCGTGCGGGACGAGTTCGCCGCGACCCCGGCGCACGTACGGGCCGCAGCTCTCGACCACGTCAGCAAGCGGCTCGCCGAGCGCACCGAGGAGATCGCCCAGCTGATCTCCGCCGAGAACGGCAAGCCGGTCAAGTGGGCGCGCGGCGAGGTCGGGCGCGCGGTCTCCGTGTTCCGGTTCGCTGCCGAGGAGGCCCGCCGCTTCAACGGCGGCGAGGCGCAGCGGCTCGACACGGACGCGGGCGGGCAGGGGCGGCTGGCGCTGACCCGGCGCTTCCCCAAGGGTGTCGTCCTCGGGATCGCGCCCTTCAACTTCCCGCTCAACCTGTGCGCGCACAAGGTCGCCCCGGCGATCGCGGCGGGCGCGCCGATCATCCTGAAGCCGGCCCCGGCCACCCCGCTCTCCGGTCTGATCATCGGCGACCTCCTCGCCGAGACGGACCTCCCGGCCGGCTCCTGGTCGATCCTCCCGGTCTCCAACGACCGCATGCCCGCCCTCGTCCAGGACGAGCGCCTGCCCGTCATCTCCTTCACCGGCTCCGAGAAGGTCGGTTACGCGATCATGGACTCGGTGCCGCGCAAGCACTGCACGCTGGAGCTGGGGGGCAACGGCGCGGCCGTGGTGCTGGCCGACTACGCGAGCGACGCCGACCTCGACTGGGCCGCCACCCGCATCGCCACCTTCTCCAACTACCAGGGCGGCCAGTCCTGCATCTCCGTCCAGCGGGTCATCGTCGACGCCGACGTCTACGACCGTCTCCTGCCGCGCCTCGTCGCCGCGGTCGAGGCACAGGTCACCGGCGATCCGTCCCACGCCTCCACCGACGTCGGCCCGCTCGTCAGCGAGGACGCCGCCCGGCGGGTGGAGTCGTGGGTGGACGAGGCCGTCGCGGCGGGCGCCGCACTGCTGACCGGCGGCAAGCGTGACGCCGCCTCGTACGCGCCGAC
>DATCQX010000644.1:0-34653 GCA_036569285.1 Streptomyces sp.
CCCACCAGCGGCACCGGCCCCGACAACAGCCGCCCCCTCAACAGCACCCGCCCCACCCTCAGTTACCCCAACGCCAACGGCCCCGACGGCTGGGGTCTCATCCGCATGCGGGCCATCCTCGCCCTCGACTCCGACCGGATCACCGAAGCCCGTCAGCAGGTCTCGGCGCTTCTTTCAGGTATCGGAGAGATCGCCGGGGTCGAGGAGGTGACCGCGACGCTGGTCGCGCTGACGCGGATTCAGGTGCGGGCCGGGGACTGCCGGGAGGCCCGGCTGAGTGCCGCCCGTTGTGTGCGTCTGGAGGCGGAGGCCAAGGCGAGAACCGCTCCGGCGTTGTACGCGCAGGCGCTCGCGGCGACCGTGGGCGGTGGGGTGGACGAGGCCCGGCGGCTGGCCGGGGAGGCGGTCGCCGCGTCGGAGGCCGACGGCGACCGGCTGTTCCTGGTGCGTGCGCTCGCCGCCCTCGGGCAGGCGGAGCTGCTGACCGGCGATCCGAGGGGCGCGGCGGCGGCCGTCGAGGTGCTCCAGCGGGTCAGGGGGCTGTGCGTCGCGATGGGCGCGGCCGATCCGCCGTCGCTGCACTGGTACGGGGATCTGGCGGAGGCGCTGGTCGTGCTCGGCGAGTGCGAGGAGGCCGGGGCCGTCCTGGACGAGGCTCGTGCGCGGGTGCCGGACGGGGTGCCGGGGAGCGTGCTGGCGGCGCTGGAGCGGGCGCAGGGGCTGCGGGCGGCGGGGCTCGGGGACGCCAAGGAGGGCGTCGTCCGGCTGCGGGCGGCCGTCGAACGGCTGCGGGCGCTGCCGTTGCCGGTGGACCTCGTGCGGACGCTGATCGCGCTGGGGACGGTCGAGCGGCGGGCCCGGCACAAGGGCGCGGCGCGCGTGGTGCTCGGGGAGGCGCTGGAGACGGCGGCCCGGATCGGTGCCGTGCCGCTCGCGGGGCGGGCGCGGGAGGAGCTGGCGCGGCTGGAGTCCGGTGAGCGCGGGGAGCCCGGCGAGAGCCCGGGGCTGACACCGACGGAGGCACGGATCGCGGAGCTGGTCGGCGGGGGCGCGACGAACCGGGAGGTCGCCGCGAAGCTGTTCATCAGCGTCAAGACCGTGGAGGGCGCGCTGTCGCGGGTGTACCGGAAGGTCGGGGTGCGGTCGCGGACGGCGCTGGCGCACGCGATGGCCGTCGCCGTGCTGGCCTCCGGCGCGGCCGTGGCCGCCTCCGACGACGACCCGGTGGTCCCGGCGGTGACGGCCGCTCAGCCGAGCCGGGCGCACAACCGGCGGTTCGACACGGGCCGTTGACCCGCCCCAGGTGCACAACCGGGGTTTCGGCCGGGGCCGTTGACCTGTCTCGGGCGCATATCCGGTGTTTCGCCACAAGCCGTTGACGTATCCCCGGTGCACAACCGGCGTTTCGGTACAAGCCGCTGGCGTGACATCGTCCGTTAACACGTGACGCAAGGGTTCCCCCGCTTATGGGGGTGGTGGCGTGCTTCCTACGGTGAAGCCGTTCCACTTCGGGACACCACCCCCACTCCCCCGGAGGACTCGGTGAAGTCACGCCTGAAACTGCTCGGTCTGGTCGCCGTACCCGCTCTCCTGACGGCCGCGATCCCCGCCGCGTACGCCGTCGACGCCCCGCACACGGCACGTGCCGCGATCGCCGGTGACGTCCTCCAGGGGCTCGGTCACGACGCGGCCCGCACGGGTCAGGTGGCCGCCGGCAAACGGATATCCGTGGCGGTGCGCCTGACACCCAGAGGCGGCAAGGCGCTGGACACGTTCGTCGCGAAGGTCAGCGACCCCAAGTCCTCCTCGTACGGGCACTACCTCACGAAGGCCCAGTTCGCGGCGCGCTTCGGCCGCACCGACGCCGAGGTCAAGCAGGTCACGGACTACCTGCGCGCCCAGGGTCTGACGGTCGGCAAGGTGCACTCCGGGAACCTCCTGGTCGACGCGAGCGGCACCGCCGCCCAGCTCCAGAAGGCGTTCGGCACCCAGCTGGCGACGTACAAGGACGCGGCGACGGGCCGCTCCTTCTACGCCAACGCCTCCGCGCCGACGCTCCCCGCCTCGATCGCGTCCCTGGTCGGCGACGTCACCGGCCTCAACAACCGCGCCCAGCTCCACCACCAGGCGATCTCCCGGGCCGTCTCCCCGCACAACGGCCCGAACGGCGGCTACACCCCGGCGCAGCTCAAGGGCGGCTACAACGTGTCGGGCACGTACACCGGCAGCGGGCAGAAGATCGCGCTGATCGAGTTCGACGGGTTCCAGCAGTCCAACATCACGAAGTACGACACCAACTACAGCCTGGGCTCCCCGGCCCCGACCGTGCAGAAGGTGGACGGCGGCTCCGGCGCCCTCGGTGACGGGCAGGTCGAGGTCGAGCTGGACATCGAGGTGCTGCACGCGATCGCCCCCAAGGCGAACGTGACGGTCTTCGAGGCGCCGAACAACGACGCCGGGGAGGTCGACATGTACCAGGCGATCGTCGACAGCGGCATCCCGACCACCTCGATCAGCTGGGGCGCGGCCGAGTCGGCGCGCACCACGTCCAACATGAACACCGTGGACGCCATCTTCAAGGCGGGCGCCGCGCAGGGGCTCGGCTTCTACGCCGCCGCCGGTGACGACGGTTCCGACGACGCGAAGAACGGCGGGACGGACGTCGACTACCCGGCGAGCGACCCGTACGTCACGGGCGTCGGCGGCACGCGGCTGACGGTCACCTCGGGGAACGCGTGGAGCAAGGAGGTGGCCTGGTCGGGCGGCGGTGGCGGCAAGTCGTCCACGTTCAAGATCCCGAGCTGGCAGACGTCCGTCCAGAAGAGCGCGGGCGGCGGCTTCCGCCAGGTCCCGGACGTCGCGGCGCACGCCAACCCGTCCCCCGGCGTGTCGATCTACTCGCAGGGCTCCTGGTCGTCGGTCGGCGGCACCAGCGCGGCGGCGCCCGAGTGGGCGGCCTTCGCGGCCCTGTACAACCAGCAGGCGTCGGCGGCGGGCAAGGCCAACCTGGGCTTCGCCAACCCGTCCCTGTACGCGGCGAACGGCACCGGCTTCCACGACGTCACCAGCGGCAGCAACGGCGCCTACTCGGCGGCGTCCGGCTGGGACTTCACGACCGGCTGGGGGTCGTACAACGCGGCCACGCTGGCGTCGAAGCTCCTGGGCTGACCGAGCCTGAGCGCTGACCGCGCCTGGGCACGAGCGGGGACCGGGTCGCTTCCGGTCCCCGCTCACGCGTATCCCCCGCCCCAGCCGATTCGAGCCATGCCGACCGTTTCAGGGGGAATGGCCCCCCGAACGGGGTACCTCATAGGTATGGGCGCTCGGACACGGACCCGCGTACGGGGATGGCGCTGGCGGAGCAATCCGCTGCGGCGGCCGTCGGACGTCGTCGAGGGGTGGACGGCGCTGGCGGTGGCGCTGCTCCTGCTGGTGGCCGCGCCCCTGGCGGGCGTCCTCGCGGGGGTGTGGGCGCAGCGCGAGGGCACCGGGGTCGCCGACCGGCTGCGCGCCGAGCGCCGCGAGGTGCGGGCCGAGGTCGTCGGCCGCATCCCGGACACCCCGGCCGCCGCGAGCGGCCGGGAGCCGGTCCGCCGGGTCGCCGTCCGCTGGACCCCGCCGGGCGAGCGGCCCCGGACGACGACGGCGCCGGTCCCGTCCGGCACCCGTTCCGGCGATGTGGTGGACGTCTGGCTCGACTCCCGGGGGCGCGGCGTGCAGCCTCCGCCGAGCGACGCGGTGATCTTGCAGCAGACCCTGTCCGTGGCGTTCTGCGCGGCGGGCGGCACGGCCGGGCTCGCCGTCCTCGGGTACGCGGCCTTCCGGCGTGCGTCGCTGCGCCACCGGCTGGCCGAGTGGGAGCGGGACTGGGCGCGCACCGAGCCGCTGTGGACCAGGCGCCGGGCCTGAACCGGGCCGCACCGGCCGTGTGACCTGCGGGAACCGAAACTTTCGGGCCCTGGTGGCCCTCCCCCGCGCCACGTACGGTGATCCCGTCCGGGTTTTCCTGCGAAGGCGGTCACCGATGCCTCTGTTCGACCTTCCTCTCGACGAACTCCGCGAGTACCGCAGCGACTCGGTGTCACCGGAGGACTTCGACGCGTTCTGGGCGAAGACCCTCCAGGAGGCGCGCGAGCACGACCTCGACGCCCGCTTCGAGCCGGTCGGCACGGGGCTGACGACGGTCGACGTGTACGACGTGACGTTCGCGGGGTTCGGCGGCCACCCGGTGAAGGCGTGGTTCACCGTCCCGAAGAACGCCACCGCGCCCCTTCCCGTGGTCGTGGAGTTCCTCGGCTACGGCGGCGGGCGCGGCCTTCCCCACGAGCACCTCCTGTGGGCGTCGGCGGGCCACGCCCACCTGGTCATGGACACGCGGGGCCAGGGCGGCGCCTGGGGCGGCGGCGGCACCCCGGACCCGGTGGGCGCCGGTCCGGCGTACCCGGGGTTCGTGACGCGCGGTATCGACGCGCCGGAGAACTACTACTACCGGCGGGTGTTCACGGACGGTGTCCGTGCGGTGGAGGCGGCCCGCTCGCACCCGCTGGCGGACGCCTCGCGCACGGTCGTCCTCGGCGGCAGTCAGGGCGGCGCCATCAGCATCGCCGTCGCCGGGCTCGTGCCCGACCTGGCGGGGGCCGCGCCGGACGTACCGTTCCTGTGCGACCTGCCACGCGCCACGACGGTGACGGACCGGCACCCCTACCGTGAGATCGGCCTGTTCCTCAAGACGTACCGGGGTCGCGCCGCAGACGTCCAGCGCACCCTGGCCTACTTCGACGGCGTCCACTTCGCCGCCCGCGCCACCGCTCCGGCCCTGTTCTCCGTCGCCCTGGAGGACGCGACCTGCCCGCCCTCGACGGTCTTCGCCGCGTTCAACTCGTGGGCGCACGACGACAAGCGGATCGAGGTGTACGACTTCAACGACCACGAGGGCGGCGGCGCCTACCAGCAGGAGGTCAAGCTGCGGTGGCTGCGGGGAATCACGTCCCGGTGAGCGGGATCATCGAGGGAGGACACATGACCGAGGTGCACGGCCACTGCGACGACCGGTTCGCCGGGGTCCGGGAGGCGTTCGAGGCGAACTTCCGGGAGCGGGACGAACTCGGCGCCGCCGTCGCGGTGTTCGTGGACGGCCGCCCGGTGGCCGACCTGTGGGGCGGCTGGGCCGACCGGGCCCGCACGCGTCCCTGGGAGCGGGACACCGTCGTCGACGTGTGGTCCACGACCAAGGGGGTGACGGCGCTGTGCGCCCACCTCCTGGCCGAGCGGGGTCTTCTCGACCTGGACGCCGAAGTCGCCCGTTACTGGCCGGAGTTCGCCGCGAACGGCAAGGAGGGTGTCCTCGTGCGGCACCTCCTGTCCCACCGCTCGGGGGTCGCGGGCCTCAGCGAGCCGCTGAGCGCGCGGGAGCTGTACGACTGGGAGACGACGATCGCGCGGCTCGCGGCGCAGAAGCCGCTGTGGGAGCCCGGCAGCGCCTCCGGCTACCACGTCCTGACGTTCGGGCACTTGGTCGGCGAGGTGATCCGGCGGATCACCGGCCTGCTGCCGAGCGCCTTCCTGGAGCGGGAGATCACGGGCCCGCTGGGGATCGACTTCACCATCGGGCTGCCCGAGAAGGAGTACGGGCGCGCGGCCGAGTTGATCCCGCCGCCCGCCATGACGAGCACGCAACAGGCCGAGATGCTGGCCTCGTTGACGCCGGTGGCCGTCGCCGCGCTCGCCAACCCGCCGTTGGGCGCGGCCGCCGCGAACTCCCCGGCGTGGCGTGCCGCCGAGATCCCGGCGGCCGGGGGGCACGGCACCGCGCGGGCCGTCGCGGAGCTGTACGGGCTGCTCGCCGGGGAGCGCGGGCTGCTGTCCCCCGAGGCGGTCGAGCGGGTCCGGGAGGGGCAGGGGAGCTGCCGTGACCTGGTGCTCGGGGCGCGGTTCGGGCGGGACACCGAGATCGCGCTCGGGCTGTGGCTGAGCGGGGCGCACGGCTCGTACGGGCCGAATCCGCGCGCGTTCGGGCACGACGGGTTCGGGGGTTCGTGCGGGCTCGCGGATCCTGAGGCGCGGGTGTCGCTGGGGTACGTGATGAACCGGATGGGCCCTCATCTCGCGGACGACCCCCGCAAGTCGGCGCTCGTGGAGGCCGTCTACGCCGCCTTGTGAGCCGTCACCAGGCGGGCGCGGGGGCTGCCGTCGTCCCGGGTGCCGAACTCCGGCAGTGCCCGCAGGGCGACCTGGAACCCCGCGTCCGTCAACTCCCGTCGTACGTCGCCGAGTCGGAAGGTCCGGTAGTACATGACGAACGGCGGGCGCCACAGCGCGTTGCGGACCCGCATGACCCCGTCGAAGCCGAGGAGCGCCCAGTAGGCGGGCGTCGACGCCTTCGGCGGGGCGCCGACGGGGAACGCGAAGGTGCCGCCGGGGCGCAGCGCGGTGTGCACCTGGCGGAAGAGGCCCGGGAGTTCGGCGGGCAGGAAGTGCCCGAACGCCCCGAAGCTGACGACGAGGTCGAACGCGGAGACGAACGGCAGCGCCCGCGCGTCCGCCCGCACCAGCCGCGCGCCCTGTCCGGCCGCCCGCTCCAGCATCCCCGCGCTGAAGTCGACGCCGGTGACCCGCTCGCACACCTCCCCGAGCACCCCGAGGCCCGCGCCCGTCCCGCAGCACAGGTCGAGCCCGTCGCCGTAGGGGCCCGTCTCCTTGAGGGCCTCGGCGGTGGCGTCGAGCACCGTGTCGGGGGTGCGGAACGGGGTGTGGTCGAACTTCGGGGCGAGCAGGTCGTATCCGTGCTCGACGGACGACATCGCCTGGACGGCGAGTTCACGCAGGCGGGGTCCTTCGGGGCTGAACATCCGCCTATTGTGCGGCCTGTTGGACGGTCTGTCGCGCGGCGACCGGGTCCAGCCAGTGGCGTCGGCGTTCGAACGGGTAGGTCGGGAGGTCGATGCCGCTCGGGGAGCCGCTGGGGCCGAGGACGGTGGTCCAGTCGGTGGGCGCGCCCGTGGTGAAGACGGTGGCGAGGGCGAGGAGGAAGCGGGCCCAGGTGGCGTCGTCCCGGTGGAGGGTGTCCACGACCACGGTGTGCCGGGCGGCGTCGCCCTCGGCCGTGCGGACCGTCTCCCGCAGGGCGGGGGTGAGCACCGGGTGGGGGCTGACCTCGACGAAGGTGCGGTGGCCGTCCGCCAGCAGGGCGCGCACGGTCTCGTCCAAATGCCGTGGGCCGCAAGGGTCCCGGGCCGTGTCAGCCGGCCCGGCGTGGCGTGTGGTGTGGAGCGGCACGCGGGAGGGGCTCGGCGGGATGCGGCGGCTGCCCGTCGTCACCAGCGCGGCGGCGTCGTCCAGGGACAGCGCGCCCGCCACGTGCGCCGCCGCGATCTCGCCGTCCCCGTCCCCCACCACGGCGTCCGGCTCGATCCCGTGCCGCCGCCACAGGGCGGCCAGCGAGACCGTCACGGCGAACAGGACCGGCCGTGCCACGTCGGCGCGCTCCGGTGAGGGCGCGCCGGCGTGGCCGCGCAGCACCTCGGTCAGCCGCCAGTCCACGTGCGCCGACAGGGCCCGTTCGCACGCGTCGACCGATGCGGCGAACTCCGGTGACGCGTCGAGGAGTTCGAGGGCCGTGCCCGTGCGCGGCGAGCCCTCTCCGGGGAAGAGGAATACCGTCCCGCCGGGCCTGCGCGCCTGTCCGCTCACCACGTGCCCGGCGGGCTTGTCGTCGGCCAGTGCCGTGAGCCCCTCGATCAGCGCGTCCCGGTCCTCGCCGACCACCACGGCCCGCCGCTCGAACAGCGCGCGGTCGGTCACCAGGGCCTGTGCGAGACGCGCCACGTCCAGCGCGGGATCGTCGGCCACCCGGGCCCGCAGCCGTACGGCCTGTTCCCGCAGCGCGCCCGGGGAGCGCGCCGACAGCACCCACGGCACGCAGCCCTTGCCCGGCGCGTCGGGTTCGGACGGTTCGGGCCGCGGGGCCTGTTCCAGGATCACGTGGGCGTTGGTCCCGCCGACGCCGAGGGAGGAGACGCCGGCGGCGAGCGGGCGCCCCTCGTCGGGCCAGGGCGTCAGGGCGGTCTGCACGCGGAGGTTCAGCTCCTCCAGCGGGATCCGGGGGTGGGGGGTCTCGTGGTGGAGGCTGGGCGGGAGCAGGCGGTGCTCGATGCTGAGGGCGACCTTCAGCAGGCCGGTGATGCCCGCCGCGCCCTCCAGGTGGCCGACGTTGGTCTTCGCCGAGCCGACCAGCAGGGGTGCCCGGCGTTCCCGGCCGAGGGCGGCGCCGAGCGCGGCGGCCTCGATGGGGTCGCCGGTCGGGGTGCCGGGGCCGTGGAGTTCGACGTACTGGATGTCCTCGGCGCTCATCCCGGCCCGCCGCCGGGCCAGGCGCAGCAGGTCCTCGTGCGCCGTGCGGCTGGGCACCGCGAGTCCCCTGGTGCGGCCGTCGCTGTTGACGGCGCTGCCCCTGATGACGCAGTGGACGCGGTCGCCGTCGGCCAGGGCACGGTCCAGGAGCTTGAGGACGACCAGGCCGCCGCCCTCGCCGCGCACGAACCCGTTGGCGCGGGCGTCGAAGGTGTAGCAGCGGCCGTCCGGCGACAGCGCCCCGAACTTCGTGAGGGTGACGGAGCTCTCGGGGACGATGTTGAGGTGGACGCCGCCCGCGATGGCCAGCTCCGACTCGCCGCCGCGCAGGCTCTCGCACGCCAGGTGCACGCTCACCAGGGACGACGACTGGGCGCTGTCCACGGCGATGCTGGGCCCTGTCAGGCCCAGGAAGTAGGAGACGCGGTTGGCGATGATGCCGCGGTGCAGGCCCGTGAAGGTGTGCCGGTCGATGCTCTCCGCTCCCCGCCCGTGCGTCAGGAGGGCGTAGTCGTCCGAGACGGCGCCGATGAACACGCCGGTCGGGGTGGAGCGCAGCCGGTCGGGGACGATCCTGGCGTCCTCCAGCGCCTCCCAGCTGAGTTCGAGTGCGAGGCGCTGCTGCGGGTCCATGGCCGCGGCCTCGCGGGGCGAGATCTCGAAGAAGTCGGCGTCGAACTCGTCGATGCCGTCGAGGAATCCGCCCCGCCGGGTGATGATCTTGCCGGCCGCGTTCCGCTCCGGGTCGTGGAAGGCGTCGGCGTCCCAGCGGTCGGGCGGGGTTTCTCCGATCGTCTCCCGGCCGTCGCGCAGGGCGGCCCAGAAGGCGGCCGGGTCGGGCGCCCCGGGGAGGCGGCAGGAGAGGCCGACCACGGCGACGGGGGCGGTTACGGGCCGGGGGTGCGGTGACATGTGAGTCCTCTGGGACGGGTGCGGCGGTGCCGGTTCAGTGGAAGTCGGCGTTTCCGCCGACGTTGCGGATCATCCGGCGCAGCACTCTCACGGTGGTGGCGTAGTCCTTGTCGTCGACGCCCTCGTGTATCTCGCCGAGCACCCGCGGGATCAGCTCGATCAGCTGCCCGCGCATCTCGCGGCCCGGCCCTGTGAGCTGGAGGCGTCCGCTGTCCGTGAGGGTCAGGTGCCCGGAGTCGAGGAGGTCCTGGACGGCGGGCAGCACGGTGGTCGCGGGGTCCACGTAGGGGCGGGTGTAGTGGATGCGCTCGGCCAGTTCGTCGCGGGTGAGGCCCTCCTCGGTCTCGCCCACGCGGTAGAGGGTCCACCAGTGCGGCTGCCTGATGCCCAGGTGTTCGCCGAGCCGGTTGTTGATGTGCCCTTCGACGGCCTGGCGGGCCGCGAGGGTCCAGTAGCCGACAGGCTGTGCGATCAGCTCGTCGTCCGTGAATTCCACTGCCTCATCCTTTCTCCGGTCGTCCCGGCTCCCGCACGGTGGCCACGACGGGGCCCGCGGGCTGGAGGGTGAACTGCGCCTCGGGTCCGGTCTCGCCGGGCCCCACGTCCAGGTGGAGCCGCTGGGCGATCGTGGCGAGGACGATCACCGCCTCGACCATGGCGAAGCGCACGCCGATGCAGGTGCGGGGGCCGCCGCCGAAGGGGTACCAGGCGTGGTCGGGGACCTTCGGCTCGGCGTCCTCGTCCCAGCGTTCGGGACGGAACGTCGCGGGGTCCGCGAACCAGCGCGGGTCGCGGTGCGTCGCCCAGGGGCTCGTCCAGACCATCGTCCCCTCGTCGATCGGATGGCCCGCGATCGAGGCGCCGGTGTCCGCGACGGCGGTGACGACCCACACGACGGGGAAGATCCGCAGGCTCTCCTTCACCACCTGCTGCGCGTACCGCAGTTCCTGGTAGTCCTCGTAGCCGGGGATCCGGCCGCCGAGCACCCGGTCCAGCTCCTCCGTGAGGCGTGCCCGTACCTCCGGGTGGTGCGACAGCAGGTACCAGGTCCAGGTGAGCGCGGTGGCCGTCGTCTCGTGCCCGGCGACGTAGAGGGTGACGGCCTCGTCGCGCAGTTCCTTCGGGGTGAGGGCCACACCGTTCTCGTCGCGGGCCGCCATGAGCCGGCTGAGCAGGTCGTCGCGTTCCTCGCCACTGGACGCGCCCTCGGAGATGAGGCGGCCCACCTCGGCGTCGATCTGGGCGACGGCGGCCCTGAGCCGGCGGCGCCCCGGTGTGGGCACCCAGGACGGCAGCATCCCCATGACGCCGTGCAGTTCGGCGCCGATCTCCCGCTGGGCGATCTCCATGGCGGTGCCGATCACGGACTCCCGGCCGGCGCTCTCGGCGCCGAACAGCGTGCGGACGGCGATCCGCTGGGTGAGCGCGGCCATCTCCTGCCGCACGTCGACCCGGTCCCCGGGCTTCCATCCCTCGGCGGCCTGCGCGGCGCACTCGGCCATGGTCGCGGTGTAGCCGCGGACCTGGCGCGGCCGTACCGCCGGCTGCACGAGCGCGCGTTTGCGGCGCCAGTCCGCGCCCACGGTGTTGATCAGGCCGTCCCCGAGGAGGAGTTTGAACCCCCAGCCCCGGTCGGCGTGCCGGAAGGTGGTCTCGACGCCGCCCAGCAGTTCCTGGATGTCGTCGGGCCGGAACAGGAAGACGGCGGGGGCGCGGCCGAGCCGCCAGTCCACGATGTCCCCGTGGGAGCGCAGCTCCTCGAAGAAGGTCAGCGGGCGTTTGGACAGCGCCGGCAGATGGCCGATCAGCGGAAGGCCGCCCGGTGCCTGGACCCGGACCGGTGCGGTGGTGTCGGTGGTGTTCATGCCGGTGTCTCCTCGCGAGTCGGGGCCGTCACCACGGCAGAGGGCCACGGGAGTCGAAGAAGCCGCCCGTGGTGTCGTCGCCGACGGCGGCGGCCGTGCGGACGATGATCTCCGCGCCCTCCTCGACCGTCTGGGTGCCCTGGTGCCCGTTGATGTCCGTGGCGGTGAACCCGGGATCGACGGCGTTGATGCGGATGCCGGGGTAGGCCTTGGCGTACTGCGAGGTGAGCATGTTGAGGGCGGTCTTGGACGATGTGTAGGCGGGCAGGACCACGGTCGATTCGAAGCGGCCGGGATCGTTGGTGACGCCGAGGGACCCCATGCCGCTGCTGACGTTGACGACGGCGGGACTCTTCCCGGCCAGCAGCAGCGGCAGGAACGCCCGCATGACGCGGACGACGCCGAAGACGTTGGTGTCGTACACCGCGAGCAGGTCGGCCGCGGTGATCTCGTCCGCGCTCTTGGCGGTCCCGCCGACGCCGGCGTTGTTGACGAGGACGTCCAGGCGGCCGGTCTCGCGTTCGACGTGGGCGGCCGCCGCGGCCACGGACTCGTCGCTGGTGACGTCGAGGAGCAGGAGGCGGGCGCCGACGGCCTGCGCGGCCTCCTGTCCGCGCCGGGCGTCGCGGGCCCCGAGGTAGACGGTGTGTCCCGCCGCCACGAGCGAGCGGGCCGTCTGGAGTCCGAGGCCCTTGGTGGCGCCGGTGACCAGGGTGATACGTGCTTCTGTCATGGTGACCCTCTGTGCTGGGGAAGGGCTCAGTTCGGTGGGGTGAGGCTGGTGTGCAGGCGGTATCCGCCGCCGCCCGTGCAGGGGGTGCCGGGGCTGCCCAGGGTCTCGAACACCTGGGTCAGTGCTCCGCCGGCGAGGAACTCGGCGTGCGCGGCGGGCGAGATCCAGCCGGAGAGGTTGAGCATGCGGGTCCCGTCGGCGCTGACGTGGATGTGGCCCGAGACCGCGCCGGGGGCCGCGTGGGCGCCCGCCTCGGCCTCCAGGGCCAGCGCCCGGTCGATCCAGGCGTGGGTGGCCTCGCGGCCGGCGGTGGAGAACGCGTCGACGGAGAAGAAGGCGGGTGCCGCCGCCGGATCGGCGACCGTGCTGCGGTGCACCGCGTAGGCGACCGACGGGTGGACCCGGACGGGGTCCGCGAGCCCGCCGGTCGCCCGGGTCAGGGAGGTGTCGTCGGCGGGCGGGGTGTGCGGGGCCGCGCCGGGCGCCCACTGGGCGTAGGCCAGCAGCAGGTGGTCGTCGAGGGCGGTGAAGGAGGTGAGGGAGAGCAGGCCGTCGGGCCATCGGGCCGTCAGCCAGTGGTCGGTGACGGCCTGTGCGGCGGCCGTGAGGCTCTGTGCGCTGTCGGCCTCGACGACGGTGACGAGGGCGGTCGCCACGTCGGGCCGGGCGAGGTCGGGGGCGGTCGCTACGGACATCTTTCACTCCACACGCGGGGTGGCGGAACGGGCGGTCAGTCGATGCCCCGGCAGACCGAGGGGCCGTCGAAGTCGTCCTCGTTCTCGCCGGCCAGCAGCCATATCGGGGGGCCCGTCTCGGGTGCGTCTTCGGGGCGGGCGGTCGCGTTGGTCTCCTCCGGCATGGCGGGTCAGGCCGCGTAGGGGTGGCGGGCACGGGCCTCCCGCAGGGCCGTCGCCCACCAGAGGATCTGGTCGAGCATCTTCTTGGCGGCGCCGCCGCAGCCCTCGGCGTCCCGGGGGTTGCCGTGCTCGTCGAACGCGGCCTGTCCGCCGTGGAAGCTGACGGTGTCGCGGACGGTGACGGCGTGCAGCTCGGCGAAGACCTGCCGCAGCTGCTCCACCGCGCGCAGTCCGCCGCCGACGCCCCCGCCGTGGCTGACGAAGCCCACCGGCTTGGCCCTCCATTCGATGAGGTGCCAGTCGATGAAGTTCTTCAGCACCGCCGGAAAGCTGTGGTTGTACTCGGGCGTCACCACGACGAACGCGTCGGCCTCCGCGAGCCGGGGGCCGGTGTTCTCCAGTTCCTCCTTGGCCTGGGGGGACGGGTCGAGGACCGGTCCGTCCAGCGGCAGGGAGACGTCCGCCAGGTCGATGACGTCCAGGGCGAGGTCCGCGCGCACGCGTGCCTGTGCGACGAACCACTCGGCAACGGTGGCGCTGAGCCGCTGGGGCCGGGCGCTGCCCGTGATGACGGCGAGTCGAACGGGTCGGTCGGACATGGTGATCCCTTCGGATACGGGGGTGGGCGGATCAGGAAGGGGCGCGGTGTCAGTGCGGGGCGTGCCGTGTTCCGCTGAGTGCCAGGAGCAGGCCCGCGGCCGATACGGCGACGACCAGCAGCAGGGCCGCCCGGTGGCCCCCGCTGCCCGTCAGCAGTGCGGTGACCGCCGGCAGCAGGGTGACGGCGCCGAGCTGCACGGCCGTCTGGAACAGCTGGACGGACCGCCCCCGCGTCTCGGGGGTGGCGGCGGACACCGCCTGCACGTTGAGGGGGGCGAAGGACAGGGCGAGGCCGATCCCGACCAGGAGCACCGCCGGCACCAGGCCCGTGCGATCCGGGTGCCACAGGTACAGGGCGTAGCCGGTCAGGGCCGCCGTCGCGCCGGCCGCGATCGGCGGCCGGGTGCCGTAGCGGGAGATGAGGCGCGGCGCGAAGAAGGGTCCGGCCACCAGGGGCAGGCAGGTCGGGAGGCAGATCAGCGCGGCCTGCCAGGGGGGCCGGCCCTCCGTGCCCTGGAGTCGCGTGTTGATCAGGAAGAGCAGGCTCATGAAGGTGCCGTTGAGTGCGGCGGCCCCGAAGGCGGAGCGCAGCAGCAGGCGGTCCTGTGCCACCTCGCGCAGCGGCGCCGCCGGCTGCGGCGCGGCCGGGGTGTCGCGGGGGAGCGTGCGCCGGGCGATCACCAGGAGCAGGACGACCACCGGGACGGGCACCAGCAGGGGCAGCCGCCAGCTCACGCCCGTGAGGGAGCCGGCGAGCAGGAGCCCGGCCGTGGAGCCGGCCGCGCCGAACAGCGAGTAGACGGTGACCGCCTGGCGCCGCTGCGGGCCCTCCGGGAAGGTGCTGCCGATGATGGCCAGGCCGACCGGGGCGGTGAGAGCGGCGCAGCATCCCTTGACGGCCTGGGCGGCGATCAGCACGGCGCTCCCCTGGGCCAGCCCGGCGACCAGGGCTGCCGCGAGGTAGCCGGCGAGAGCCGCGAGGAAGATCCGGCTCCTGCCCCGGCGGGCCGTGATCCGGCCCCCCGAGAGCAGGCCGACGGCGAACCCGGCCGGAAACGCGGCCAGCGCCCCCAACTGGGCCCACAGCGAGGCGCCGAGCGCCGCGCCGGCCGACGGCAGGACGACCAGGACGGTCGCCAGCTCCAGGCTGTCGATGAGCATGTTCGCCGCGAGCACGAAGAGCAGGGACCACTGGTGCCGGTCGAGGCTCGTCGGGGAGTTCACGGCGTTCGCGGGCGTGGGCATGGGGGAACCACCTCCGTTCGGTGCGGCGCGGGTGCGGGGGACGGCGGGTGCTAGCCGAGGAGGGTGCCGCCGGTGGCGTCCAGGAAGGCGCCGGTGATCCAGCGGGCCTCGTCGGTGGCGAGGAAGACCACCACGTCGGCGACGTCCTTGGCCTCGCCGACCCGCTTGAACGCCGACAGCTGGGCCATCTGCTCGACGGCCTCGGGGATGTCGAAGACGGCGCTGCCGTTGTTCGTGATGCCGGGGGCGACGCTGTTGACCGTGATGCGCCGGGGGGCGAGGTGCCGCGCGAAGTGCAGGGAGAGCTGCTCGATGGCGCCCTTCGTCATCGCGTAGGCGGTCTGCGAGGGGTTCGCGAACCTGGTCAGGCCGGAGGAGATGTTGATGATGCGTCCCCCGTCGGGGATGAGGCCGAGGGCGCGCTGGGCGATGAAGAAGGGCGCCTTGGCGTTCACGGCGAACAGCTTGTCGAACTCCTCGGACGTCACGTCCTCGGGTGCGCTCCCCATGGCCGAGGTCTCCCCGGCGTTGTTCACCAGGATGTCGAGGGTGGTGCTCCCGGTGCGGTCCTTCAGCCCGTTCTCCAGGCCGAGGAAGAGCTCGTGGATGTCACCGGGGACTCCCAGTTCGGCGCGCAGGGTGAAGGCGCGCCCGCCGTCCTTCTCGATGAGTTCGACGGTCTCCTGGGCGGCCTGCTCGTCGTGGGCGTAGTGCACGGCGACCAGCGCGCCCTCCCGGGCCAGGCCGACGGCCGTGGCCCGGCCGATGCCCCGGCTGGAGCCGGTGACGAGCGCGGTCTTGCCGCTGAGCTTCTCCATGGGTGGTCTCCTCGGTGTGTGGCGTGGAAGGGGGGGGTCAGGTGGTGGTGTGCGCGGGGACGGGCAGGCCCGCGATGGTGCGGGCGAGGTGTCCGCGTACCGCGTCGATGTCGAGCAGTTCGCCGAACACCGCGCGCAGGCCGTCCACTTCGGGGCCGCCGAGCAGCAGCCGGGCCTGCGCCGCGATGTGGGTCAGGGTGCGGGCGCCGACGGCCCGGCGTTCGTCGTAGTCGTCCAGCGAAGCGCTGTCCCCGGCTCCGGTGAGGTGCGCGGCGAGCAGCGGGCCGAGTGATGCGGCGTCCTGGAGCCCGAGGTTGATCGCCATGCCGCCGACCGGCATCTGGACGTGGGCGGCGTCGCCGGCGAGCAGGACGCGGCCGATGCGGTAGCGGGTCGTCTGGTAGGAGGCGTTGTCGAAGGCGTTGAGCCACAGCGGGACGCCGCCGCCGATGTCCTCGCCGGTCGTCCTCGCCCAGGCGTCGACGATCTCGTCGAAGCCGGGCGGGCCGCCGCGCGGCCGGGGTGTGTGGCCGTGGAGGTGCACCATCACGCGGGTCGTGCCGTCCGGCCAGCGGTGCGAGGTCGCCATGCCGTGCGGGTGCCGTTCGAAGCGGCGGTCGGGGATGTCGAGGCCGGCCACGTCGGCGCGGAGCATCTCGGCGGTGGCCGCCTGCCCGACGAGTTCGAAGCCGGCGAGGCGGCGGACGGCGCTGTCCTCGCCGTCGCACCCGACGAGGTGGGAGGCGGTGAACGTGCGCAGCGTGCCGTCCGGTGTCCGGGCCGCGACGCGTACCCCGTTCTCCTCCTGGAGGAGCCCTTCGACGGTGTGGCCGCGCAGGACGCGGGCGCCGTGGTCGGTGGCCCACTCCTGGAGCACGGCCTCGATCCGGGTCTGGGGGCACTTCCACTGCCCGGCGAAGGGGTGGGCGGGGTCGGCGGCGGTGAGGTCGAGGGGGATGCCGCCGACGTGCCCGGGGCCGCCGCCGGGCAGTTCGCCGAAGCGTTCCAGGAGTGCCCGCTCCGCGAAGATCTCCATGGTGCGGGCGTGCAGGGTGGAGGCCCGGGACTCCGTGGTGGGCCGCTCCAGCCGCTCCAGCACGGTGACGCGGATTCCCCGGGCCCGCAGGTCCCCGGCGAGGAAGAGGCCGACCGGCCCCGCGCCGGCCACGAGGACGTCCGTGTCCTGCGCTTCGGTGGTCATGTCAGCGCCGGGCCTCGGCGAACTGCTTGGCCAGCTCCAGGGTGGCCCGGCTGTTGTTGCCGAGCGCGTCCCGGATGAACGTGCGGGCCCGCGCGAGGTCGGCCTCGGGGCCCAGGAGGTCGGTGATGCGTTCGGTGTTGATGACGACGGTGTGGTGGGAGACGGCCGTGGTCACCCCGGCGTCGTCCTCGGACAGCCGCCACTGGCCGGTGTGCAGGAGCATCAGCGGGGGCAGGGTGGTCTGCTTGTAGGCGATGAGCTGGTGCGGGAGGCAGACGCGGATGGACTCGGTGGTGTGGGACTCGCCGGTCTTGGTGAGCGTGTCCATGTTGAGCACCTGGAGTCCCGGGACCGTCTCGGTGAGGTTCACCCGCGCCACGTGAGGCAGCCGCTGCGTCCACAGCCGGGCGTCGTCGAGGAAGTCGTAGACGTCCTTCACCGAGCCGTCGATCCGCACGCCGTCCTCGAAGGACAGGAGGGGCGAGGTCTCCCCCGCGGACACCAGCAGTTCCGCGTTGCGCTTGAGGGCGCCCAGTTCCGTACGGCTGTTGGTGTCGACCGCGCGGTCGATCCAGGCGAGCTTCTCGGGGTCGTCGTCGACGGCGCGGTAGTGGTGCAGCAGCCGTACGCGGGAGTCGGTTCCGCTCTCCGTGAGCGGTTCGATGATCCAGGTGCCGCCCATGGTCGCGACGGGGTCGCTGGAGATCTCCTGGCGGAACCCGATGCGCAGGCCGTCCGGGTCGAGGGTGCGGCGGGACGTCCAGTGCTTGGCCTCGCCGTTCGCGGTGGCCCAGATGCGGACGCGTTCCTCGGTGCCGGAGAGCTTCTCGGACTCGGCGTGGACGGTCGGCGGGAACAGCTGCGGCCAGTTCTCGACCTCGGCGATGAGGCGGTACACGTCGGCGGGGGGTGCCGCGACGGTGATGTCGTGCTCCACCTCGCGGAGGTTTCCGTCGTCCATCGTCATGTCCTTTCGTACGGGAGCGGGGTGGGCCGGTGGTTCAGCGGCGGGTGTCGCCCGCTGCGGCGGGGCCGAACCAGCGGGTCAGGGCGGAGCGCAGGTCCGTGTGCGAGCCGGGGGCGGTCCAGCAGATGTGGCCGTCGGGGCGCAGCAGCAGCGCCGAGGTGCCGGCGAGGGGGCCGCTGCCCGGCAGGGCGGACGCGTCGGCCGTGACGATGTCGATGCGGGACGCCCAGGCGGCGGCCCTGCGGCGGAGGTGGTCGTTGCCGGTGAGGTCCAGCAGCACGCCGCGCCCCGGGCGGAGCAGTTCGGTGGTTCCGGTGGACCGGGTGCCCACGGTGAGGTCGAGGTGCGGCATCCGCAGGCCGAGGAGGGGGTGGGCGCCCCCGCCCATGTCGTAGCGGATCTCCAGGCCGCTGACCATGGCGGCGAGGTGGCGGTGCACCTCCGTGTAGTCGATCAGTTCCGACAGGACGTCGCGCAGGGGCTGCATGTCGTCGCCGCCGAGGATCAGCAGCCCCTGGGCGCGGGCGTTGGTCAGCAGGCGCCGGCCGACCGGGTGGCGCTCGTCGTGGTAGGTGTCCAGCAGGTCCTCGGGGGCGGTGCCGCGGACCACCGCGGCGAGTTTCCAGCCGAGGTTGACCGAGTCCTGGATGCTGGTGTTCATGCCCTGTCCGCCGGCCGGCAGGTGGATGTGTGCGGCGTCCCCGGCGAGCAGGACCCGGCCGCGCCGGTACTGGGTCACCTGGCGGGCGACGTCCGTGAAGGCGCTCACCCAGACCGGCTCGCCGTCGGAGATGTCCACGCCGGTCAGGCGTTTCCAGGCGTCGGCGACCTCCCCGAACTCGGGGGGCTCGGTCCGGCGGCGCAGCGGGGCGCCCTTCTCGCTGAGGATGACCCGGCTGACCCCGCCGCCCATCGGGGCGGACATGGCCATGCCGCCGCGGACGGACGCTCCCGCGACCCGTCGGGGCACCTCGATGCCGCGGATGTCCGCGAGCAGCAGTTCGGCGGTCGCGTCGGTGCCGGGGAAGTCGAATCCGGCGGCGGAGCGCACCTTGCCGCGACCGCCGTCGCAGCCGACGAGGTAGGAGGCGCTGAGGGTGTGCTCCCCCTGCGGGCCGCGTACCCGCACGAGCACCGAGTCGGGCAGGTCGGCGTCCAGTCCGAGGAACTCGTGCCCGCGGCGGATGTCGGCGCCCAGTTCGGTGGCCCAGGTCTCCAGGACCCGTTCGGTGACGGACTGCTGGACGACCTTGGCCGCGTCGTGGCGCCCGTCCAGGCAGCCGAGGTCCAGGGGCAGTCCGCCGAAGTGCCCCATGGTGCCGGTCTCGATCTCCCCGAACCGGGGCAGCAGCCCGCGCTGGTCGAACACCTCCATGGTGCGTGCCGTGAAGCCGAGTCCGCGCGATTCACCGGAAGGCTTTTCCAGGCGTTCCAGGACGATGACGCTCGCCCCTGCCAGTCGCAGTTCGCCGGCGAGCATGAGTCCGGACGGACCGGCTCCCACGACAATTACTGAAGCATCCACAGGACCCTCGCAGATCGATTTATCAATTCCCGCGAAATGAAGAGGCGGCGGGATATTTACGGGGCTGATCAAATCTTTTCCGATGGCGTCGAGTTGCGTCAAGGAGAGTTCCACAGAGGAATATCAACTCTGTGTCATATATGTGTGCGGAAGGCCGGCGGACAGGCGTGCGAGGACGTCCCGTACGACCTCGCTGCGTCCCTCGCGCACGGCGGCGTGCCGCAGCGCGGGCGCCGACAGGCCCTGGCCGGGCCCGGTCTCCACCACGGTGAGCGGCCCCTCGTCCAGCAGGCTCGCGAGCGCGGGCCAGAACAGCACCGGCTCCGCCATCTGCCGGGCCCAGAAAGCGGGGTCCACGGCCTCCTGCGGCTGAACCGGCCGCGCGGTCCGGGACGACTGGACGACGATCCTCGGCACCTTCAGCGTCTCCCGCGCGACGGCCTTCTCGAAGCGGCGTGCCGCCTCGTCCATGACCGGCGAGTGGAACGGCTCCAGCGCCCGCACCCGGCGGACCGTCAGCCCCTCGGCGGCCAGAGCTTCCTCCGTCCGGGCCAGTTCCTCGGCGGGGCCGGCGAGCACCGTCTGCCGGGGCGCGTTGACCGCGCCGACCGCCACGCCCCCGGCCGTGCACCGCGCTCCCAGCAGATCCCGCACTCGGCTGTAGGGCGCGGCGACGGCCAGCAGGCCACCGGCCGGGGCGGCGTCCAGCGCACGGCAGCGTGCCGCCATGATCCGCGCGGCGGCCTCCAGGTCGAAGACCCCCGCCAGGGTGGCCGCCGCGAGTTCCCCCACGCTGTGGCCGAGCAGCACCGAGGGCTGTTCGCCCCGGTCGCACAGCAGCCGTCCGACGGCGTAGCCGATGACGAACAGCAGGGGCTGGGCCCGCCGGCCCGAGTCGATCGGCAGGCGCGGCGATTCACTCAGCCAGTCGTCCCTCGTCTCCTTCCCTTCGGGTCCCATCATTTCGAAGAACTCGTCCACGATCGCGGCGAAATCGGGTTCGCTCTCGTAGAGTCCCACGGCCATGCGTGGAAATTGCGCTCCCTGTCCGGGCAGCAGAAAAGCGAGAGGGCGTCGTGCCATGACTGGAAATCCTGCCGTCGGGAGAGTGGGGGATCAGGACGCGAGGCAGGCGTTCACCGCGGCCTTGAGCCGGTCCACGTCGTTCGTGCGGTGGACGTCCGCCTCGGGGACGATGCGGCGGCACAGGCCGCCCAGGACCTTGCCGGGGCCGACCTCGACGAAGCGGTCGAAGCCGTCGGCGGCCATCCGTGACATGACCGTCGTCCATCGCACCCGCCCGGTGAGCTGGCCGGCGAGGCATTCGCGGGCGTGGGCGCCGCTGGTGACGGGCGCTCCGGTCGTCCCGGAGTAGACGGGGACGGCGGGGTCGCGGAACTCCACCTCGGCGAGTGCCGAGGCGAACTCGCCCTGGATGCCGCCCATCAGGGTGCAGTGGGCGGGGCCGCCGATCTCCAGGATCACGATGCGGTCCGCGCCGGCGGAGCGGACCAGGGCGAGCAGGCGGTCCACCGCGGACGTCTCGCCGGAGACGACGACCTGGGTGGGCGCGTTCTCGTTGGCGACCGACACGGTCTCGCCCGTCTCGGCGGCGGCCTTCGCGCAGAGGTCTTCCACGACCTCCAGTTCGAGGCCGACGACGGCGGCCATCTTGCCGGGCACCTCGGCGCAGACCCGGTCCATCAGTTCGCCGCGGACGCGCACCAGCCTGAGCGCGTCGTCCCAGCGCAGCACGCCGGCCGCGACCAGCGCGGTGAACTCGCCCAGGCTGTGCCCGGCCACGGCCTTCGGGGCGACGCCGTGCAGGGTGAGTACGTCCCAGGCGGCCACGCTGGTCAGGAGGACGGCCGGCTGGGTGACCGGCATCTCCTTCAGGGTGTCCGCCGGGCCTTCCCAGCACAGCTTGGACAGGGGGATGCCGAGGATCGAGTCCGCTTTCTCGTAGTACGTGTCCACCAGGTAGGGCCACTGCCGGGTGAGTTCCAGCCCCATGCCGGCCCGTTGCGAACCCTGGCCGGGGAAGAGGAACGCGGTCGTGGTCATGGCTGAACTCCCTCGGGTGAAGGTGGGGGCACGGGCGGGCCGGCGGTGTGCGGGCGGCGCCCGTGCCGGTGGTGGCCCGGCGAGAGGGGCCGGTCAGAAGTTGCCGAGGCCACCGCAGACGTTGATGGCCTGCGCGGTGATCGAGGCGGCGGCGTCCGAGGCGAGGTAGCCGACCAGGCCCGCCACCTCCTCCGGGGTGGAGTAGCGGCCCAGGGGGATCTTCGCCTGGAACTTCTCCAGGACGGCGTCCTCCGTGGTGCCGTACGCCGCGGCGTACCCCTGGCGGACCCGCTCGGCCATCGGTGTCTCGACATAGCCGGGGCAGACGGCGTTGACGGTGATGCCGGTCGGGGCGAGTTCGTTGCCCAGGGCCTTGGTGAAGCCGACGACGCCGTGCTTGGAGGCGGAGTAGGGGGCGGCGAGCACCACGCCCTGTTTGCCCGCGGTGGAGGCGATGTTGATGACGCGCCCGCGCTTCTTGTCGCGCATGCCGCCTCGGGCCAGTACCTCGCGGGTCATGCGGAAGACGCTGGTGAGGTTGGTGTCGATGACGTCCTCCCACAGCTCGTCCGGGAGGTCGGCGGTGACCCCGCCGCCGCTGCGGCCGGCGTTGTTGACCAGGACGTCGACGGTGCCGAAGCGGTCCACGGCGGCGGCCACGAAGCCCCGGACGTCCTCGGGGGACCTGACGTCACAGGCCGTGCCGTCGACCTCCAGCCCTTCGGCGGTCAGGGACTTGACGGTGGCTGCCACCGATTCCTGGGTTCGGGAGCAGATGAAGATCCGGTGTCCGGCCGCGCCGAGGACACGGGTGACGGCCAGGCCGATGCCGCTGGTGGCACCCGTGACCAGGGCGACGGGACGTGGTGCGACGGTCATGGTTCTCCGTTGGTCGTGTGTGCGGGGGGGCAGGGGTGGGTCAGACCCTGCCGAGGGCCTGGATCTGCTGGTTCACGGAGTCGACCAGCTCGGCGAGGGTCTCGGCGTCGAGGATCGTGGAGTCCTCCAGTTCGAGCCCGTACTCGCGCCCGATGCGCGCGCCGGTCTCCAGCGCCGCCAGCGAGTCGTAGCCCAGTTCCTCGAAGGACTTCTGGGAGATGTCACCGGTGACGGCGGCCTCGTCGTCGGCGCCGGCGCCTTCGAGGAGGATGCGGCGGAGGATCTCGATGGTGAACAGGTCGGCGCTCATGGTGGGGGTCCTCTTTCCTGGTTCCTGTGGTTCCGGTGGTTCCGGTTCTTCGGGCTAGCGGGATTCGCGGATCACCATCGCGGAGTTGAATCCGCCGTATCCGCGGGCGATGACGAGGGCGGTGCGGACGGTCGCGCTACGGGGGGCGTCCACGACGAGGTCGAGGCCGTACGTGTCGTCCGGGGAGACGTTGACGGTCGGGGGGATCACCTGGTCGCGGATGGCCAGCAGCGCCATGGTCACGTCCAGGGAGGCGGCGCCGGAGTACAGGCGGCCCGTCATCGTCTTGGGCGCGGTCACGGGCACCGCGCCGGGTCCGAAGACGGCGCCGATGGCCTCGGCCTCGATCCGGTCGAGGGCCGGCACTCCGGCGGCGTCGGCGAAGACCACGTCGACGTCGCCGGGCTCCACCCCCGCCTCGGCCAGGGCATTGCGGACGGCCCGTTCGAGACCGGGCGGACGGCCGGTGCCGGGGGCCGGGTCCATGGTGGTGCCGTAGCCGGCGATCCGGCCGTAGACCCGGGGCGCGCCCCGCTCGCGGGCGTGGGCGGCGTCCTCGACGACGACCAGCGCGCCGCCCTCGCCGGGGACGAACCCGCAGGCCTCGCTGTCGAACGGCAGGTACGCGCGCTGGGCGTCGGTGCGGGTGCTGAGCGCTCCGGAGGCGAGCTGCGCCGTCCATCCCCAGGGGCAGAGCGAGCCGTCGACGCCGCCCGAGACGACGTACTTGGTGCCCTTGCGCACCAGTCGGCGTGCCTGGGCGAGGGCGTCGAGCCCGCCGGCCTGGTCGCTGACGACCACTCCGCTGGCGCCGCGTATGCCGTGCCGGATGGAGATCTGGCCGGTGTTGACGGCGTAGAACCAGGCGTACGACTGGTAGGCGCTGACGTGTTTGCTGCCGTGGGCCCAGAGGTTCTGCAGCTCCCGCTGGCCGAACTCGTAGCCGCCGCTGGAGCTGGCGGTCAGCACACCGGCGTCGTAGGTGCCGAGTTCCGCGGGCGTGGTGCCGGAGTCGGCGATCGCCCAGTCCGAGGCGACGAGCGCGAGTCTCGTCATGTGGTCCGTCTGCGGGATCAGCCGGCCGGAGAGGTGGTCCCTGGCCTCGAATCCGGGCACTTCCCCGGCGAGCCGTGCGGGGTAGCCGGTGGCGTCGAAGCGCTGGATCTCGCCGATGCCGCTGACGCCGGCCAGGGTCGACTTCCAGAACTCCTCGGTGCCGAGCCCGTTGGGGGCGGTGACGCCGATGCCGGTCACCACTGCCTCGGTCATGCGGTCCTCCCGGTGGGGCGGGTGAGCACCATGGCGCTCTGGAAGCCGCCGAAGCCGCTGCCGACGGTGAGCACGGTGTCGGTGGGCCACTCGCGTGCGGTCAGCGGCACGTAGTCCAGGTCGAGTTCGGGGTCCTGGTGGTGCAGGTTGGCGGTGGGCGGCACGACGTTGTTGTCGATGGCGAGCGCGGACGCGGCGATCTCGATGGATCCGATGGCGCCGAGCGAGTGCCCGATCATCGATTTGATGGAGCTGACGGGGATGTCGTACGCGTGCGCGCCGAGGGCCGTCTTGAACGCGGCGGTCTCGTGCCGGTCGTTCTGTTTGGTGCCCGAGCCGTGGGCGTTGACGTAGTCGACGGCGGTGGGGTCGAGGCGCGCCTCGTCGAGGGCCGAGCGGATGGCGTCGGTCATCTCCACGCCGTCGGCCCGCAGCCCGGTCATGTGGTAGGCGTTGCACCTGGTGGCGTAGCCGACGATCTCGGCGTAGATGTGGGCGCCGCGGCGGCGGGCGCTCTCCAGTTCTTCGAGGACGAATCCGGCGGCGCCCTCGCCGAGGACGAACCCGTTGCGGGTGGCGTCGTAGGGCCGTGAGGCGTGCTCGGGGTCGTCGTTGTAGGTGCTGGTCGCCTTGATCGCGTCGAAGCAGGCCACGGTGATGGGGGAGATCGGGGCCTCGGTCGATCCGGTGATCATGATGTCGGCGGAGCCTTCGCGGATCATCTCGACGGCGTGCCCGACGGAGTCGATGCCGGAGGTGCAGCCGGTGGAGACGACGGTGCTCGGTCCTTCGGCCCCGGCCGACCAGGCGACCTCGGTGGCGAAGGAACTGGGCACGAAGTAGCCGTACAGGTGCTTGGCGACGTGGGTGTGGTCGACGAGGTGGAGGCGGCCGTCGTCGCTGGCGATCCGGTACTCGTTCTCCAGGCCGACCGTGGCGCCGACGGCGCTGCCGATCGTGACACCGACGCGGTGCGGATCGACGTCGTCCATCTCCAGGCCGCTGTCGGCGATCGCCTCGCGGGTGGCGACGACGGCGAACTGCGCGGCGCGGTCCATGCGGCGGATCTCGGCGGGGCGCAGGCCGAAGTGCTCCGGGTCGAAGTCCACTTCGGCGCCGATGCGGGAGCGGTAGGCGGACGCGTCGAACGCGGTGAGTGTCCTCGTCGCGGTCCTGCCCTCGGTCAGCAGGCTCCAGAACTCCTTGGTCCCGGCTCCTCCCGGTGCCAGGACACCGATGCCGGTGATCACTACACGACGGGTCATCGAACCTCATCTCGTGTCGGAATGGCCGTGCTCCGGTGGGGAGCCATCAGGACGGCCGCTGCCAGTTGTAGAAACGGGTGGCCATCGCGTCGGAGGGGGTACGCCATGCGGGGTCGTACGCCTCGATGTAGGGCTTGAGGTCCGTGCTGATCCGCTGGAACCTCGGGTCGGTCTTGGCCGCCTCGATCGCCTCGCCGCCCGCTTCGGTCGCGAAGTCCTGCTGGTGGAAGTAGAGGCCCTTGTAGAAGAAGAGCTGCCGGCGGATCGTTCCCATGCGCTGCGGCATGTCCGTGGCGTCGAACGCCTCGAAGAGCGCGGCCACTTCCGGTGTCGACGCCGGGTCCATCTTGGCGACGATCAGTGTGCTGTGCATGCCTGTCTCCGGTTTCTCAGCCTCGGGCCCGGACGGGGGTGTGGTGGTGGCGGTAGGTGGGGGCGGCGTCGGTGCCCTTGTCGCCGACCTCGTCGAGGACGGGCGCGATGACCTCGCTCAGGTGGTCGGCGAAGTGCTTCTCCGAGACCCACTCGGAGAAGATCATGACGCTGGTGCCCGCCGCGGAGAGGTGGATGTTGGCGGCGATGCCGCCGGGGTAGGACCGCGCCTGCCCTCCGGTGGCCCCCTCCGCCTCCAGGAGGTCGTCGATCCACTTGCGGGCCTCGTCGGCGTCGGACATCTCGAAGAACGCGACGGGGAAGCAGGCGGGCAGGGTGTCGGGGTCGGTGACGGCGCTGCCCCGTACGACCTGCGCCAGCCGGTACCGGGTGGGGCCGGTGATCTCCGTGCCGGGCGGGGTCGCGGGCAGGACGGGGTCGCCGTCGAGCCATGTCTGCAGCGCCGTGTCCGAGGTCCACTGGGCGTAGGTCAGGACCGAGCGGCCGTCCGTGCTGGTGTAGCAGGTGACGGAGAGCAGTCCGTCGGGCAGGTCGGCCTCGGTCCAGAAGGCGGTCACGGTCTCGGCCAGGGCCGCCTGGTCCTGCGGCCGTCCGGCGACGAGGACGGTGACGAGGGCCGTTTCCACGTCGGGGCGGTCGAGGACGGGAAGCGGACCGGGGTCGGTGGGCAGGGGCATCTTCCACTCCAGGTCGGTCGGTTCAGCGGAGCAGTGGAGCGAGCTTCTGGGAGAGCAGCTCGATGTTGCGGACGACGAGGTCGTCGGGCATGGCGGCGATGCTGGCCCAGAAGATGAGGTGCCGGACGGGAAGGTCTCGCACGGTCCGCCGGATGCGCTCGGCGGCGGCGTCCGGGGTGAGGATCTCGAGCACTCCCCACGGGCCGTCGGGGTCGACGCCCCGGATCAGTTCCTCGGGCTGGATCGGCGGTGGCGGCTCCGCCCCGGTGCCCTCCACGGCGGCTGCCCGGTAGCTGTTCATCTGGTGTGCGAGGTGGGGGGCGACGCGCTGCCACGCCTCCTCCGGATCGTCCGCGAGCATGATCGGGACGACTTCGGAGACCCGGGCGTCCGCCGTGCTGTGGCCGCCTTCCTGGAGGCCGGCGAGGTAGTGCTCGTACACGGACGGCGACGCGTGGAGCAGTCCGATGTTCAGGCGGCCCGCGATGCGCGCGCCCCTCGGCCCGTAGAACCCGCCCCACAGCGGCAGGGGGGACTGGAGCGGCGACGGGGTCACCTCTCGCTCGGCCCACAGCCGGCGTATCTCGCGGATGGTGTGCTCCGTCGTCGCGAACCGTCTGCCGAAGTCGGCTCCGAAGAGGCGGTACTCCGGGAGGCGGTACCCGGCGCCGAGTCCCAGTTCCAGGCGGCCTCCGCTGATCAGGTCGACCACGGCGGCCTCTTCGGCCAGTTGGGCCGGTTTGCGCAGCGCCGGCAGGACGACGGACGTGCCGATGCGGACGCGCCGGGTACGTGCCGCGGCGGCTGCCGCGAACGTCAGGGGCTGGGGCAGATAGCCGTCCTCGAACGCGTGGTGCTCGGTGAACCAGAGGCCGCCCGCGCCGAGCCGGTCCGCCTCTTCGCACAGTTCCAGGGACCGGGCGTAATGATCGGCCCATGGGCGTTCCCATTGCGCCGGATTCCGCAGATCAAAGAGTATTCCTACGTCCATCTAAGCGCCTCGCCAGCATTTCCGGAATGACGAATGAATTCGAGCCGATCGGACGTCGATCACAGTAGGAGGGCTTCGCAATGGCCTTCAAGTGGCGCAGTAACAGATGTTCGTGAACTCTATGTCAAGCGCGTAATTAATCAGGCACGAAGACATCGGTGCGGACATTTCAAGGACACCGAGCGGGACACTTGTAGTAAATTTCACATGCCGCTGTCCAAGGCACTGTTGAAACCTGTAGCAGTCTCAGCCATAGTGATCGCGAACGAGGGAACCCCACACCCGAGGGAGCCAGCCGTGACCGTAGACCAGCGCGCGCTTTCAGCTGAGGGATTGCGCACCTTGTCCGATATGACCACCCCCATGGCCATCCGCGTCGCGGCCACGCTGTCCCTCGCCGACCACCTGTCTGAAAACCCGCGAAATTCAGCCGACCTGGCGGAAACTGTGCGCGTCGACCCCGGCGCACTGGACCGGCTCCTCCAGCATCTGCGGCATGCGGGAGTCGTCCGGCAGGACGAATCAGGACGATTCCATCTCACCGACACCGGTGAGGCGCTCCGCTCGGACCACCCCTCGTCGCTGCGCAGCTCCCTGGACCTGGAGGGACCGCTCGGACGGGCGGACCTGTCCCTCATCCACCTGCTGCACAGCGTGCGCACCGGCACCGCGGCCTTCCCTCTCCTGTACGGCGCCGACTTCTGGGCGGATCTGGCCGCCCGCCCGGAGCTGGCGACGCTCTTCAACCAGCAGATGGCCGCCTACACCTCCCTCGCCGCACAGGCGATCGTCCCCGCCTGCGACTGGGGCGCGCTCACCCACCTGGTCGACGTGGGGGGCGGCAACGGCCTCCTGCTGTCGACGCTCCTCGCCGCGTACCCCGGCCTGCGCGGCACGGTCGTCGACCAGCCCGCGGCCGTCGCGGAGGCAGAGGCCCGCTTCGCGGAGAACGGGCTCGCCGACCGCGCACGCGCGGTGGCCGGCAGCTTCTTCGACGAGCTTCCGGCCGGGGCGGACGGCTACCTGCTGTCGTCGATCCTGCACGACTGGGACGACGCCTCGGCCCGCAAGATCCTGGAACGGTGCGCACAGGCGGCGGGCGCGACCGGATCGGTGTTCGTCGCGGAATGGGCCGGCCCCGACGCCGCGTCCCGCATCACGGACATGGACCTGCGGATGCTCGCCTACTACGGCGGCCGGGAACGCGGTGTGCGGGAAATCGCAGAGCTCGCCGAGTCCAGCGGGCTGCGGGTGGTCTCCACACATCCCGCCGGAGCCCTGCTGGTCGTACGACTGGCCCGATGAGCTCCCCTTCCCGCCCTCCGAGCTACTGACGCAATCCGCTGATACAGCCCGCACGCACCTCCGCTCATAAAAAGGTCAAAATGGTGTAGCTCCGGGAGAGAACGATGTACTTCATGCTGGCGCAGATGAATGCGACACTCAGCTCCTGCACCGGAAACAGTTCGTCACGCGTCGACAGGAACTCACTCCCGCAAAGTTCTTTCCGGCTGCAAATCGATGTTCGGATCCAAGCGAACGACGGCGTCAACAACGGCCACAAAATCCTGTTCGACACCGGTGTCAGGGTCGATCACCAAGACGTGCAGAATTTCCGCACCGGGGCCATCGAAGTCGATGTTCCCCCGCACGAATGCCTGACCACCGCCATTCATGAAATCCTCACCGGCATCACGGCCACGACAATCCGAACGGAAGCCGTACCGCAGGCCGCGCCCCGCGACGTCCTCCAGCACGGCAGTCTGCGCATTGACCTCCGGACGCGCGAGGTGAGCGTGAAGGGGACGCATGTCAGACTCACCCGCAAGGAGTTCGACCTCCTCCACCACCTCGCCAGCCACCCCAAACAGGTGATCCGGCGCGAGCAGATCATGGCGGACATCTGGGGCAACGGGGAGATGAACACACCCCCCTCCCGGGCGATGCGCACCATCGACACCCACGTCAACTCGCTGCGCGGCAAGCTGGGCTGCCGGACTCTGATCGAGACCGTGCGCGGTGTCGGGTTCCGGTTCATGGGCGCGGCGGAGACCCTTCCCTCTCCCATCGGCTCCGGCTGACCGGTGAACCAGCCGGCACGCTTCCGGGCGCGTACAACGGGGCGTGCGGCAAGAGGTACGACGACAAGGACGAACGGTGGTGCGCCGTCACGGTGCGCACCGAGCCCGGCACGCGCGCCCCTACCGCACCGCGGAGCGCGGCCTGTGCCCGTGAGGTGACGGCCGACAGCTGACGGCGCCGGTGTCGACGGCCTTCGGGCCGGGCGCGCCGGCGTTTCGCATGTGCGCGGTGGGAATGTCCGGGGCCGCTTCGGGGTTGACAGGACCAGGTACCCCGTGAGTACCTTGCGGACAGCACTTGTGTACGCCCCGTCGTGGGCGCCGGTGCAGTTCCTTTCTCCTTCGTCGCCCTGTGGAGCGGGGCGTCTCCCAGCCGCCGGAAGCGCGTGCCGCCTTCCGAATTCGTCGCGGCGTTCTCCTTCCCCACGCATGCCACATGCCCGTCCGTCCGCGAAAGGACCGACCCCCATGACCACCACACTCGAACACCCCCCTACCCAACAGCAGCCCCCGGCCCGGCTCGTGGCCGGCGTCCTCGACGTCGACAGCGGCGGGAAGGGCCACCTGCGGGGACCCGGTCTCCTGCCGGAGGCCGAGGACACCCAGGTCCCGGCGGCGCTGATCCGCCGTCACGGCCTGCGCAAGGGCGACCTCGTGGAGGGCCTGCGCGACCGGCGCGCGCTCACCGAGGTCACCGCCGTCGACGGCCGCAGCCCCGAACAGGCGCGCGGGCGCCGCAAGTTCGCCGAGCTGACGCCGCTACACCCCCGTGAGCGGCTGCGTCTCGAACACCCCGCGTCGGGGCTCGCCGGACGGGTCACCGACCTGTTCGCGCCCGTCGGCAAGGGGCAGCGGGGACTGCTCGTCGCCCCGCCGAAGACCGGCAAGACGGTCCTGCTCCAGCAGCTCGCGGCGGCCGTCGCGGGCAACCATCCTCAGGCCCGTCTGATGGTCCTCCTCCTCGACGAACGCCCCGAGGAAGTCACCGACATGCGGCGCTCGGTGCGCGGCGAGGTGTACGCCTCGACGTTCGACCGGGCGGCCCGGCAGCACACCGCCCTCGCGGAACTGGTCGTGGAGCGCGCGAAGCGGCTCGTCGAGGCCGGGGAGGACGTCGTGATCCTCCTCGACTCCCTGACCCGCCTGTGCCGGGCGCACAACAACGCGGCCCCCGGCAACGGCCGCACGCTCAGCGGCGGCGTCGACGCGGGCGCCCTGCTCGGGCCGAAGCGGTTCTTCGGGGCCGCGCGTGCCGTCGAGGAGGGTGGCTCGCTGACGATCCTGGCGACCGCCCTCGTCGAGACGGGGTCGCGGGCCGACGACTACTACTTCGAGGAGCTGAAGGGCACCGGCAACATGGAGCTGCGCCTCGACCGCGAACCGGCCTCCCGGCGCCTGTTCCCCGCCGTCGACCTCTACACCTCCGGCACCCGCCGCGAGGAACTCCTCCTCACCCCCGCCGAGTTGACCGCCACCCACGGCCTGCGCCGCGCCCTCGCCTCCCGCGACACCAGCACCGGCCTGGAGACCCTCCTGGAACGCATGCGCAAGACCCCGGACAACGCGACGTTCCTGCGCCAGGTACAGCCGACGCTGCCGGGGGTGTGAGGGGCAGTCTTCTGGGGGCGACGGCTGACGCGGGCGTGTAGGCCAAGTCCCGCAGGGCGCGGAAAGCGCGCCGATCCGGCGGACTGCGCGGGAAGCGCGGGCGCGGCAAACGTCAGGGAAACCCTGCTCACCTTGGACAGCGGCACGGGAACCGTGAAGCGCGGCCCAGCCCGAGCGCCAGGCACGCGCGCGTGCCGGTGCGGCCGGCTGGAGGCGCCTCTGTCCGCCCCTCCCCTCACCCCGTACGGCATCCGGGTGCTCGCCGCCCCCCGATCGGCACGGGCAGCACGCCGAACCGCATGATCGTTTCTACGTTGACCGTATGACGATCGGATTCTCCTCCCGGGCCGCTGTGACGGCCTGCGCGTTGTGTGCCGCGGTCTCCTTGGCGGCGGGCCCGGTGGCGGCAGCCTCGACGGGCGGCGCTCCGGGGGTGCGGGAGGCACCGGACCGGTCGTCCGCCACCCCCTCCCCCGGCCGCCCCGCGACACCCGCCCACCTCACGGCCCCCGGCACCCACGCGCCCTCCGCCACTCACGCGCCCTCCCCCGCCCTCCTCCGCCGCCCCGGCACCCACGTCCACCCCCGCCCCGGTGCCCCCGCGCTGCCCGGTGTCTCCGCGCTGTCCTGGGTGGTCGCCGACGCGGACTCCGGGGCCGTCCTCGCCGCCTCCGAGGCCCACCGCAAGCTGCCCCCGGCGAGCACGCTGAAGACGCTGTTCGCGCTGACCGTCCTGCCGGTACTGCCGGCCGGCATCCGGCACCGGGTGTCGGCGGCGGAGTTGGAGGGGATCGGCGCCGGGAGCAGCATGGTCGGGGTCGCGGAGGGCCGTACGTACACGGTCGCCGACCTGTGGCGCGGGGTGTTCCTGAACTCGGGGAACGACGCCGTGCACGTCCTGGCCGCGCTCAACGGCGGCTGGCGGACGACGGCGACGCGGATGCAGGCCAAGGCGCGGGCGCTGGGCGCGCTGGACACGCACGTGCTGTCCCCGGACGGGTACGACACCCCGGGTCAGGTGTCGTCGGCGTACGACCTCGCCGTGTTCGGGCGCGCGGGGCTGCGCAACAGCGACTTCGCGCGGTACTGCGGGCTCGCGCACGCCCGGTTCCCCGCGGGCGGCGGCTGGTCGTACGAGATCGCGAACACGAACCGGCTGCTGACCGGGGAGGACGGGGTCGCGGCGTACCCGGGGCTCGTCGGCGTGAAGAACGGCTACACCACCAACGCCGGGAACACGCTGGTCGCCGCGGCCCGCAAGGGTGCGCGGACGCTGGTGGTGACGGTGATGAACCCGCAGTCCGGCGGGGGATTCGCGGTCTACGAGGAGGCGCGGGACCTGCTGGACTGGGGGTTCGCGGCGGCGGGACGGGTCGACCCGGTGGGTTCGCTGGACGCGCTGCGGGCGCGGCCCCGGCCCGGACCGGGGGTGCCCGCCGTGATCGCGGCGGCCCCTTCGGGAGAGAGCGGGCCCGGCTGGCCTGCGGTGGCGGCGATCGTGGGGGCGGCGGCGCTGGGCGCGGGCGGGGTGTCGCTGGCGCTGCGGGCCGGGAGCCGGCGCTGACCGGTCGGCAGCCACAGCAGCAGGCCCAGCGTGATCCACACGTACATGTTGCTGCCGACGAACCCGTCGAGGCCGGACGCGTCGTGGAACCAGATCCACACGACGCTGGTGCACATGACGGCGTACAGAGTTGACGCGATCCGCACATGCCCGGATCGGATCAACACGACGAACGACGGAATCAACCAGATCAAGTGATGCACCCAAGTAACAGGACTGACCAGACAGGCCGTCAACCCTGTCAACGCGAACGCCGTACGCCACTCCCCCGCCCGCCGCACCCGCCACACCCACACGGCGAGCACGACCAGCACGACGACCCCCCACACCGCCTTGCTGTCGACACCGAGACGGGCGAGCACCCCTTGGAGGGACTGGTTGGAGACGTAGTCGAGACGGCCCACGCGCGCGGTGTCCCACATCGCGTTCGTCCAGTAGAACCGTGACGCGCCGGGCGCGATCAGCGCGGCGAGCCCCGTCGCACCGACGGCGACGGCCGTCGCGACCCCGGCCGCACGCCACCGCCGCGTCACCAGGAGCAGCCCGATGAACAGCGCGGGCGTCAGCTTCACGGCCGCCGCGAGGCCGATCCCGACGCCCGCCAGGCGTCCCCGCCCGGTGGCCAGCAGATGCGCGTCGACCAGGACGAGCGCCAGCAGCAGGATGTTGACCTGCCCGAAGCTGACGGTGTCCCGCAACGGTTCGAACAACGCCAGCACCCACAGGGCGAGCCCGACGCCGTACCAGCCGTGCCGCCGCCACTCCCGGCCGGCCAGCAGGCGCAGGACCAGGGCGAGGGCGGCGAGGTTGAGCAGCAGGGCGAGCGCGATCGCCGTGCGCAGGCCCACCAGCGCCATCGGGAGCATCGCGACGGCCGCGAACGGCGGGTACGTGAAGCCGTACGGGGTGCCGGGGACCCGGTAGTCGTAGACGCGTCCGCCGTGGTGGACCCAGTGGTCGACCGTCCCGTAGTAGACGCGCAGGTCGAACCAGTCCCGCAGGAGCGGCACGGTCGCGGTGAACACCGTGACGACGGCGGCCAGCGCGAGGAGCAGGGTCAGCCGGCCGCGGTCGGTCTCGGGGAGTCTCATGGTCCTCGGAGTTCGTGGGGGCATGCCGTTTTCTGAGGTCAGGCCGGTCGCGCCGGTCATGCCGTACGGCTTCGGAGCGGGCCGGAGGCGAGGCGGGCCTGCCACAGGACGACGATGGCGAGGGCGCCGCCGGAGACGGCCAGCAGGACCTGCCCGGCGTCGGCGGGGTCCCCGTCGGGCAGGACGGCGAGGGCGAGGACCCCGGCCACGGCGACGGCGGTACGGTGCCGTGCCGACGAGTCGGGCGCGGCGGCGGCGATCAGGAAGAGCCCCCACAGCGCGTACCAGGGGCGGATCGCGGGCCCGAACGCGGCGATCGCGGCGAGGCTGAGGCCGAGCGCGTACACCGGGCGGGGCCGCAGCCGCCACCAGATGACCGCGACGAGAGCGGCGGTGATCACGAGCCCCAGCGCGTGCCAGGCGGGCACGGCGAGCGGCGCGAGATCACTGCCCGCGTGGGTGAGGAGGGCACCGGTCGCGCGGCCCAGAAGGCTCGTGAGGGCCCAGTTCTGGGGCGAGACGGGCGTGCTGAGGGCGCTGATCCAGCCGTATCCGGTACCGGTGGCGGCCGTGACGGCGACGGTCGTCGCGGCGGAGACGGCGAGGGTCTTGGCGGCGGCTGCCGCGAGCGGCCTGGATGCCGCACGCGCCCCGGCCACCGTGCGCGTCCCGGGTGCCGCACACGCCCCGGCCACCGCACTCCTCCCGACTGCCCCACGCACCCCGACTACCGCACGCGCCCCGGCCACCGCACGCGGCGAGCCGCCTGACGACGGTCCGCGCGCAGCCCTCAGCCGGGCCCAGGCCGCAACTCCCAGTCTGGCCCCGGCCGTCACCCTCGACCTGGCCCTGGCCGTCACCCTCGACCTGGCCCTGGCCGCCACCCCCAGCAGGGCCCCCGGCGTCGCTCCCGGCCGGGCCCCGGCCATCACCCCCGGTGCGCTGTGCTGAAGCATCACGACCGCCACCAGCCCCAGCGCGGCGGGCGCCTTGACCAGGGCGGCGAGGGTGACGAGTACGGCGCCGAGCGCGAAGCGTCCGCCGAGGGCGGCGACCAGGCCGATGCCGAGCAGGCCCAGCATGATCGCGTCATTGTGGGCGCCCGCCACGAGGTGCAGCAGCACCAGCGGGTTGAGCACCCCGAGCCACAGGGCGACCGCCGGGTCCGCGCCGCAGTGCCGGGCGAGCCGGGGCAGTGCCGCGGCCATCAGCGCGACCCCGAGCAGGGCCACGCACCTCATCCCGTAGAGCCCGGCGGGCAGCTCCCCGCGCGTGAGCCCCGCGAGGACCCCGGCGAGCCCCATGAACGCCGGCCCGTACGGCGCGCCGGTGTGCCGCCACAGCGGCGCGACCTCGTCGGCGAGCGGGCCGCCGAGGCTGGCGGGGCCG
>DATCQX010000645.1:0-5882 GCA_036569285.1 Streptomyces sp.
GGGTGGGGGGATGGATGGGGAGCGGTTGTACGAGGAGTTGGTCCGACGGCGGTTGGTGGTGGTCACTGGGGGGTCGGAGCGGGGTCGGGGGGTGCTGGTGAGGCAGTTGGCCGACTTCCTGCCCCAGGGGTTCTTGATCCGCATCGAGGACATCGGGACAGAGGAGCCCGAGGAGGTGACTTTGCTGCGGTTGCTGGCGACACCACTCCTGTACGACCGCTTCGACGTCTCTGAGCTGGAATTGACGCCGGACTTCCCCGAGTCGCTCCGCGCCTTGTGCCATCGCGCGGTGAGCGAACTCCCCGCCGATACCGTCGTCCTGTTCGACGGTGCTCGCAGACCACTGCTCGACACAGTGCGCTCACTGGTCGCCGGAACTCCGATCACTGTGTTAGCCCTCGGCATCCCCGGGGAGGACACACCCGCCGGGTACTTCCAGGTACCCGCTGGCGAAGCCACCCCGCCCGCGCCGGGGGCGCAACCCGGCTGGCTGTCTCCGGGTGCGAGGTGGCTTTACGAGGATCTTGCCGCGCTCGCCACGACAGGTTCCGTCCTCCTGCCCTACCCACCGCTACGGGCCTCATTGATCCCTGTACTGCCCGGTGCCATCGCGCAGTTGTCCCATCGGCACTTGGTCCGCGAAACGGACTCGGGTGTACGGCTGTTTGGTTCCGCCGCCGCCGACGTCACCCAGCACTGGTCTGCCGAACAACTCCACGACCGTGCGGTCTCAGTGCTGACCCAATTGCTCGACACGGCTGACGGTTCTCTCGTCGCCGCGCACTCATGGATGTACGTCTTGCTGGCCGGGCGACTGCTGAGCCTCTCCCAGGGTGACAACGTCCGGGGTCTCGTCCAGTCTCTGACCAAGGAACTCGAACGAACCAATCATGTGCTGGAGTTGATGGCCCTCTGGCGCTACACGGGTATGCCCCCTGCCGCCCCCGCACGCCCGGACAAGCGGTTACGCGGCGCCGTACGGCAATGGAAGCAGGGCAACCTCCGCGCAGCAGGTGAGCTCCTAGCCGAGATCCCCGACCTGCGTCCCACAGACGGCTGGCTCCTCCACACCCGCGCCGCCATCGCCTGCGATCGAGGTGATCTGCGAAGTGTGGGGACACAGTTGCGACGTGCGATCGAGGCACACCAAGTCGCCGGAGACCTACGAGGTGAAGCGTGGGCGATGCTCCACTACGGCCGCTGGCGGCTGTTGAGCGGTGACTTCGACGAGGCGGAGAAGGTGATCGACGCCGCTCGGGTCGCTTTGCAGGACATCCATGACACCGCCGGGGTGGACTGGGCAGGCGTAGAACAGATGCGGCTGGCCCTGTTGTTGGGCGTCAGCGGCTACTCCGACGACTTCTCCCTCACCCTCGACTCTCCGCCCCAGCCGCAGGTGCACCGGCGCGCTGAAGTCTGGGCCAACCTGTTCTTCGCCTTGTCGAAGGCACCCGACTGGAGGTACCGGACGCAACTGGTCCTGGCGGAGCAGTTATGTGCAGCCTGGTCGCGGCACTTCACGATCATCCGGGCCTGGCGCACCCCGTCCCCGTCCTCCTCATCCGACCCCGTCGGGGACGAGATCATCGAACTCTCCCAGAACGTCAAGGCATTCATCCGCCTGGGTTGCCCCCACGGCGCCGCCTGGACCTCCCTCGAACTAGCCATCCGCAACCCCCACATCCCCTCCGGCCTCCACTCCTTCTCCCACGCCCGAGCTCGCTTCACAGACATCGGCGACGAAGCCGGCCTCGCCTGGACCACCCTCGCCCAAGCCCTGGCCGAAAACGACGGCCCACCCCCCGAAGCCCTCAACGAACTAGCCCGCCGCTACCCACCCACTCTCCTCTCCACCACCGAATGGCCCTGGACCCACGGCCACTTCCGCATCCCCTTCGCCGCCCGCCTCCTCATCCCCGAACCCCGCTACGAATCCGCCGAACTCCGCCTCCCCACAACGGAGTCGAAAGTCCGCCTGACCCTGCACGAGGACAACCGCCTCACCCTCCAGGTGGTCCCGGGCCCCCACCACCCCTGGTCAGCCTCCTCCACTCTCCCCTGGCTCTCCGCAAGAGCGACTCCCCTCACCCCGGCGGACATAGAACCGTCCCACGCGGTGACGATCCGCCCCGGCCCCCCGAACGACACAGACGCCGGCGCCGAATTCCACTTCACCCCTCACCGCCCCGGCCACCACCGCATCCGCTTCACGGTGGAACACCAGCCCACCGGCACGATCCTCCAAGAGGTGGAAACGGAGTTCGACGTCACGGACACCCCCCAGAACACCCTGACCGGCCCCACCTCCCTACGGAGGCCCTGACCGGTGCCCACAGAACTCCCCTTGCGCATCACCCAGGACCCGAGCCACGGCTTCACCAGGCACCCGGCGTCAACGATCCGCCACCCGGACCTGGTCCTCACCTTGGACACGTACGCGGACGACCACATCAGAGCCCGCGCCTACGGCACAGCCCTCCCTCCGTCCCCCCACGAGTACACGGCCCGCCTGAACATCTCCCCCTCGACGATCCGCACAAGCGCGGCCCGCCTACGCACCCTGTGGCGAAAAGAACTGATCGCCTACCAGAGGCCGGACGACTACTCCGAGCCGTACGCGACCCAACTGGACCTCACGGCCGAACCCGAACTCACCGAAATCCTGGAGGAGTTGGCAGACCAAGGCTCCTACCTCCTCTGGAACGAGCTGCTCGGCGAAAACACGGGCGACCAGGCGACAGCCCGCCTCCGAACCGTCGTCCGGGACGCCCTGACCGGCGAGAAACCCCTACGCGTCAGAATCGACTCCCCCCTCTTCCTCCCCTGGCCGATGCTCGCCCTCCCCCAGACCTCCGCGCACACCCCCCTGCGCCGGTTCCTGGGCTACCACCACCAGTTCGAGCAGACGGGAGGCACCTACGCGAGCTTCCCGGACGAGACGGAACCCCAACTCCCGCCGCCCATCCCGATCGTGAGCCTGAACCACGACAAGAACATCGACCCGCACAACAGAACACGCGCGGCGGACGTCGCGAAGGCCCTCGCGGAGGGCACCGTCTGCGTGGAACGCACCCGCAGGGACGAACTGCTGTCCGCACTCAAGTCGGGCCGCATGGAAGACCAGTTGATGTACTTCTGGTGCCACGGAAGATTCGAACCGGCGCAGGACGCGACCACTCCTCTGCTCGTCGTCCAACTGACGGACAGTCAGGACATCGACGCCCACACGGTGTTGGCGAGACGCACGGCGGGCCTGCTGCCCCACCGCCCCCTGGTCGTGTTCAACGCCTGCTACGCGGGCCTCCCGGGCGGAGCCGACCTCACCTACCTCGGCGGCGCCCTGATCTCGGCGGGAGCCGGCGGCGTCCTGGGCCCGCAGATCGAGATGCCGCAGACGTTCGCGGCGGAGTACGCGTACGCGTTCGTCACGCGCTACCTCGGCGGCGCGGACACGGCGGGCGAGATCACCCACACCCTGGCCCGGCACTTCGCGGACGAGTTCCACAACCCGCTGGGCCTGGCGTACGCGCTGCACTGCGGAATGGACCGCCGCCTGGAGCGGACCACGCGGAACGCGTGACGTATCTCACATCCGGCCCGGGGCAGCCGTAAGGCCCGGCCGTCGCCGCGCACGGGCGGTACGACCGAGCCACTACCCCCGGGGTTCAGCCTTGGGCGGGCTTCTCCGAGGCGTCCTCGGCGGAACCGGCGGAGGATCCCGCCGGCTCCTTGAAGTCGACCCGGTTCATGTGCTTGCTCATCGACTTCATCAAGGCCCACACCGCCAACGCCATCGCGGCGAAGACGATGAAGCCGAGGACGCCGGGGGTGACCTTGTTCTCGTCGACCTCCTTGGCGAGGGGAACGAGGTGCGTCATTGCCAGGCTCACGCTTGCGCTCATGTCAGGCATTGTCGCGGATGCCCGCAAAGAGGTCGTCCTCGGGGATGGACGTATCGACGAGTGCCTTCGCCAGCTCGTACTCCTCGGTCGGCCAGACCTCCTTCTGAAGGTCCAGCGGAACGCGGAACCAGCCGCCGTCGGGGTCGATCTGCGTGGCGTGCGCGAGGAGCGCCTTGTCGCGGATCTCGTAGTAGTCGGCGCACGGAACGTGCGTGGTCAGGACACGGTCGACGCGCTGGATCTCGTCCCACCGCTTGAGCCACTCCTCGTAGGGCGACTCCATGCCGCGGGCGACCATCGCTTCGTGCAGCGCCTGCGTGCGGGGGCGGTTGAAGCCCTGGTTGTAGTAGAGCTTCTGCGGCTGGTAGGCCGGGCCGTACTCGGCCTCGGGGTACTTCTCGGTGTCCGCCGCGCCGTCGAAGGCGATCATCGAGATCTTGTGGGTCATGATGTGGTCGGGGTGCGGGTAGCCACCGTTCTCGTCGTAGGTGGTGATCACCTGCGGGCGGAACGAACGGATCTTGCGGACGAGTTCCCCGGCCGCCTTGTCCTCGTCCTCAAGGGCGAAGCAGCCCTCGGGCAGCGGCGGCAGCGGGTCGCCCTCGGGCAGGCCGGAGTCGACGAAGCCGAGCCACTCCTGCTTGATGCCGAGGATCTCGCGAGCCTCGTCCATCTCCTTCTTGCGCACCTCGTGGATGTGCTCCTCGATGTACTTGTCGCCCTGCAGCTTGGGGTTGAGGATGGAGCCGCGCTCCCCGCCCGTGCAGGTCACCACAAGGACGTCCACCCCCTCGGCCACGTACTTCGCCATCGTGGCCGCGCCCTTGCTCGACTCGTCGTCGGGGTGGGCGTGGACGGCCATCAGTCGTAGCTGGTCAGTCAAGACTCATCCTCAGTCGGTCGGCACCCGCGGATCCCGGGGTGCGATAGGGGTGCTGCTCTCCCACGCGCGGGGGGCTTCTATAGTGACCGAATCGGGGGGCGAATTGTTCCGGGGCCCGGAGGACCAGTCATGAGTACGGCAAGTGCGGGTGCGCCCGAGGGTCGCTACGGCCGTACGTCCGACGCGCGGGCCGACCACCGGCTGAAGATCCTCGGCGGGGTCCTGGGTGCGCTGTTCCTCGGGATGATCGGCTGGTTCGGCTGGCACTACGTCGGCCAGAACGAGATCAGCGGCGAGCTGATCGCCTTCCAGGTCTCCGACTCGTCGGTCGAGGTGCACCTCGAAGTCCGCAAGGACGCGGGCACCAGCGGCTACTGCACGGTCCGTTCGCAGGCCAGGGACGGTTCCGAGGTCGGCCGCGCGGACTTCCGCTTCTCCGGCTCACAGACCCGGATCGACAAGGTCGTCACACTCCGGACGACGGCCCGGGGGACGACCGCCGAGCTGCTCGGGTGCCATCCGAGCTGAGCGGGGCGCTCACACGTTCGGTCTATCCCGCGCAGGGGGCTGCTCTGACCTGCGGTGACGGTTTTCCGGTGACTTATGTCCTCCCCCTTCCGCCGTCGAATTGTTAGGCTCGTGGTTTCGCCCGTCCCTGAAGGAACATGCTCTGGGGTAGGGCGATGCTTTGTATTTCCGTACCTACGAGGAGCACCTGTGACCCAGACCAGCGAGAACGTCACCTGGCTGACCCAGGAGGCGTACAACAAGCTCAAGGACGAGCTTGCGTACCTTACTGGTCCCGCGCGCTCGGAGATCACCGCGAAGATCGCGGCGGCGCGCGAGGAAGGTGACCTGCGCGAGAACGGCGGTTACCACGCGGCCAAGGAAGAGCAGGGCAAGCAGGAGCTTCGCGTCCGCCAGCTCACGCAGCTGCTGGAGCACGCCAAGGTCGGCGAGACTCCGCAGTCCGCGGACGGCACGGTCGCTCCCGGCATGGTCGTCACCATCGCCTTCGACGGCGACGAGGACGACACCCTGACCTTCCTGCTGGCCTCCCGCGAATACGCCAGCACCGAGATCGAGACGTACTCCCC
>DATCQX010000646.1:0-12423 GCA_036569285.1 Streptomyces sp.
GCCGACTGGCTCGCCCAGACCCGGCCCGGCGGCGAGATCCTGGTCACCGTCGGCGGCTGGATGCACGCGTCCGAACTCGTACGGCTCACCGTCGCCGACGACGGCACGGCGAGCGGGCCCGTGCTGGGCGGACAGGTCTCCTTCATGCTGGCCCGCCCCCACCTGCCGCCCCCACTGGGCATCCTGCCGAACCTCGACGAGGGCGACGCCGTCCCCGCCGAGCTGGGCGCGGACGCGCTGGACGACTGGACGGCCCGGTTCGTCGCGCAGTTCGCGGCGCCGCGCGCGCAGCGGGTCACTCTGGAGCGGAACGGGCGTCCGGAACATGTCGTGATCGACGTGCGGGGCGGGGCGTGGGCCGTCGTCTTCCGGGCCGAGGGGCGGTGGGTCGTACGCCAGGGTGGTCCGGCGCGGTTGTGGGACCAGATCACCTCGCGGGTCGCCCGGTGGCGGGCGGACGGCTGCCCGCCGGCCGATCGGATGCGGCTGTGTGTTGGGCCGGACGGGCAGCGTCTGAGCTGGTGAGACTCGGCCGCGTGGGGTGCAAGGTGGGAAGCCGGTGGCTGTGTGGTGGGCCCAACTGGTGCGGTGTGTGGGGGCGCTTGGTCCTGAGTGGGCGGGGCGGCGGCTTCGACGCGGGCGTCGTCCGCGCGGGGCGAGAGGTTGTGAGGCGGGTCACGGGAGCAAGAGGGCGGGGGGAGTTACTTGCCCAGCCGTGGGCATGTAATGCTCATGTTCGCGCGCTCGTGCTCGTGCTCGTGCGAAGCGCGTTCCCCCCAACACATCTGAGGTCACCCTTGCGGAACATACCCAGGTATCCGGCCGCCGCGGCCCTGATCGCCGTCGCGGCCCTGTCCGTCACCGGCTGCTCGACGGCGGACGAAGCCCACACCGAGAAGACCGCCGCGGTCGTCGCGGATACGTCGCCCAGCACCGGCACCGGCACCGGCGGATCGGGGCGGGGCGGCAAGGGTGCCGCTGTCGTGGCCGCCCCCTTGGCTCACCGCGGCACGGGAGCATCGTCCGAATCCACGTCGGAGACCGGTTCCCCGTCGACGTCCGGGTCCACGCGGAAAGCCGACTCCACGGTGAAGGTCGTCTCCTATAACCGCTCCAGTGGCCGTGCCTCCGTCTCCGGTGCCGCTTCCGTGAGCACCGGTGACGTCATCGCCAGCCCGCCGATGGCCGGCGCGCCGCACGGTCTGCTCGTCAAGGTCACCCGGGTGCTGGGAAGCACGTCCGAGGGCACCGAGGTGCAGACCGTCCCGGCCACCCTCCGCGAGGCGCTGGGCGACCGGAAAGTCTCGCGCACGGTGGCCGTCGACCCCTCGGACGTCCAGGTCAAACCCCTCGGCGGCGACGTCCACGTCTCCGAGTCGAAGTCCCTGAACAGCATTCGCGTCGACGTGAGCCGCTCGGTGAAGACCGCCGACGACGCCCCCGTGTCGGCCTCCGCCACGGTCTCCGGCTACGTCGAACTGACCCCCACCGTCGAGTTCTCCTACGACGGCAGCTCCTCCGGGACGGACTCCGCCTCGCTCGCCCTGTCCGGGAAGTGGTCCTCGCGGGTGCAGTTGGAGGGGCGGGCGGCGGCCTCCGCGGGCACGCAGGTGCCGTTCGCGCAGCTCAGCACCGACGAGACGTTCTACGTCGGTGACGTTCCTGTCGTGGTGAACCTCAGTTACGTCCTCTACTACGCGGTGGACGCCGACGGGAAGGTCACTGTCGACGTCGGGCAGAACGCGAGCGGGGGGTTCAAGGTCGGCGGGACCTACGCGCGGGACGACGGGTGGGCTCCGGTCAGTGAGGCCGACCTGGAGGTGTCCGCCGTCGATACGTCGGTCACTGCTGCTGGGCAGGCGAAGGCGACGGTTGGGGCGAAGGCGTCTGTCGGGCTGTACGGGGCTGTGGGGGTCAATGCCGAGGTCGCGCCGTATGTTCGGGCTTCGGCTGAGGGGGATGTGCTGGGGGGCAGCTACTCGTGGGGGGTGTACGGGGGTTACGACCTGACCGGGACGCTGGAGGTCGATCTGAGTGAGTTCGGGGTGCCGGTGGACGAGAGTGTTCCGTTGGTCTCCGTGCACAAGGAGACGGAGCTTGCGTCGGGGAGTGGGGGGCGGGCCTCTCGGTGAGGGGTGGGTGTAGTGAGTAGGGGGGGACGCCCGGGTCTGGAACTTGGCCCGGGCGTCCGGCCGGTTCGGGTCAGTCGGATTCCGCGACCAGGGCCGTCAAGCGGCGCATGAGCGTGACCAGTTGGAGGCGTTCGTCCGGCGTGAACGCCTCGTACGCGCGGGCCTGGCGCTCCCGCAGCCGCTCGCGGAGTGTGGTGAGGAGTTCGGTGCCCTGGGGGGTCAGGGTGACCAGGACCTGCCGTTCGTCCTGCGGTGATCGGCGGCGTACGACGATGCCCTTGGTCTCCAGTTGCTGGAGCATCCGGGTGGCCGTCGGGACGCTGACGTCCGCGTCGCTCGCCAGGCGGCCCACCGGGAGGGACGGGTGGGTGGTCAGGGGTTCCAGCAGGGCGAGTTGGGGCAGGGAGAGTTCGCCGTAGCGGGCGGCGCCTGCTGAGCGGGATCGGCGCATGGCGACGAAGAGGGCGTCGGCCGCTTGTGCCATGTCCTCGGCGCCGACGTGGTCGTCTCTGTACTCCTTGCCCATGGAGGTGTAACTTACCAGCCTAATAGTTAGCTAGCTAAATATTAGGAGGCTAGGTATGACCTCTCCCCGGCGTATCGACGTACACCAGCACCTCATCCCCCCTGCCTACCGAGCCGTGATGGACCGGCACGGCGTGACGGCCGGGGGGTGGCCCATCCCCTCCTGGGACGCGGACAGTGCGCTCGCGATGATGGATCAGCGGGCGATCGCCACCGGGATCCTTTCGATCAGTGCGCCTGGGACGCATTTCGGGGACGACACCGCGGCCCGCGCCGTCGCCCGCATGGTCAACGAGTACGCCGCCGAGCTGGTCAAGGACCGGCCCGATCGGTTCGGCTTCTTCGCGAGCCTTCCGCTGCCGGACGTCGACGGGGCCCTCGCCGAGGCCGCGTACGCGTTGGACGAACTGCGCGCCGACGGGGTGGTGTTGCTGTCCAACGTCCGTGGACGCTATCTCGGGGACAAGGCGTACGAGCCGCTGTGGGCCGAGCTGGACGCCCGCTCGGCGGTCGTCTTCATCCACCCCGACGTGCCACCGCTGCCCCCGCTGGAGGGGATGCCCGGGCCGCTGCTGGACTTCCCCTTCGACACCACCCGCACCGCCGTCCACATGACCCTGAACGGGGTGATGAGCCGATACCCCCGGATGAAGGTGATCCTCTCCCACGCCGGGGGCTTCCTCCCCTACGCCGCCTGGCGCTTCACCGCCGGCGCACAGTTCAACCCCGGCACCACGCCGCAGGGCATCCTGACCGACCTCCAGCGTTTCTACTTCGACACCGCGCTGTCCTCCACACCGGCCGCGCTGCCGTCGCTGCTGGCCTTTGCCGCGCCCGGGCACGTTCTCTATGGCAGTGACTATCCGTTTGCGCCGGAGGGGGCTGGGGGGCTTCTTGACTCTCTCCTTGATGGGTATGAGGGGTTTCGGGAGGGGGAGTTGGATGCCATTAACCGGGGTAGCGCGGAGGGGGTGTTTTTGCGGTTGGGTGGGGTGTGAGGGGGTGGGGGTTGAGGTGGGGGGCTTGCTGAGGGGGTGGGCTGCGGGTGCTTGCTGAGAGGGGCGGTTGTGGTGGGTGCTTGACTGGGGTGCGCCCCCACCCCCAGAAGGCCCCCTCTCATGCCTCCCTTCACGCCCTGGTCCCCGCTCCCGCTTTTTGAGGTCGGCCGCCTTCTCGGGGGCGGGTTTCGATGGTGGGTTGCTGGGGGGTATGCCATCGAGCTGGCGGTGGGGAGGGTTGTCCGTCCGCATGGCGACGTGGACGTTCTTCTCCTGCGCCGTGATCAACTCGCTGCCCAACAGGCGCTTGACGGCTGGGAGTTGTGGGCCGCGGATCCGCCGGGCCGCCTGAGGCCGTGGGTGCAGGGGGAGGTGCTGGGGTCGGACGTCCACGACATCTGGTGCCGGCCGGGTCCTGGTGCGCCCTGGCGCCTTCAGCTCATGCTCGACGAGTCGTCCGAGTCCGGCGCGGAGTGGATGTCCCGGCGTGATTCCTCCGTCCGCCGGGCGGTTGCTTCCCTCGGGGCGGTCTCCCCGGACGGTCTTCCCTACCTCCGCCCCGAGGTTCAGCTCTATTACAAGGCGGGGGATCCTCGGCCCAAGGACGAACTCGACTTCGCCGCCGCGCTGGCTGTTCTCGACGGGGTTCAGCGGGGGTGGCTGGCTGAGGCGATCACGCGGACGTATGGGGAGCACCCGTGGCACGCGCGCCTACGCCCCTGACGTTCGACTCTCCGTCACCGCCCCGGTGCACGTCTCCGTCGTCAGCTCCCCTGCCTCCACCTCCAGGAACGTCCCCTCCAACTCCGGGACTTCCATGAGCGTCGCCAGCATCTCCCGTCCGTACGGGGTGAGTTCGTATTTCCGGCAGCGCTTCTCGAAGGCGATCAGGACGACGTACCCGAACCCTCGCAGAATCGCGTGCGCGGCGTCGGCGTCGTCCACGGCGGTCTCGTACTCCGGCTTGGACCCGGAGACGGGGTCGATCGCGGCGCCTTTCCAGGTGAGCACCGTCCGCCTCCCCTTGATGATCCGGACCCGCAACTCCTCGTCCGCTGAACCCAGTTCACCACTCGGTCGGTCGTAGTACGTATCCCGATACACCTCGACCCGCGCTTCGGCCCGCTCATCGAGCAACCGCCGCACATCCCCCGGCTCCCGCACCCGCGCCTTCAGCTCCGCCTCGACCGGCATCCCGCCACTCCCCTCTGTGTGCTGGGCCGGACGGACAGCGTCTGACCTGGATCTGATGTGTGGAGTGCGCAGGAGAGCAGGGGGAACTTCACCTCAGCCTCCGCCTCGGAGGACCCGCAGCGACGGCGGAATCTCGAATCAGTGGCTGGCCGGGGTTGGGTCTGGACTGGCCGGTTCGTGTGGAGGAGGGGTGGTGAACGATGACTTGTGTACAGCGAAGACCATGTCGCAGCGGTCTCGGACAGTGGCGTCGTGGGTGGCGATCACCACGGCGCATCCGGTTCGGCTCAGGTCGCGAAGTATGTCTATGACGGCGGTGGAGTTGACCTCGTCGAGGGCGCCGGTGGGCTCGTCCGCCAGGACCAACGTCGGCTGCTGGACCAGGATCCGGGCCAGGGCCACGCGCTGCTGTTCTCCGCCACTCAGATGGTGGACTTGTTCCCTGCCTCGACCCGATAGACCAACGCGGTTCAGGGCCTCGGCGATGCCTGGTCCGCCGCTGCCCAGCGTCGTCCGCCGTGGTTTGACGGCAACTTCCAGGTTCTCGTCGATAGTCGCGTTCTCGATCAGGGCGTAGTGCTGGAACAGGTAACCGAGACTGTCACGACGGAACCGGCGGGTCTCTCTCTTGCCGAGGCGTGTGATGTCCCTTCCTTGGTACCTAATCGCCCCGGCCGTCGGTCTTTCGAGTAGGCCGAGGCAGTTGAGTAGAGTGGACTTTCCTGCTCCACTGGGTCCGACAAGTGCGAGCATCTCGCCTGGCCCAACAGTGAAGTTGACATCGCTCCACAAGGCTCGGGAATCGAACGCCTTGGACAGGTTCTCGACCTCGATCACAATTTACTCCGGCTTGTGGGAAGGGATCTCTGCGCTTGCGGGGTTCATGCGACTGCTGCCCCTTCCTTTATTATCCGACGGTGGAAGAACCCGAGGGCGATCAGCATGGCTCCGAATTCGACCACTACTAGTGCTGTGATGAGGCCGACGTCCAGCGTGGTGAGATGAGTGGGCTGGAAGGGAGCAGGCGCACCGGCAGCTGCAAGCTTCTTCAGTTCCTGGTTCTGCTGCCATGTTTCGAAAGGAACCCGTGTGGCAAATATTGCCGCGATGGCTATTTCGGTGGCAAGAATGAAGCGATGCGTAGCGACGTATGTCCAGCCGGTGATGTGTCGTGCGAATATCGTTTGAGCGTTTCTTCGGGAGTAGATGATGCAAATTCCTACACCGGCGATGACGAGGATAGTGGCGGCGATGAGGAAATTGAACAAGTGAAGTCGTAGTTCGCTGGTTGCGTTTCTGAGATCCATGGCGGTTTTTTGACCGACAGGACTCATTCCGTTGATGTAATTTTGCAGTGCATTCGTCTTGATCCCGTTCAGCACGTCATTCGGGTCGGGGAAGACTACTCCTGCCTGAGTGGCATAGGTGGTGTACGCGTCGTCGGTGAGAAATCGCGAACCGTTGGGTACGGCGATGATCACCGGATCGAGCAACATGGACCTGTCCTCATCGGGGCCATGCGCCGAGTTGTAGACATAGGTGCCGGTGTTGTACCCGAAGAGACGCTGTCCCGACCTGCTCTTCAACGTCTCAAACGGAATATGCCGATTCTGATGCGGATCGACGATTCTGGACGCTGCTTCTGTGATCACCGCAGTATGAGAGGCGAAGGATTCGGGAATGATGACTCGTACCGGACGAGAGTCCGGTGTCTTGCCGTCCTTGGCCTGGGAGGTATAGGGGCGTCCCGACGGATCCTGTACCGACTGCTGGGCGAGATAAGTGTCGTTGACGATGAGGAACTCACCGGATGGCAAGTGGGCACCGGGCGTGGATACTTGGAGGTCTCTGCGACCGGCGACGATGACCTCGCCGCGCTGGTCGGCCTGGCGTAGCCACGGTCCCACGCGCTCGTCCAGTTGCTCCGTATGCATGGCGAACGCGCCACTGAGCCGGATCGACACCGCGTCGCCCACCGTCTGGTAGACCTTCTGATTCTCCAGGCGCATCAGCACGCTCCGGCCGGCAACAGTGACGTTTGCGGCGATGCTGAGCGCGAGCAGAAGCGCGGGGATGCGTACGAGGTAGACGCTGACGGACGCGGCCCTTGTGGGCAACTCACCCTTGAGGGCCTGCAGTACGTTGACCTTGTAGGTCAGCGCGAGTACAGCTGCGTGGGCCGTGAGTACCAGGACGACCAGGACGACAGCGGCCAGAGCAGCGACCCTGGCGAACAGCCAGACCCAGGCGAAGTCGTTGTAGAGGCCGAGGAAGATCGCTGTCACCACCGCCACGATGCTGGCTGTCACGAGCCAGAAGGGCGCCAGTTGTCGCAGGTCACGCCTGAGGATGCCGACGAAGGACATGCCCTGCATTCGAAGGACGCCATATCCCTTCGCATTGAGCAGCACGCTTGCGCCGGTCATCGTCACGGCTGCCAAGGCGACTACACAGAACGCTTGGAACAGTGGGTCGTCCGAGTAGCGGTCGGTCAGTTCGGAGTACGACAAGGGATGAGTGACGCTCGTGGTGAGACCGAGACGACCGAGCTCTGCCACCAGCGCGCTGACGGCCTCGGATGAGCCGAACGCGTAGTACGAGCCCCGCGGGTCCAACTGGGCGACTTCGGACATCGGATGCACGCGTGTCGCATAAGCCCTGCTGAACTCCGGATATCCGGCGTCCAGCCATCCCACCGTCACGGAACCGCGGTCTCCTGGTGTCAGATAAAGATGCCGCAACCCGTCGGGGTTCTTCAGGTCGGGTATTTCTCGGGCCACTCCGATTTTGTGCTCGGTCGAGAAAGCCTCGACAGCACGGACGACTTGGGTTCCGCTTTTGGATCCGTCGGAGTCGATGACCTCGATGAGAGCCGAGTTTCCCAGTACTCCGGTTTCGTCGAGACTACGCACGAAAAGAAAAGCCAACGCTGCGGCGAAGGCCAGGACGGCAGCGTGGACTAATTTTACCCCTCTGTGCAGCATCTTATGTCGATCCAGTTCAGTTCATGAGGGAACAGCTGTGGGGACGAGGAGTAACCGTCCCCACAGCTGAGTCGATCAGCAGCTCGGGTTGTAGTGATACGAGATGGCGCCGCCGTTCTTCGAGCCCGAGGCGAGAGACCATTCGCCCGGAGTCGTGCAGCCACTCTTGAAGGTCGCGCTGCCGATCTTCACCGACGAGGCGTGCCAGTTGTTCGGATGCTTGTAGTTCGACCACGCCGTATTGGCGCCATCGTCGTAGCTCCACCTTCCACCGGACACATCGACGGTCACGGCGAGTGCCGGAGTGGCCGCAGCCAAAATGAGGGCTGCTGACGCGATGGTTCCCTTGATCACGTTCTTCCTGCGCATGGTGAATCACCTCTCCCTACTGGTTTTGAATGGGCTTTCCGTGAACAGTTCAAAATCCTTAACCAGAGATGATCGCGGCGCAACTGGTTAATCATCGATGTGCGAGTGGTTGGCTGAAACATCATGGATCATGGGCTGTTACTGGCGAAAAGAGATGGGGCTCAAATTTGGACAGTGGCGTGATTTCTCGGGTTGTGGTGGCGGGGTGAGCAGGGCCGTTAAGGTTCGGACCAGGTGTTTTCGCTAGAGTGTCACGGTCCACGACCGGTAGACGGCCTCTGGCAGTCGGCCTTCATCGACAACCACTTCGGGAGCACCTCTTCATGCCGACCGGCCGAAAATTAGAGACGGCATTCCGCTTTTCTCTGTCCCGAGGATCGGCAGCGACACCGACTTCCTCGTATCACGCCGCCCTTGTGTGGCTACTGCCGATGCTGTGGACGTTCACCTTCGGTCTGTGGGGGTTGTCACGGCAGAGCAGCGTATGGCGGGACGAGGCCGCGACCTGGCAGGTGGCTCAACGTTCGGCACCGGAGATCTGGCACATGCTGGCGAACATAGACGTGGTCCATGGGGCCTACTACCTGCTGATGCACCTGCTGTTCGAGTGCTTCGGCCCTAGCACCACGACCTTACGGTTGCCATCGGTGCTGGCCACGGCGGTCGCGGCGGCTTGCGTGGCCGTCATCGGCCGCCGACTGGCCGGCGCCTGGGCGGGCCTGGCCGGTGGAATGGCTCTGGCGCTGCTGCCAGCCGTGCAGTTCTATCTCCAGGAGGGGCGGTCGTACGCACTGGTGGCCGCCGGAGCCGGGATCTCCACCTTGCTTCTTGTGATCGCCCTCCAACAGCCGGTCCGGACGCGTCACTGGTCTGCCTACGGCACCACCATCCTGCTGATGGGCCTGTTGAACTGGCTCTCCCTCATGATCCTCGCCGCACACCTGGCCACCTTGCTCTGGACCCGACCCGAGCGCGGAGTTCTGGTTCGCTGGGCGGTGGCGGCCGGGCTCGCTGTCGCTGGTGTACTGCCGTTGATCTTGTTTAGCCGGGGTCAGTCCGCGCAACTTTCCTGGATTCCGCCGCTGTCCTGGCACATGCTGATCGGCCCAGGGGTCCTGCTGGCGTTGGGCGGCGTCGGCGCCCTCCTGGACCAGCCGCGAGCAGCTCAGCTGTCGACGGCTGCTGTAGGCCTACCGTTGCTGGCGATACCGCAACTCGGCCTCATCGCACTGTCCCTGATACAGCCGATCTTCTTGGACCGCTACATCCTCTACAGCATGTTGGGGCTGGCGTTGCTGATCGGTACGGCCGTCGGTTCGGCGGTACGAGCGGCCAAACCTCGATTTCCGGAAGCCTCGAAGCTGATCCTTCCCACGGTGCTCGCCATGGCCATGCTGGCCTTGCTGCCCCAGTCACTGGCCAAGCGATCCCCGGCGAGCAGGGTGGACGACGTCCTGGCAGTTGCGTCCGACGTACGACACTTGAAGCGGACCGGGGACGCGGTGCTCTTCGTGCCTTCGGCCCGCAGGGACACCGAGTCCGTCTCTCCCAACGCCTTCACAGGACTGAGGGACATAGCCTTGGCAGAGACCCCAGAAGAGGCCGGCACTCTGAAAGGCGTGGAGGGGACCCCAGATCGCATACGTGCCGCGATCCTGGCCGAACATCGAGTCATCCTTGTGACGGACGCTTCGCACGTGGCCCGTCCGGTGACAGCCGCTCGCGACAGAATGAAGACCGCTGTCCTGCATAAGTACTTCACCCCGGTGGCCGACAAACAGATTCGCGGCCGCAGAGTGACAGTGTATGAACGCCAGCCGACGATGTGACCCGGGTGATGTGATTCAACGGCGGCTGACGGAGCGTCGGCCGCCGAAGCTCCGATCGAGTACAGAGGCGTTGCAAAGGCGAAACTCCCTTCACCGTCGCACTGCCCTCTCCCAGTACCCTGACCTGGTGAAACTCGGACCGTGTAGTGCCGGAGAAGCTGTGGGACGACCTTCGATGACCGTACGTACGCCGTGGTGGCTGAACCTGATCGTGCTGGGTGCGGCGATCGGGTTGTGCGTGGCTTTTGGGCTGCCCTGGTATGTCGCGGGGGTGGCGGCGCTGGTGATCGGGACTGCTGCCGACCGGCTGTGGGAGGCCTCGGGGAGGCGGAGATAGGGGTGGGGCTCAGGTGGCGGTGGGGTTCACCAACCCCTACCTCTTGAGAGTGAGCCGCCTCATACCGCCAGGTACTCGTCCAGTGCCTTGGCCGCGCAGCTCTCGCTCTCGTCCGGACATTCAGTCCTTGACGTAGTCCCAGGCCACCCAGCCCCACGTGCCCTTGTTCGCGCCTGAAGTCACCTTGCCGTACTCCCAGTTGGTGTGGTCCTTGTTGGCGAGGCAGTGGGAGGTGAACTTCGTGCCCTTGGTGAGGATGCCGAGGGACGCGGAGGAGGTGCCCGGGCTCTTGCGGAGGTTCACGTTTTCCGTGACCGTCATTTTCAAGGGGACAGGGAACGTGTCGTCCTTCTTGCACTGCGAGGGCAGCGCGGAGGCGGCGGGGGCGGTGATCAGCAGGCCGCCGAAGAGGGCCGCGGCGGTGAGGGTCGTCGCGACGAGTCGTCCTGGGGTGCGCATGAGCTGCTCCTCCAGGGTCGGGGTTGGGACGCCGGAAAGAGTAGAGGGGGCGTGTGCAGGGGTGGGGGTTACGTTGAGGGGGTGATGTAAACAGAAGGAGAAATGCCGTGAACGGTATCGCTCCGCGCACGCCCTGAATACGCCGAAACGGCCCACTGGATTAACCGGTGAGCCGTCGCGGAGGGGCGAGGTCAGTTCACGTTCCACGTCTGGGGGACGGGGTCCGGTACGACTCGGCTGAACGAGGCGGCGGAATTCCAGTCGCCGCAGCCGGACTTCCGGTACATGTCGAAGTGGATGTTGTCGCCACCGTTCACACTCACCGTGGCGATCAGGGTCGATCCGCGGCGGGCCGAGACACAGGTCTCGGTGCCGGCCCCGAGGTCGCTGATGGCCACCGATACCGCGTCGGCAGAGATGAGGCTGCCGCTGAGCGCGACGCGGGTGGTGGTTGCCGCGGAGGCCGGTGCGGCGGCCATGGAAACGGCCAGCAGGGTCGACGCTCCGATGGCGGAAGCGGCGGCGACAATGCGGCTCTGATTCTTGAAGGAACGCATCGGAAATCCAATCTACGAGCTGAATTTTCCCGTTCAGCGGAATCGTGATCGCGTCGGAATTGATTGTCCGGTCCGAAGAGTGGGCGCTGATAGGGTCGTTTGCCTCTAGCGATCTTGGGCGCCGCCTGTGCCGCTGACGGTGTCTCACCTCGCGGCGATTTACCTTTTCTTGGCGTTGATTGACTGTATTTCAAGTTTGAACGGACGTCGTCCATGCGGCGGCCTCTGGATCGAGGGGGGCGACCCGGTTCGCGGGGACGGGCAAGTGCCTGACCCGGCAGATCCTCGCGCTCGCCCCGTAAGCAAAACGGCCGACATGCCTCGCCCGTCGCGCGGGCCAGACGGGGGATTAATGGGATCAGCATGATCAATACGCTGAGAATCTGTACATACACCTCCTGCTGACGTCCCGTCATGTGACCACAGGCAGGGAAGCTCGATGTACGAGAAGACCACCCGCTGGCCGGGCCGCACCCTCGCGGCCCTCGTCGTGCTGTTCCTCGCGATCGGCACGGCACCTGCTCTCGGTGAACCGACGGGACTGCGCGATCCGCTGGGGAACGGGGGTGCGCGGCTGCTGGCGGAGTGGCCCAGTGGGGGTGGGGTGCTGGGGGAGGGGCTGAGTGATGGGGAGGGGTATCGGGTCGAGTTCGCGCCGGGGGTGGTGGCTGGGGATGCCCCGGCTGGCTCGGCGTCGCCCGTAGTACCCGTAGTACCCGTAGTACCTGGCAGGCCCGAGGGGGCGGCTGCGCCTAAAGCCGGCTCGGCATCGCGCGTCGTACCCGTAGTACCCGTAGTACCCACCGCGCCCGAGGCTCCGGCCGGGCGCAAAGCACCCGGGGCACCCGTAGTACCCGTAGTACCCGCACAGCCCAAAGCCCCCGCCGAGCCCAAAGCGCCGGTAGTACCCGTAGTACCCAAGAGCCACGCCACCCCCAAGGCACCGGCCGACCGCAAAGCCCCTGTAGTACCCGTAGACCCCGTAACCCCCGTAGTACCCAAGCCCCCCTCCGACGACAAACCCCCCACCCCCCAACCC
>DATCQX010000647.1:0-14146 GCA_036569285.1 Streptomyces sp.
ACCGCTACGCGCGTAGACGCCGCCACCATCCGCACCCTCCCCAAGGCCGTCCTCCACGACCACCTCGACGGCGGCCTCCGCCCCGCCACCCTCGTGGAACTCGCCGCAGAGGTCGGCCACACCCTCCCCACCACCGACCCCACCGCCCTCGCCACCTGGTTCTTCGAGGCCGCGAACTCCGGCGACCTGGTCCGCTACATCGCCACCTTCGACCACACCCTGGCCGTCATGCAGTCCCGCGAGGGCCTCCTGAGGGTCGCCGAGGAGTACGTCCTCGACCTGGCCGCCGACGGCGTCGTCTACGCGGAGGTCCGCTACGCCCCGGAGCTGAACACGCGCGGCGGCCTGACCATGCGAGAGGTCGTCGAGACGGTCCAGGAGGGACTCGCGGCCGGCATGGCGAAGGCCGCCGCCGCAGGTACCCCGGTCCGCGTCGGCACGCTCCTGTGCGGCATGCGCATGTTCGACCGCGTCCGCGAGGCCGCGGACCTGGCCGTCGCCTACCGCGACGCGGGCGTCGTCGGCTTCGACATCGCCGGCGCCGAGGCGGGCTTCCCGGCCGCCGACCACGCGGACGCGTTCGCGTACCTGCGCAGCGAGAACGTGCCGTTCACGATCCACGCGGGCGAGGCGGACGGCCTCACCAGCATCCACCAGGCCCTCCAGACCTGCGGAGCCCAGCGCATCGGCCACGGCGTGCGGATCACGGACGACATCCCCGACCTCGCGGCCGGCAAGCTGGGCCGCCTCGCCGGCTGGGTCCGCGACCGGCGGATCGCGCTGGAGATGTGCCCCACCTCCAACCTCCAGACGGGCGCGGCGACGTCCATCGCCGAGCACCCGATCACCGCGCTGAAGAAGCTCGGCTTCCGCGTCACCCTGAACACCGACAACCGCCTGGTCTCGGGGACGACGATGACGCGCGAGATGTCCCTGCTGGTCGAGGAGGCGGGCTGGAGCGCGGCCGACCTGCGCGACGTGACGGTGAACGCCCTGAAGAGCGCGTTCATCCCGTTCGACGAACGCAACAAGCTGATCGAGGACGTCGTCCTGCCGGGCTACTCCTCCGTGCTCTGAATCATCCCGCGCAGATAGGCCGCCTGACCGGCGTGCTCGAGGTCGTCCGCGAGCACGCTCACCAGGCGCACCCCCAGGCTGACCGGCGGGTCCCAGCGGATGTCGACGATCCGTTCCAGATCCTCCGCGTCGACGGTGGCCAGTGCCTCCAGGGTCTGTTCGTGGACGGCGTCGTAGTAGCCGGTCAGCAGGTTCGCCCCGGTGACCCGCACTTTCGCGACCTGCTCGGGCCCGTGCCCGTACCCGGTGTCGTGCACGGGCAGGTCGAGGCCGAACAGCTTCTCCCAGCCCTGTGCGTGCCACACCTGTTCCAGGCCGAACGCGTCGGCGACATGGTCGTCCTGGACCCGGGTGAGGTGCCAGATCAGCCAGGCCACCGAGTTGGCCTGGGGGGTGGGCCGGTGGTTGAGGCCGTCCGCGTCGAGGTCGGCGACCGCCGCGTGGACCTCTTCCCGGATGCGGCCGTACCCGTCGATGAGAATGTCCTTCGCATGCATACGACCACCATGCCCCGCCCGGGCCTCAAACGCCCCCGGTTTCCAGCAACCCCATGAGCGCACGGGCCGCCGGGCTCACCGCGCCGTCCGGAGGAAGCAGCGCCACCGTCTCGTAGCCGCGCTCCCCGGCCCCCTTCAGCGGCAGTGCGGCGAGCGCGGGCCGCTTGTGCCGGAAGTGCCGGGGGACGACGGCCACGCCGAGGTTCTCGTCGATCAGGTCCAGCAGGCTGTGGACGTCGTTGACCTCCAGCGCGACCGTCCGCCGCACCCCCGCCTCGGCGAACGCGGCATCGGTGGCCCGGCGCGGCCCCCAGTCGGGATGGAAGTCGACGAACACCTCCTCCCCGACGTCCTCGCAGCTCAACGCCGCCCCCGCCGACGCGAGCCGGTGCTCGGGGTGACACAGCACGTACATCGGCTCCACCGCCAGCGACACCGACCTCAGCTGATCGGTGTCGTCCTGCGTCCGGTACGCGAACGCCAGGTCGAGGCGCCCCGCCGCGACCTCCTCCGCGAGCGCCGTCGACCCGTACTGCCGCAGCCGCACCTCGACGTCCGGATGCGTACGGCGGAACGCGGCGAGCAGGCCCGGCGGGTGGACGCCCGCGATGCACTGCTCGGCGCCCACGGCGAGCGTGCCGCGCAGGACGCCCTGGACGGCGGCCACCGCCTCGTGCGCGGAGCGGACCTGCGCGAGGATGCGCTCCGCCTCCGTCAGCAGCGCCCGGCCCGCCTCCGTCAGCGTCACCCTGCGGGTCGTCCGCACGAACAGCGGGGCGCGCAGCTCCCGCTCCAGTGCCCTGATCGACGCGGACAGGCCGGACTGGGACACCATGAGGCGTTCGGCGGCCCGGGTGAAGTGCTGGTCCTCGGCGACCGCGACGAAGTGCTGGAGGTGACGCAGTTCCATGGGGCGCAGCCTAGCCACTGAGAAACACGGTCGCTCAATCCCATCGGATTCTTCTGTTGGACCTCTCCCCGCAGGTCGGGAAAGGTGGATACCGCTCGAAAGCTGTGCCTCACCTCTGATGGAGTCGCGTTGTCCTACACCGCACACCCCGACCGCTACGCGGACCTGCCCTACCGCCGCTGTGGCCGCAGCGGCCTCAAGCTCCCGGCGCTGTCGCTCGGCCTGTGGCACAACTTCGGACCCGACCGCTCCGTGGAGACCCAGCGGGCGATCCTGCGCCGCGCCTTCGACCTCGGTGTGACCCACTTCGACCTCGCCAACAACTACGGCCCGCCGCCCGGCGCCGCCGAGTCCGCGTTCGGCGAGCACCTCAAGGCGGACTTCGCGCCCTACCGCGACGAGATGGTCATCTCGACGAAGGCCGGGTACCTGATGTGGCCCGGCCCGTACGGCGAGTGGGGCTCCCGGAAGTACCTGATGTCGTCCCTGGACCAGTCCCTCAAGCGGATGGGCCTGGACTACGTCGACATCTTCTACTCGCACCGCCCCGACCCCGACACCCCGCTCGAAGAGACCATGGGCGCGCTGCACTCCGCCGTCCAGCAGGGCAAGGCGCTGTACGTCGGTGTCTCCAACTACTCCGCCGAACAGACCCGCGAGGCCGCCCGCATCCTGGGCGAGCTGGGCACCCCGCTGCTGATCCACCAGCCCCGCTACTCGATGCTGGACCGCCGTCCGGAGTCCGGCGGTCTGCTGGACGCGCTCGACGAACTCCAGGTCGGGTCGATCGTCTTCTCCCCGTTGGAGCAGGGCGTCCTGTCCTCCCGCTACCTGAACGGCATCCCCGAGGGCTCCCGCGCGGCGAGCGACAGCCCGTTCCTGAACTCCGACGCCCTCACCGAGGACCTCGTCGCCAAGCTCCGCGCGCTGAACGAGATCGCGGCCGAGCGTGGCCAGACCCTCGCCCAGCTCGCCCTCGCCTGGGTGCTGCGCGGCGGCAGGGTCACCTCCGCGCTCGTCGGCGCGAGCAGCGCCCAGCAGATCGAGGACAGCGTCGGCGCCCTCGCGAACCTGGAGTTCGAGGACGCCGAGCTGGCGCGGATCGACAAGATCGTGAACGCCTGAAGAGCACGTGCCCGGCGCCGCCACCGCTTCCTTCGGTGGCGGCGCTGAGCCGGTCTCAGAGCGCTCCGTCCGGCCCCCGGTCCAGGAAGCCGACGACGGTAATGAATCGGCCGTCCTCGTCGAGGGTGACGACGTCGGATCCGGCCACCGGAGCCGAGCCTCCCCCAAGCTCTCCGAGCAGGGAGGTACCCCCAGCTTCGCTGACCAGCTCCCACGAGAAGCGGATCACCTCGTGGTGGCCGTCGGTGGTGCCGGTGGGGCGGAAGACGAACCCCGGGAACTGCTCGTGCGCGGCGGCGATCACGGCGGTGATCTCCTGGTGGCCCAGGACGTCGGCGAGGGGGTCGGTGTAGGTGCCGTCCTCCGTCCAGGCTGCGGCGACGGCCTTGGCGCGGGCCTCGGGGTCGCGGGCGTTCCAAGCCTCGAAGTAACGGGTGACGGCGCTGTCGTGACGCTCGGTGTGCGCGGTCATGGGGAAGCAGCCTCCAGAGAGGTCGTCGTGGCTGGTAGGGATCCGGCTCGCTGTCCGGTGCCCCTCACTCTGCCCGCGCGGCCCTCTGGGGTCGATTACCTCCGAGGTCATGAGGCGGAGGGCGCATTCCGGCCAAGACGGGCGCCGAATATACCGGGAGACTGGCTGGAAAGACATGGTGACAGTGTTTTAGAAGTGAACATACTCGTCGTCATGGGTAGCTCACTCTCAGGTACCGCTTAGGAAGCGAGGCGACCCGCCCGGCAGCCGAGCGACGGGGGAGAGGGACGTGCACGACGAATTCCTGTGCCATGTCACCGCGTACGGTGTCTGCGACGGACGGCGCATCGGTGTGCCGCTCGGCACCTACCGCGCGCCCACACTCGCGCTGGCCCTGTGGTGGCTGCGGGACCGGGCCTCCTGGATCGCCGAGCGATTAGACCCCCAGCTCGACGGCGGGGTGGTCCCCCCGGGAGCCCTCGTCCCCATCGCCGACAACGTCCCCGACGTCCCCGGCGCACTGCGCGCCTGGTGCGCCGACATGGGCCAACAGGAGCTGGTCGCCGACGAGTTGGCGGTCGGGCGGCTGGTGAGGGTCGCGCTGAGCGACGAGACCACCGAGTACGAGCTGCTCGCGGAGTCGGTGGACGCGCTGAGAATGCAGCGGACGATCCCGGCGCTGGTGATGCCGGTCGCCTGACGCCCCTGCGGCCCACTCCCGCCAGGCGCCCGAATGGGCTAATCGTTAGAATTCGGGCATGGCGGAGCCGTCGGTCGTCCCGACCGCACCCGACCTCGTGCTGGAGACCGAGACGGGCGCCACCGTGCTGACCCCGGCCCACGCCTACCACGTCGGCCGCGACCCCCTCAGCGACATCGTCCTCGACGACACCCGCGTCTCCTGGCACCACGCGGTCCTGCGCCCCGACGGCGACCACTGGCGCGTCGAGGACGAGCACAGCACCAACGGCACCTGGACCGGCGGCCGGCGCGTCCACGCCGAGGACGTCGGCCCCGGCAGCGTCCTGTGCTTCGGCGGCCCCGGCGAGGACGGCCCCCACGCCCGCCTCACGGCCGTCCACCGCACCACCGTGTTCACCTCCCTGCGCCGGCCCACCGCCGTGCACCGGCTGCCCACCCGGACCGTCCGCATCGGGCGCGCCGCCGACAACGACCTCGTCCTCGACGACCTCGTGGTCTCCCGGCACCACGCCGAACTGCGCGCGCTGCCGGACGGCACGTACGAGATCGCCGACCTCGGCAGCCACAACGGCACGTATCTGAACGGCGGCCCGGTCGGCCGCGCCCCCGTCGGGCCGGACGACGTCGTCGGCATCGGGCACTCCGCCTTCCGCCTCGCGGACGGCCGCCTCCAGGAGTACGTCGACACCGGGGAGGTCTCCCTCGACGTCCAGGACCTCACCGTCACCCTCGACCACGGCCGCAAGGTCCTCCTCGACCACGTCTCCTTCCCCGTCGGCGAGAAGTGCCTCCTCGCGGTCGTCGGGCCCAGCGGCGCCGGAAAATCCACGCTGCTGGGAGCCCTCACCGGACAACGCCCCGCCGACCACGGCACCGTCGGCTACGACGGCCGCGACCTCTACCGGGACTACGCGGAACTGCGCCAGCGCATCGGACTCGTCCCGCAGGACGACATCCTGCACGCCCAGCTCACCGTCCGCGCCGCCCTCACCTACGCCGCCGAACTCCGCTTCCCCGAGGACACCGCGAAGGCTGAACGCCGGGCCCGGGTCACCGAGGTGATCCACGAACTCGGCCTGGACCAGCGCGCCGACCAGCCCGTCCACAGCCTCTCCGGCGGCCAGCGCAAACGCGTCAGCGTCGCCCTCGAACTCCTCACGAAACCCTCCCTGCTCTTCCTCGACGAGCCGACCTCGGGCCTCGACCCCGGCATGGACCGCTCGGTGATGCACATGCTGCGCGGCCTCGCCGACGACGGCCGCACCGTCATCGTCGTCACCCACTCCGTCCTCAGCCTCGACGTCTGCGACCGCCTCCTCGTCCTCGCCCCCGGCGGCCGGACCGCCTACTACGGCCCGCCCGAGGAAGCCCTCGCCTACTTCGGCGCCAAGCAGTGGCCGGAGGTCTTCGAGCGCCTCGGACAAGACCGCGACTGGGCGGGGGAGTACCGGCTCTCCCCGCCGCACCGCCGGTACGTCCTCGACGCCACCGCCCAGCCCCGGCTGCCCCGGCACGACCCCGTCGCGGTCCCGCCGCCGCCCCGCCCGCGCGGCCGGAGCGCCCAGCTCTCCACCCTGTGCCGCCGCTACACCGCCGCCCTCTCCTCCGACCGCACCTTCCTCGCCGTGATGATCGCCCTCCCGTTCGTCATGGGCGGCATGGCCCGCGCCCTCGCCGGAGGGCGGCTCACCGAGAAGACGGCGATGAACGCGCTGCTCATCCTGTGCGTCGGCGGAGTCCTCACCGGCGCGGCGAACGCCGTGCGCGAACTCGTCAAGGAGCGCGGGATCTACCGGCGGGAACGGGCCGTGGGCCTGTCGCGCGGGGCCTACCTGATGTCGAAAGTGGTCGTCCTGGGCGCGGTGACCGTCCTCCAGGCGGTCGTCCTGACGCTGGCCGGCCTGCTCGGCGTCGACCTCGCAGCACCCGGCGGCAAGGGCGTCCTCACGCACCCCCTCGTCGAGATCACCCTCGCCGTCGCCCTGCTCTCCTTCACCGCCATGACGCTCGGGCTGCTGGTGTCCGCGCTGGTCCGCAAGGAGGAGGTGACGATGCCGCTGCTGGTGCTCCTCGCCATCGTCCAAGTCGTCTTCTGCGGTGCCCTGCTGGAGCTGGACGGCGTCCCCGTGCTGGAGCAGCTCGCATGGCTCGTGCCCTCCCGCTGGGCCCTCGCGGCGATGGCCTCGACGCTCGACCTCGGCCGGATCGTCCCCGCCGATCCGCTCTACGAGCACGGCGCGGGCGTCTGGCTCCTCGACGTCGGCATGCTCGTCGTCCTCGCCGCGCTCTTCCTGTTCGGCGTCGCCCGGCTGCTGCGCCGGCACGAACCGGCGATCATGCGGAAGTGAGGGGTGCCGGTGAACAGCCAGAGCACGGTGACGGGCGTCTTCCGGCCCACCCACGTGGTCCCGCCGCACGGCATGCCCGCCTGGCAGGCCCCCGACCCCGCCCGCCCCACCCTCCCGCTGGACCCCCTCCTGCCCGTCCAGCTCGTCGAACTGCGCGGCGACTGGGGGCACGTCCTGTGCGCCAACGGCTGGAGCGCCTGGGTCGACGGCCGCCACCTCGTCGCCGTCCCCCAGGACCCGCCCCTGCCCACCGGGGACCCGGCCCCCGCCGAGGACGCCGCAGCCCTGCTGGCCCGCGCCGAACACGCCCTCGCCGAGTACCGGACGGCCGTCCGGGAGCTGGCGGGCGGACTGGACGCGGAGTCGTTCCGGCGGCGGACGAGGGGGCTACGGATCGGGGTGGTCGTGGACGGGGATTCGGTGTGGTTGTACGACCAGGAGCGAGGGCGGTGGGTGTATGCGCGGGGGGAGCGGCTCAGCACGTACGCCGTGGACGGCCCACCCGGCGCCGCCCCTGCCCCCGCGTACCCGCCCACCCGCGTGGTGACCCCCGATGAGCGATGACACCGGGCGCACGGTCGGCGGGTTCCGGATCGAGCGGGAGATCGGGCGCGGCGGGATGGCCATCGTCTACCGCGCCCGTGACCTGCGGCTCGACCGGACGGTCGCCCTCAAGCTCCTCGCCCCGGAACTCGCCCGCAACGACACCTTCCGGCAGCGCTTCGCGCACGAGTCCAAGGTCGCCGCCGGGCTCGACCACCCGAACATCGTGCCCGTCTTCGCCGCCGGGGAGGCGGACGGCGTGCTCTACATCGCCATGCGGTACGTCCAGGGCAGCGACCTGCGCCGGTACCTCGACCGGGAGGGCCCGCTGCCGCTCGCGACGGCCGTGCGGATCGCCGTCCAGGTCGCCTCCGCGCTCGACGCGGCCCACGTGCACGGGCTCGTGCACCGGGACGTGAAACCCGGCAACGTCCTGATCGCCCCCGGCCCCGACGACGAGCACCCCGAGCACGCCTACCTCACCGACTTCGGGCTGACGAAGAAGTCGCTGTCGCTGACCGGGTTCACGACGGTCGGCCAGTTCGTCGGCACCCTCGACTACGTGGCGCCCGAGCAGATCGCCGGGAAGCCGGTGGACGGGCGGTGCGACGTGTACGGGCTCGCCTGCGTCGTCCACGAATGCCTCACCGGGCAGCCGCCGTTCCGCCGCGACGACGACATGGCCCTGCTCTGGGCCCACCAGTACGACGCCCCGCCCGCCCCGACCTCCCTGCGCCCGGAACTGCCCGCACGGCTGGACGCCGTGTTCGCGAAGGCGCTGGCCAAGGCGCCGGAGGACCGCTACGCGACGTGCCTCGCGTTCGCCGGGGACCTCAGGGGCGACCTCAGGGGCGGGGAGGCGGGGACGCCGGTCCGGCCGCCGGAGTGGGCCGCCGTGATGTTCGGGGCAGGCACCCGGCCAGGAACCCCGCGATGAACCCCCACAGCGCCGCGAGCCCGAGCCCCGGCCACCACCTCGGCCGCAGCAGCAGCGACCCGCCGAGACCGCCGCCGAGATCCCCGACACCGAGGACGGACAGGCCGTAGCGGGCCTCGGTCCGGCACAGGAGGAACACGGCGGCGACAGCGAGCGCCAGCCCGACCGCCATGTGCAGCCCGTGCCGCCAGGCGGGCGTGCCCGCCGGGGAGCGGCGGACCATCACGACAGCCGCCGCCAGCAGGAGCAGCGCCTCCACGGCGACCAGCCACCACACCCGGCCGTCCCGCGCGGCCAGCGCGCTCAGGTCGAGGGTCGACAGATCCGGCGTGCGCAGCACCTCGCTCAGCACCTTCGGCATCGGCAGCCCGAACGGCCCCTGCACCCGGCCCTCCCAGGTCGCGCCCAGCCCGATCGTCAGCGTCAGCCACATCAGGTTCGGCATCCCCAGCAGCACCACGGCCACCGTCTCCGCCCGATGCCCCTTCCCGGCCACCACCCCGAACGCGGCCAGCGCCCCCAGCGCCACCCACGTCAGCAGCAGTACGACCACCGCGTACGACACCGGCCGCACCGACTCCTGCGCGCGCAGCACCCGCCCCGGCAGCGGCGCGCCCCGCGAGACCAGCAGCGCCAGCAGGAGCACGCCCGCGAGCCACACCAGCCCGACGGCCAGCGTGAGCGGCACGTCGGTCGTGAAACCGACCTCCGGATCGACGCCGAACAAGCCGGCCAGGTCGCCGAGCGTGCCGTCGCCGAGGGGGACGCGGAACGTGTGCCGCGCGGCCAGCGCCAGCCCCAGCAGGGCCAGCAGCCAGACGGCCGCGAGCCGCGCCGCCCAGCCCGCCAGCTCCGCCGCCCCGGCGACCGCGCGGTGCCGCAACGGCCGCAGGAACCCCGCGCCGACCACCAGCGCCCCGGTGAGGGTCACCGACAGCGGGAGCACCGCCAACCCGGCCCGGCTGCCCGCGAGGGCGCCCGCCGCGCCGGACAGCTTCACCGTGCCGCCGACGGCCGTCACCACGGACGCCGCGACGACGCTTGGGAACGCCCCGCCGGGCAGGTCCCGCGCGCCCGCCGCCAGCAGGCCGACACCGGCGACGAGACCCATCGCGAGCACCCCGGCGAGCACGGCGCCGAGCGCCTGGGGCCAGCCGTGGCGGGCGGGGGCGGGATCGATCATGCCTGCCACGCTAAGCAGGCCGGACCAGGGACGCCCGCCGGGTGCGCCGTCGGTGTCAGCTCGCGGGGGACGTCCTGTCGGCTTGCGGGTGTCACCCATGTGGAGCACACAATAGGGATATTCGGTAACAGAACGAACCCCACTTCGGGAGGGTGCGTGAGTATCGAACCGCCGTCCTCGGGCGGCCCCACCGGACCGCCCTCAGGCCCCCTCTCCGGCCCCTCCCAGCCCGCCTCGGGCCCACCGCCGGACGGCCCCCGGTCGTCTCCCTGGTGGAGATCCGCTCCCCGTATCGCCCTCGCCACCACCGCCGTCGTGGCCGTCACCGCGGTCGCCCTGCTCCTCACCCGCTCCGGTGGGGACTCGGGCAAGAAGAGCGACGGTGGCGAGGTCTTTCTCCAGGCCGCCGCCCGGCCCGGTCCCGACCCCTTCACCGAGTCCACGGCCGCCCAGAGCTCCGCCCCGCCCGCCACCACGGCGCCCTCCCAGGCGCCCACGAACACGCTGCGCAGCGTGGACGGCGGTTCCGCCGGGCTCTACGGCGGCAGCAAGGACGTCTCCGCCTGCGACGTCGAGAAACAGGTCCGGGTGCTGAGTGCGGCTCCGGCCAAGAACACGGCGTTCGCCTCCGTGGCCGGGGTCCGGCCCGGGGCGGTGCCGTCGTACCTGCGCTCCCTCACGGCGGTGCAGCTGCGGGCCGATACACGTGTCACCAACCATGGGTTCCGGGACGGCGCGGCGACGAGCTATCAGTCCGTGCTTCAGGCCGGTACGGCGGTCCTTGTCGACGGGTACGGGGTTCCTCGTGTGCGGTGTGCCTGTGGTAACCCCCTGACTCGTCCGCAGGCTCAGTCCGGTACGCCGCGAGCCACGGGGGACTCGTGGGCGGGGTACCGGTCCGGGAATGTCGTCGTGGTGGCGCCTTCGGTGACGATCGTGAACATCTTCGTGTTGTACGACCACCGTGACCATGGGTGGATCGCGCGCCCGCGGGGGGATTCGGGGCATGGGGATCGGCCGACCACTCCGCCGAGTCCTCCTCCTACGCCGACTCCTTCGCCCAGTCCGAGCACCAGTGGCAGTACCAGCCCGAGTACGAGTCCAAGTGCGAGTCCGAGTACGACCTCTCCTTCACCCTCGTCCTCGCCTTCGGGCTCTCCCTCCGAATCCCCGTCTCCGTCCCCGTCCCCATCCCCTTCTCCGTCCACTGAGTCCTCGTCGCCGGTGAGTCCCTCGGCAGGCTCGCCCTCGACCAGTCTGTCTCCGTCTCCGTCCCCGTCGCTGTCCTTGTCCCTGTCTCCGTCGATCTCGGCGCCGTCAGTCTCGTCCCCGTCGATCTCGCTCTCGCCGGTCGAGATCACGCCGCTCACCGTGGCGCCGAGCCCCACGGGCCTCATGTCCTCCTCGCCGTCTCCCTCTCCCGGGGAGCTTCCGGCTTCCCCTGGCGTATGAGGGGACTGTGCGGCGCGGCACGGGGTACGAGGACAGGTGCAGCAGCGTCCGGACAGTCAGGCTTCACGGAGAGACGCATGGGGAAGAGCACGACCGAGCACCTGGACGGGGCAGTGATACCGACTGGTTTCGACATACCGGTGGAGCCGCTACGGCGGGCCGAGCACTACACGGGGGACCCCGGATGCATCGGTGAGGCCCGCGCCTTCGCGGCACGCTTCGTCGACCAGCTGAGAACCGAGTGGTGCGCGGCCATCGACGAACACGCCCTGAACGAGGTGATGCTCGTGGTGAGCGAGCTGGTCACCAACGCCGACCGGCACAGCAACGGCCCCTACATCCTGGAGCTGGAGGGCACCGACGCGTCCGTCACGGTCTGCGTGTACGACAGCAGCGACGCCTTGCCCCTGCGCTTCCCCCGTGACCCCGAACGCGTCGGCCGCCACGGCCTGGAGATCGTCCACGCCCTGGCGACCGAGGTCAGCGCCGAACGCGTTCCCGTGGGGAAACGCGTCCGGGCCGTGCTGCCGTTCGGATGACGGCTAGGCCAGCATCCCTTCCCGTAGCCGCGCGATGATGCGCTTGATCAGGCGGGACACATGCATCTGGGAGCAGCCCAGTTCAGCGCCTATCTCCGCCTGGGTGGCCTCCCGCACGAACCGCAGGTGCAGGATGCGCCGGTCGCGTTCGCTCAGTTCGGCCATCAGCGGGGCCAGCGTGTGGAAGTCCTCGACGAGGCGCAGCGCGTGCTCCTCCATGCCGATGAAGTCGGCCAGGACCGCCTCGCCGTGGTCGCTCCCGTCGCCGGTGAGAGCCGCGTCCAGGGAGGAGGAGGTGTAGCCGTTGGCCGCGATCTGCGCCTCGACGACCTCGTCCTCCGTGATGTTCATCAGGGTCGCCAGCTCCGCGAGCGTCGGCTCCCGGTCCAGGCGGCCCGCCAACTCGTCGCGCGCCTTGGCGAGTTCGACGCGCAGCTCCTGAAGCCGGCGCGGTACGTGGACCGCCCAGGTGGTGTCCCGGAAGAACCGCTTGATCTCGCCGACGATGTACGGCAGCGCGAACGACGTGAACTCCACCTCGCGGTCCGGGTCGAACCGGTCGATCGCCTTGATCAGCCCGATCATCCCGGTTTGGACGATGTCCTCCATGTCGTCGCCGCGGCCCCGGAAACGGCCGGCCGCGAACCGCACGAGCGACATGTTCATCTCGATCAACGTGTTGCGGGCGTACTGGTACGCGTGGGTGCCCTCCTCCAACTCGCCCAGACGCCGCAAGAACTGACGGGACAGCTCTCGCGCGTCTCGTGGGGCCACGCTGCGGGGGTCCTCGATCCCCGGTAGACCGGTGGCCCCGGTCTGTGCGGACGACGTCTCGACGACCTGTCCTGCCTGCGAGCCGATCACGGCGGTACGCATGCCCTCTCCCTCGTGCGTCACGGGTGTGCCGGTCGCCGGGGCGGGCGCGTGCCACGGAGACCGTTCACGAGGCGCCTACCCGCACTCGCGCGGCGCATGCGCCCCGGTTCAGTCCAACGTGCGGCGGGCGAGGACGAGTTCGTGGAGGTACCGCTTCGTCACCGAGCCCCCGTACCGGGTGTCGATCAGCTCCCGCAGCGCTCTGAGCAGGCCGGTGCGGGAGGGTTCGTCGAGCGCGAGGTGGTTGGAGTAGGTGAGCAGGACCTCCAGGTACCGGTCGGTGGAGTAGGTGACGTCCTGGGTGAACCTGCGTACGGTGACGTCCTCGTAGCCGGGGTGGCGTGTGAACTCGGCCGTGTCCGCGGTTACTTCGGAGGCGTCCTTGAGGAGGAGGCCCGGCGGGGTCTCCGGGATCCACTGCCGGTAGTGGATCTGCGAGTCGTGGAAGAACTGCGTGGTGCCGCCCGCGACATGGTCGGTCAGCACCACCGCCAGCAGTCCGCCGGGCCGCAGCGCCGCCGCCGTCCGGGGGATCCGTGTCGCCGGGTCGAGCCAGTGGAACGCCGTCGCGCACGCCACCAGATCGAAGGACGCGGCCGGGGGCTCCCAGGTGTCGAAATCGGCGACGACGACTTCGGCGCGGGGGCGGTCCGCGAGGTTGCGGCGGGCCACCTCGGCGAGCTGGGGGCCCAGCTCCACGGCGGTGAGCCGACAGCCCGTCGCCGCGAGCGGCACCGTCAGCTGGCCGGTTCCGGGGGCGATTTCCAGGACGCGGCTCTCCGGGCCGAGGCCCGACGCCGTGACGATCGTGTCGACCAGCGCGGAGGGGTAGCGGGGGCGCGCCCGGTCGTATCGCTCGGCGATGGCGTCGAAGGTCTCGCGCAGCATGGGGGTTCACCTTTCGGAGGGGGAGGGGGTTTGCGGGGACGGGGCGTCGTGGGGGCGGTGTCTTGTAGGGACGGGGTTCTGTGGGTGCGGGGCCTGGTGGAGACGGGGTCTCGTAGTCACGGGATCCCGTAGGGAGACGGGGGAAGATCCGCAGTCTGCCGCCGCGCCCGGCATCGCCGCGCCTGCTTTTCGGCGCCGTATATCGCCGCGCCTGGTCTCCCGCCACATATTCCGTGCCGTTTCCGCCAATGGCGGAACGCCGAGCCGGACGGCCCTGCTCCTCCTAGGCTGAGAAGGTGAGCAACCATGACGAGGCCCGAGTCATCCCCCTGGCCCCGCCCCGCGAGCCCCTCTGGCGGGACCTGGTCGGAGACGTCCTCCGCCGCGAGCGCCAGGCGCAACAACGCACCCTGAAAGAGGTGGCCGAGGCGGCGCGCATCTCCATGCCCTACCTCTCCGAGGTGGAACGGGGCCGTAAAGAAGCCTCCTCGGAAATCCTCGCCGCCGCAGCCCAAGCCCTGGGCCTGACCCTCTCCGACCTCCTGGCCCGCACTCAGGGCGAACTGCTCCGACTCACCTCCCACCGCACCCCCACCC
>DATCQX010000648.1:0-8787 GCA_036569285.1 Streptomyces sp.
GCCAGTGCCGCCGCCGTGTCGATCCGGCCGGCGCGCACGGACTCGTTGATCCGGGCGATCGGCCCGGCGAGCGGGCCCGGCTCGACGCCGCCGGCCTCCCGGGGGTCGTCCCCGAGGACGGCTTCGGCCACCGCGTCGAACCCGCGCGCGGGCGTGTGCTTCGGGGCGGGCTCCCGGATCACGGTCTCGGGGTCGACGAGAGGGACGGGGGTGGGACGGGACGACGCCTCCAGGGAGGGAGGCGGGGGGACGGGCCGCGGAGGGAGGGCGTCGGGGCCTGCCGGAAGTGCCGGTGCGGGCTCCGGGCGGTCCGGGAGGGGCTGCGGCTCGATGACCGGGGGCGCCGGCGGGGCGAGGGGCCCGGGTGCCTCGTACGCGGGTTCCGGGGCGGGGTCGTCGTCCATCTCCGGTGGAGGGCCGAAGACGCCGGTCGGCTGGGTGACGGTGCCGGGCGGGGCCGTCGGGGGCTCGTCCGCGCGCGGGGCGATCGGGACCGGCTCGGCCGTGAGGGTGCTCGAACCGTCGGGTTCGACCTGGATCGGGACGATGTAGCCGCTGCGTTCGTCGCGGATGGTGGCCAGGACGGCGTGACCGGCGGCGACGGCGATGCTACGGAGGTGGGCGAGGACCGCGTGCTTGATCTCCTGGCCCTCGGGGGCGGTGACAGGCACCCCGCCGACAGAGGCGGTGTCCCCGACAGCGCCCGGCACGACCCGGACGTCGATCGGCGCCGGTGCCATCACGGCGGGCCCCGGGAGGGGCTCTCGGCTGGGTCGAGACATGGTGTTCCTCACTCGGTTCTGCCGGGGAACCGGCGTTCCGCGCGTCACGATCCGATAAACACGCTTACCGGCGAGTATGGCCGCTCCGCCCCGGCACTCGCGTCACCGGGACGTCACAGCCTCGTTCCAGATACCTGGCCGGAATCCGGCGCCTCACGCAACTTTGTTGATCCACAAGGCGCGTTGACCGAGGATGAGGTGGTACGACGCACCCCGGGGGGCTTGATGCGCTGGACCGTCCACGGCGAACGACCGCTGTACGACACGCCGTGGGTACGCGTGCGCGCGCTGGATGTCGAACAGCCCGACGGCACCCGTACGGAGTACCACGCGGTGCGCCTGCGCAACCTCGCGGTGCTCGCGGCCGTCGACGGCGAACGGCATGTCCTGATGATGTGGCGGCACCGGTTCCTCACGGACACGTGGGCCTGGGAGCTGCCGATGGGTCTCGTCGAGGACGGCGAGTCGCCCGCGCGCGCGGCGGCTCGGGAGCTGGAGGAGGAGACCGGGTGGCGTCCCGGCTCCGTGCGCGAGCTGGTCTACGCGGAGCCCGCCGCCGGGATCACCGACAGCCGTCATCACGTGTTCCGTACGGACGACGCGCGCCTGATCGGTCCGCCGACCGAGCGCAACGAGTCCGACCGCGTGGAGTGGATCCCCCTCGCCGACCTCCGCGCGCTCATCGCTCGCCGGGAGATCGTCAGCGGGGCCACGTTGGTGGGTGTCATGGCCTTGTTGCTCGACCTCACCGGGTGAGCTGCTCGTCCGCCGTCGGCCTCGCCGCCGCCGTCCGCTCGGGCGTCACGACCGCCGTGGAGGTCCTGGAAGGGGTCCTGGAGCGCCTGGAACGGGTCGATCCGATACTTGGGGCATTCCGGGAGGTCTGGGCGGCTGAGGCGCTCGTGTACGCCCGTGAGGTGGATGCGCGGGTCGCGGGCGGGGAGGCGTTGCCGCTGGCGGGGGTGCCGATCGGGGTGAAGGGGCGCTCTCGGGGGCGGGCGGAGGTGGCGGCTCTCATGGCCGCCGGATGCGTGCCCGTCGGGGAGACCGCCGTGCCGGGGGCGGGGACCGCCTGGCAGACGTGGGGGCTCGGGCGGCACGGTCGTACCGTCAACCCCTGGCGCCCCGACCGGACGCCCGGCGGGTCGTCGGCCGGGTCCGCCGTCGCGGTGGCGGCGGGGGTGGTGCCGCTCGCGACCGGGAGCGACGGGGCGGGGTCGGTGCGGATTCCCGCCGCCTGGTGCGGGGTGTTCGGGCTGAAGCTCAGTGGTGGGCGGATGCCGGGGCCCGACCGGACGGGGCTGGCGGCGCCCGGGTTCTTCGCCCGTCACCCTGCGGACGCGGCGGTGTGCTGGCGGGTGCTGTCCGGGGAGTCCCTTCCGGTGCCGGGGCGGCCGTTGACCGCCGTCTGGTCGCCGGATCTCGGGTACGCCGGGTGCGATCCGGAGCCGGTGGCGCTCGCGCGCGGGGCCGCTTTGCGGCTTGCGGAGAGGGGGGTTGTGCGGATCAGTTCGCGGTCTGTGGTGCTGGAGGATCCGGCGGGGGTGTGGCTTGGGATGCGGGGGCTGGGTGGAGCACGGGAAGTGGGGGTTCGAGAGGCCGGGGTTGAAGGAGCGGCGGCCGGGGAAGTCGAGGTCGGCGTGCGTGAAGTGAATGACGCGCGGTTGGCCGAGGTGTTCCGGTCGGCGGATCTGCTGCTGACGCCGGTGACGCCGAACGCGGCGCACGGGCACGACGGGCCCGGTGAGCGGTACTCCACCGCCCTGACCTGGGCGTTCAATGTCAGTGGGCATCCGGCGGCCAGTGTGCCGGCGGGGGTGGGGGCGGACGGGTGTCCGGTGGGGCTTCAGATCGTCGCGCCCCGGGGCGGGGAGGGGCTGCTGCTGGCCGTGGCGTCGGCGTTGCCCTGGAGTCTGGGCGATCCCCCTGCCGTGCCGGAATGATCCGCGCCGGAGGGCGGTTATTGCGCATGCATACACTCACTCCTGACCTATCTCTGGGGGAGCCATGACGGACCGTCGTTTCCTGTTCCTGCTCGGCAGCAGCCGCGTCGGCGGCAACACCGAACTCCTCGCGCGCCGGGCCGCCGAGCAGTTGCCCGAGGGGGTCGAGCAGGAGTGGATCCGGCTGGCCGACCACCCGCTGCCCGACTTCCCCGACCTGCGTCACGACGAGGGCTACACCGCCCCCACCGACCCGCACACCCGGCTCCTGCTGGACGCCACCCTCCGGGCCACCGACCTCGTCATCGCCTCGCCGCTGTACTGGTACTCCGTCTCCGCGCTCACCAAGCGGTACCTCGACCACTGGTCGGGGTGGCTGCGGGTGCCCGAGGCCGACTTCCGGGGCGTGATGGCCGGGCGCACCCTCTGGGGCGTCTCCGCCTACGCCAGCGAAGCCTCGCGCGCGGAGCCGCTCGTGGGGACCCTCCTGCACACCGCCGCGTTCATGAAGATGCGGTTCGGCGGGGTGCTGCTCGGGAACGGGAGCGACCGCGAGGACGTCCTGAAGGACGGCGAGGCGCTGGGGCGGGCGAAGGAGTTCTTCGCGCAGGAGGCGCCGCTCGCCCAGTTCCCGGGCGCGGCGGGGTGACGTCTCTCGGGAGCCTGTGCGGCTCCCGGCGCCTCCCCTGTTGCCGGTGCTTCTCCCGCGCGGCGGCCTGACAGGGGCGGCGTCAGGCCGTGATGTCCTTCGTCGTGAAGCGGGCCCAGGCCGCCGAGCCGAACACCGCCGCGTACAGGGCCTGGAGACTCAGGTTCTTCTGGAGGTCGTCCCAGTAGACCGGCTCGCGCATGAGGTCGGCGAAGGACAGCCAGTAGTGGGAGAACAGGTAGGGGTGGACGGCGTGGAGCTGGGGGATCTGGTCGACGATCTGGACCGTGATCAGCAGGCCGACCGTGGTCGCCATCGCCGCGATGCCGCTGTTGGTCAGGGTCGACACGAACAGGCCGAGCGCCGCCACGCCCATCAGGGACGCGGCCACCACGAGCGCTATCAGGAACGCCCGCCACAGGCCGTCGGCGAAGGTGATGCGGGTGCCGGAGATCGTCGTCAGGTCGCCCAGCGGGAAGAGCAGCGCGCCGACCGCCAGCGCCGAGAGCGCCACGACGAGGGTCGCGATCAGGCAGAACGTCATCGTCGTCAGGTACTTGGTGAGCAGCAGCCGGGTACGGCCGGCCGGGGCGACCAGGAGGTAGCGCAGCGTCCCTGCGTTGGCCTCGCCCGCGATCGCGTCCCCGGCTATCACGCCGACGGCCATCGGCAGGAAGAACGGCAGGGTCGCCGCGAGGGCCGTGAACACCAGGAACAGGCCGTTGTTGGTGACCTGCGAGATGAACGCGGGGCCCTCTCCCCCGCCTCCGGGACCGCCGACGGTCGAGCCGTCGCCCGTCTCGATCCGCACCGCGACGCCGACCAGGACCGGGACGGCCGCGAGCACGCCCAGCAGCGCCAGGGTGCGCCAGCGGCGCAGTGTCGTCAGCAGTTCGCTGCGCAGCAGACCCAGCGTCCACAGCGGGTTCGGGGACCGCAGTGCCGGAGCCGTCTCAACCCGCGACATCGAATCCCTCTCCCGTCAGCTCCACGAACGCGTCCTCCAGGGAGGCGCGGCGCAGGGCGAAGCCGCGCACTCTGACGCCCGCGGCCACCAGTGCCGCGTTCACCTCCGCGAGGTCGCGCCGCGGGGGCTCGGCCGTGACCTGCTCGCCTTCCGCGGTGACCTCCCCGAGGCCCTCCTCCTTCAGCACCCGCGCGGCCTCCGCCGGGTCCGGTGTCGTCACCACCAGCCGGCCTCTCGTCCGCGCCGCCAGCTCCGCGACCTCGCCCTGCACGATCAGGCGCCCGCGCGCCATCACCGCCGCGTGCGTGCAGACCTGCTCGATCTCGTCCAGGAGGTGGGAGGAGAGGAACACCGTCGTCCCGTCCGCCGCGAGTTCTCTGATCAGCGCGCGGATCTCCCGCATGCCCTGGGGGTCCAGGCCGTTCGTCGGTTCGTCCAGCACCAGGAGACGGCGGGGGCGCAGCAGCGCCGACGCGAGGCCCAGGCGCTGTTTCATGCCCAGGGAGTACGCCTTCGCCTTCTTTCCGGCGGCGGCCGTCAGCCCTACCCTCTCCAGCGCCGCCTCGACTCGCCGGCCCCGGGTGCGGGGGTCGGCCGTCGGGTCCGCCGCGTCGTACCGGAGGAGGTTGTCGCGGCCCGACAGGAAGCCGTACAGCGCGGGCCCCGCGATCAACGCGCCGACCTCCGGAAGCACCTCCCCGGCCGCGCCCGGCATCGGCCTGCCGAGCACCCTCGCCGTCCCCGAAGTCGGCGCGATCAGGCCCATCAGCATCCTGATGGTCGTCGTCTTCCCCGAACCGTTCGGCCCGAGAAAGCCGAAGACGCTGCTGCGGGGGACGGTCAGATCGAGGGTGTCGACGGCCAGCTGGCCGCCCCGGAAGCGTTTGGTGAGGGCGTGGGTGTGGATCACCGGGGTGTCGGGGGTGGGCGGAGGGCCGGGGGTGAGGTGGGGCGCCGGCCGCGGGACGGGGCCGGGAGCCGGGGTGGGGTGCGGGGCCGGTTGTGGGGCAGGGTCGGGGTGGCCCGCCGACAGGGAAGCCCGGCCGGGGACCGCCGACCGCGAGGCCGGTTCAGGGGCGGGACCGGAGTGGTCCGCCGACCGCGAGGCCGGGGCCTCTTCGGGACCCGGGCCCCTTTCGGGGCTCGGCTCGCTTGCCCGCTCCGGTTCCTCGCCCCCTCCCGGCTCCGTCGCCGGTGGCCGCGCTGTCGGTGGGTGTGGCATGGCTCCCCCGATCCGGTGACGGCGCGGTGGCCGTTCTCCCGATAAACGTACTAGTTGCCCTCGGCGGCCTTCACCAGGGCGTCCTTCGTGACGGCGCCGACGTAGACCTTCCCGTTGTCGGTGACGAGGGCGTTGACCAGCCGGGTGGAGAAGACGGTGCCCTTGCCGAAGTCGCCGGAGACCTTGTCGCCGAAGGAGTCGAGGAAGCCGCCGAACGCGCCGGCGTCGGGGCGCTCCGAGGTGGGGACGCCTGCCGTGCCCGTGTCGTACGTGGCGATCGTGGTCCAGCCCTTGCCCAGGACGTTCAGGCCCGTCAGGTCCTCGCCGAGGCCCTTCTCGGCCGAGCCGGGGGCGTGCTTGCCCTCGTCGCCGCGCAGGTGCTCGCCCTGGGTGACCTTCGCGCCCTTGGGCGGGGTGAAGTCGAAGGTGGAGGCGGCCGGCCGGGCGAAGCTGACCTGGGTGAAGCCGGCGTCGACGACGGCCGCGCCGCCGCTCCTCGGGGTGAGCGTGAACTTCAGGGGCAGACCGGTCTTGGCGTCGACGGCGATGGTGATCGCGCCGACCGTCGTACCGGACTGCTTGGGCGTCACCAGCAGTTTGTAGGCGTCGCGGCCCGCGACGTGGACCGTGCCGTCGACCTTCACCGACGTCGTGGGGTCGAGGGCCTTCAGGGTCTCCTCCGTGAGGTCCTTGGGGGTCGCCGGGGCCTGCGACTGCTTGCGGGCCTTCTCCGAGAGCGTCGAGTGGTAGACCTCGTTCGACTTGCTGTCGTAACCCCAGACGTCCTTGCCGTTGTGGACGAGGCTGTACTCCGCGGCGTTCTCCAGGAGGGAGAGTTTCTGCTTCTCGGGGCCGTCGGTGGCCACGCGCAGCGTGTGCGTGCCGGAGGCCAGTTCCGTCAGCTTGGCGGAGGGGTCGGCGGAGGAGCCGTCCGCGGACCGGGTCGCGCCGGAGAGGAGGCCGCTCTCCAGACCGCCGAGGTTCGGCAGGCCCAGGTCGGTCGTGATCTTGACGGTGCCGGAGAGTTGCTGGACGTCCGAGGCGGCGACCTTGTCCAGGAGCTGCTGGGCCGTTATCTGCGGGAGGTCGGGGTCGCCGGAGTCGGCGAGGGCGGGGACCAGGCCGATGGTGGCGGCGGCCACGCCCACGACGGACACCGGGACGACGTACCGCGCGGCCGTCCTGCGGCGGCGGGACCTCGCCTCGTCGGCGTCGATGGCGGCGGTCGGGGTCTGGTGGTCGTCGGATGCGTTCGGTGCCATGTCTGCCTTACCTCCGTCGAAGTCGGCGGCCGGTGGGCATCCGTGCTCTCCCCACCCCTGACCGCCATTCTCACCCGAATCGGTGAGCCGTGGTCCTGCGTTCTGCATCCATCACACCAAACCGGACCAGTCACCGACGTCACCCCGCAGAGCCAACTCCGCGTACTCCTGCGGTATGACACGCCACTCCGGTTTCCCGTAGTCCCCTAAGGGTCCGCGGGGTCGTACCCGGCTGCGGGAAGGGGTGGGGCGTGGCCGACGCAGGGGTTGAGCTGCGCATACGCGGACGACGGGGCAGGCCGGCGAGCCGCCGTCCCTGCCCCGTCGTCCGTGCGGGCTCTAGCCGGCCCGGTGCACCACGGCGTCGCACATCTCCACCAGGGCGAGCTTCGCGTCGCAGTCCGGGAGGGGGGAGAGGGCGGAGCGGGCCTCCTCGGCGTAGCGGACGGTGTCGCGGCGGGCCTGTTCGAGGACAGGGTGGGCGCGCAGGGCGGCGAGGGCCTCGGCGTGACGGGTGTCGTCGGTGAGGTCGGAGTCGAGGAGTTCGCACAGGGCGATGTCCTCGGCCAGACCGAGCCGGGCGGCGCGCTCGCGCAGGCGCAGGACCGGGAGCGTGGGGATGCCCTCGCGCAGGTCCGTGCCGGGGGTCTTGCCGGACTCGTGGGAGTCGGAGGCGATGTCGAGGACGTCGTCCGCGAGCTGGAAGGCGACACCGAGGCGTTCGCCGTACTGCGTGAGGACGTCGACGACCGTCTCGTCCGCGCCCGAGGTCATCGCCCCGAGGCGGCAGGAGACGGCGACGAGGGAGCCGGTCTTGCCTGCGAGGACGTCGAGGTAGTGGTCCACGGGGTCGCAGCCGTCCGCGGGACCCGCGGTCTCCAGGATCTGGCCGGTGACGAGCCGTTCGAACGCCTCGGCCTGGATGCGGACGACCTCGGGCCCGAGGTCGGCGAGGATCTGGGACGCGCGCGCGAAGAGGAAGTCACCCGTGAGCACGGCGACGGAGTTGCCCCAGCGGACGTTGGGGCTGGCCACCCCGCGCCGCACCTCGGCCTCGTCCATGACGTCGTCGTGGTACAGCGAGGCGAGGTGGGTCAGTTCGACGCCGACCGCCGCCGGCACCACACCGGGCGCGTACGGGTCGCCGAACTGGGCCGAGAGCATCACCAGCAGTGGCCGGAAACGTTTGCCCCCGGCGCGCACGAGGTGCTGCGCGGCCTCCGTGATGAAGGGGACCTCGCTCTTCGTGGCTTCGAGCAGACCCTCCTCGACGGCAGCCAGTCCTGCCTGGACATCGGCTTCCAGTGCCTGGTCCCGCACGCTCAGCCCGAACGGCCCGACGACGGTCACGAGGGATCTCCTGTCTGCTGTTGCCCACGGGCGACTGTTGGCGATTACACGGTTTGTCGATAGGTCGCTGCCATCACTCAAGTCAGCGTATCCGGTCACGTTTCGATCACCGATAGCCCCCACGGTTACAGCACGGGCGCTATCGGATCACGCCCGCTATGCATCCGATCAACCAATAAGACACGTCATATTTAGATATTCATACCTTGTGTCCATTTTGTCGCTAATGCCATTTCGTGAGTTGAGTCACGGGCACTTTTTTTCACCCACCCTCCTCGCACCACCCTTCCGCCTTTCCCCCGTCGGCCAGTTGATACTTGGCGACCGCAAAGGATCAAGCGCCGCATACGCCCCAGACATGCGCCAACAGGGACGAGATGTGAATCCGGCACTTGTTCCGGACATGTGCTCTCGCATACGTTCCGCCGGGTCGGGCGGACGCCTAATCCTGCCGCCGTCCCTCACCACTCCAACCACTCGCGTACGGCAGGAGCGGGGGACCCAGGTAGTACGCCGCACCGGACACACGCTCGGGACGGCTAGGGGTGAAGCCGTGTCACCGCCCCCGGTGGCCCGGCCGGGCACCTCCCCGCCCGAACCCGACAGCTCACC